>JACRMB010000003.1:0-345932 GCA_016235065.1 Actinomycetota bacterium | reverse complement strand
TGATCCCTCCGTCGTAGCTCATCGAGTCGATGATGGAATCGAGGGCGCCCTGCAATATCTCTTCGAGGTCCAGGGTGCTGGATGTGATTGTGGCTACCGAGTTGAGCACAGCCAGTTCGCGGTTGCGCTGGAGTATCTCGGTAGTCATCCGCTGCTCCACCGAAATGTCGCGGGCGATACCGACCATCGCGTAGGGCTTGCCCTCGCCATCGTCGACGATGGCGGATGATACGAACACCGGGATGCTTGTGCCATCGGCCCGGCGGTAGTGCATCTGCCCTTCCCAGCCGCCCTTAAGCGTCTGGGCGTAGATCTCATCCCTGAGCCCCGCCGGATTCTCGTCCGACCAGAACTCGCCCATGTGCATGCCGGTCATCTCAGCGGCGTCAAGACCCAGCATGGCGGCGCCGGCGTCGTTTATGGAAAGAAGATCGCCGTTGAGGTCGCTGATCACTACAGATTCATGGGCGTTCTCCACGGCGGCCGCAAGCAGCTTCAGCCGCTGCTCGGCTTCCTTCTTCTCGGTGATGTCGCGCCCGACCACCCGCCACTGGAAGGAGTCGCCGGCCTCGTTCGCCATGCTACGGGCGTGAAGCTCGACTGTCAGCGCCCTGCCGCTGCCGCTGATGAAAGTGCGCTCGGAGGTGAAGATCATGTCAGGGGCGCCCTTCTCCCTGAAACCGGCGATGGTGGCTATTGCCTTTTCCCGGTCAGCGCCGGATTCGAGATCATATATATATCTGCCGATGATCTCGTCCCTGGTGAGTTCAAGAGCCTCGGCCATGGTCTCGTTGCACTCGATGATGACGCCGTCGCTGTCGAGAGTGTACATCCAGTCGGCGGCCTTGTCGTAGAGCTCGCGGTACCGTTCTTCTGACCGGGCAAGGCGGTTATAGATCCTGGCGCTGCCGGCGATCGTCGCCGCCTGGGCGGCGATGCTCTTGAGGAAACCGAGCTCTTCTTCGTCGAACTCATGTATCTCGCCGGTATATACAGCCAGGAATCCCAGCCGTTCGCCGCGATATTCGAGCGGCGTCACCGCGACCGAGTGAAAGTCATGCTGCCTGGCCGCTTTTTCGAGCTGGCGGTCGGGAGCGTTCTTCTGGAGGTCGGTGATGACACCCTGCCGGCCTTCGAGGAACGCCCTGGCTCCCGGCGTCTGCCTGAACTTCTCGTTGCTGAGGCTGAAGGTAGCGCTTTCATTCAACTGACGGACGAATTCGTCATCATAACCCTGGCTGGCGACTATCTGCAGCTTCGAGCCGTCATCCTTCACCATGAAGACGTTGCATAAGTCATAGCCGAAGGTGGTCACGACTTCCTCGGCCAGCGTCTTGAGAGCTTCCCCGCGAGTGAGGCCTGACATGCTGCGGGAGATGACCGACTGCAGCAGCATCAGCCGCTGGTTCTGCTGCTCCAGCTCCTGCCGGAGTATTTTACTGCTGGTGATATCAATGGCGACGCCGACCAGCCCTACAACCTCACCCGCTTCATATAAGGGGGCGACCGTCTGCATCAGGGTGATCCGCTGGCCGTCCTTGCGGAGGATTTCGAGCTCGTAACGGTCGACGAGGCCCTGGCGGCGGCGCTGGCGCAGGGCTTCCAGCTTCCCTCGGTCTTCTTCCGGGACCAGGTCGGCCGCGTGCTTCCCCAGCAGTTCGGACTCGGTGTATCCCGTGATCTTTTCAGCTGCGGGATTGAGGTAAGTGAACCTGCTTTCAAGGTCGCAGGTATAGGCGCCCTCGGCCATGCCATCGAGCAGGCTCTTGAGAAAGCTGCTGGTACCCTCGAGCTTATGGATATAGCTATCCAGCTTGGCGCGGAGGGCTGCTTCCGCCGTCACGTCATCGAACAGGACAACGACGCCCTCGACCCTGCCGTCCCTGTCCAGTAACGGCGCCGCTGTCACTTCGAGTAAAAGGTCTTCCCGGCCTTCCATGGAGAAACTTGATTCCGGGCTATGCCAGCAGGCTCCTGTTTTCATGATCTTCTGAAATTCTGCTTCGAAGCCCTGACTGGCATCCCCGGGCAACAGCTGCCTGAGGTGGCTGCCGATTGCCCTCTCGGCGCTCAACCCGGAGATCGCTTCCGCGGCCTGGTTCCAGACGCTGATTCTGAGGTCGCTTCCGAAGACCGCTACACCGGTTGTCATACTGCCGAGGATGCGGTTCTCGAGTTCGCGGGTGGCGGCCAGTTCCTGGTCACGATCGTTGACCTGGGCGTCAGCCTGCTCTTTTTCGATCGCGTCCTCGTAAAGCTTGCCTACGGTGCCGGCCAGCCGCGCCAGATGTTTCCGCGCAGCGTCATATATATAGTCAGGTTTGTGAAAGGTCTTGCCGGCCGCGGCGGCTAGCTTTTTGTAGTCGATGCCCGACGCGGCGGCGGCCTCCCTGAGGGATGATTCGTCGCCGGGGACTTCAGAGACGCCACCGGAAATGACGCCGATCACTTCGCCGAAAGCCATGATCGGAGCGGAATGGAAAGCGATGCCGATGATCGTCTTCTCGTGGACCTGGCCGCTTTCGATGACCGTCTTGATACTCGAGCTGGTGGCTTCCCTGAAGGCCATGGCGGCGGCCCCGTCAGGGTCCTGCGCCACCGCCTCCATCAGCATCCGGCAGAAGCTGTTGCCGCAGAGGACCTCGCCGATCAGGGTGCCATCCCGTTCGAAAGCCATAACGCCGGTCTCGACGTAGTCTATGAATGAAGCGATGGTGTCCTGGATCAGGCAGGTGCCCAGCACTGAAGCCAGGGTGCGCGGGAATCTTCCTCCGGACTCTTTCCCGGCGGCTGCATCTCCCGACTTCCTGGTCAAAGGAATCCCCTCCCCCGGAGGTGTGGTTATCGCGATAATCGCTGTCCCATTGCAGGCATCAGCGCCCTTTAGCGGGTCAAAAACCGGCTCAGCCACTCAGGGCGCTACATACATAATGCGCCAATCGGCCGCGAGTTCCTTTATCTGAAGGAAAAAGCTGGATACCAGCAAATTACCCGCTGGGATGGGGATTAAACGCCGGGGAGTGGCAGGCAGCCGGGAGGCCGGCAGTCTGAGGCTATTCAGCCGCGCCAGTGGGCGGCAGGCAGATCCGGGCGCCGCTGGGGCCAGCTGCGCAGTAGTGGCACTGGTGGGGGTCGAGCTCCCCGGCCGGCGGGAAGTCGCCGGGGGCCATGGAGTCGATGAGCGCTTTTATCTCCCCTTCGAGACGGGCGCCTTCTGCTTGCGAATATTGCTGCGTGGATTCGGACGGCTCGTCGCCGCCGAGGAATACCAGCACAGTTCTGACGGGGCCAGGGTACAGGCGGGATGCCGCCAGGGCGTAGGACGTCATCTGGTATTTATAAGCGGCGGCTGCCCGATCAAGCGCCGCCTTGCCTTCACCGGGATTGCCGGTCTTGTAGTCGACGACGAGGGTGCCGCTGTCGTCGTCGGGGCAAAGGGCATCGATGAAACCCTGTACCATGGTCTGGCCGACCAGGGTCTGGAATGGTAATTCTTTCTTGAGCAGGCTAGCATCATGGGCGGCGAGAATGGTCCTGGCAACGGGCGTGCGGGCGAAGCTTGCCAGGAGGGCTGCAGCCCTCTGATAATCGGCGGTGACAAGGGTTTTCGGGGCGGCGTCGCTGGCGGCGGTCTCGCTGCCTGCAGCCGCATCTGCGGCGCCGGCCGAGCTGAAAAGGGCCACGGCAGCCACATCCATCATGACCGGTGTTACCGAACCGTCGATCGCTGCCTCCAGTTCATGCTCGAGGAGATGATGGACGAGTGAACCCATCTCCATGTGATTCAGGTTGCCCCCGTCGACCGCGGCGCCACCGCCGGCATCTATATCCAGAAGCCTGCCGATCCCGAGCACCTTGTCGAAGTAATAGCGGCGGGGGCAGGCATTGAACGCGTCGAGGCTGGTCGGCGAGATCACCGGGGGTACGAATATGGCCGGGCCTGGCATATCCCTGATGGCAGGATTCACCGGCTCAGGCGCTTCAGCAAGTTCGTGCTCGGATTCTGTCTCTGCCGCCCGCGCCAGGACTACATCGGGATCAGTGCAGACCTGCAGGCAGACGCGGGCATCAGCGATATCTTCCAGCTGTGTGAGCTCATCGAGACCCGGACGGCTTTTGCGGTCCAGATCCAGGCGATCGCGGATCCAGTCGAACGGCCTGGAGCCCTCGCCGGTTCCCTTGCCGGGCTTTTCCAGATCGGCGAAGCCCACGAGGATCAGATGCCGTTCGGCCCTGGTCATGGCCACATATATCAGACGTTTCTCTTCCTCCAGCTCACGAGCCGCCTTCTCGTCTTCCAGCTCATCGTAATCGAAGACAGCCGTCTTATCGTCCTGGCCTGGCTCAGCAAAACGCAGACCGACTCTGCCGGAATCCTCTTCGCGATCGAGAAGTACCGCCGGTTTGCCCTTCGGGCCGTAGTTTTTCTGCGAGCCAAGCTTGGGCAGGACTACCAGTGGGAATTCCAGTCCTTTGGCGGAGTGCATGGTCATGATCCTGACCGAGTCGACGCCCTCTTCTTCGACGGGAGCGTCCGCCTCGCGGGCATCGCTGGACTTCTGGCGGCCGAGGAACTCGGTGAAAGCCGCCAGATCACGGCCCCAGGCCGCTTCAAAATCGGCGGCAAGATCGAGGAGTTTCATCAGGTTGGCCAGCGCCTGCCTTCCTCCCGGGCCGGCAGCCGTCGCGGCAGCGTAATCGTTGTAGGCGATGACGCGGCTCGCCGTCTCCTGGAGTGAATGGCGGGCGGCATAGTCTCGCAGCCGGGTCAGATCGGCGGCAAAACTGCTGAGCTTGCCACGCTCCGAACCGGTGATGTTCACCAGCAGACCCGGCTCGTTCAGGCGGCGCACGGCGAGCCAGAGGGGATTGGGATTCCTCTCACTGTCGCGGCCGGCCGCCTGCCGCAACCAGTAGAGCGTGTCGTCGGAGACTTTCACCATGGGTGAACGCAGGGCTGCCACCAGTGCCTCGTCGTCCAGCTGGTTGACTAAAAGCCGGAGAATGTTGATGCTATCGCCGAGCTCCGGCCGGCCGAAGTACTTGACGCCGATCGCCAGATAATTATTGATATTCGCCCTGTCGAGGGCATCGCTGTAGAGGTCCACCTCAGTGCGGTTGGCCATGATGATCGCCATGTCGCCGAAGCTGTAGCCTTCCCCATGGAGTTGCTGCAGCCTCTCGGCGATAAGCTGGGCCTCGACTGCCCTGGCATCGGAAGCCGAGAGCGCTTTTTCGCGGCACGGCGGTTTCTGGTCGACTACGAGCACTTCGATCCGGCATTCTTCCGGACGCGGATCGAGGCTGGCCTTGGGTTCCAGTTGAAGGTACCTGCGGCCGAGCATCTCTTCGCGCTGGAAGATGGCATCCACGAACTTGAGGATCTCCGGCTGGCTGCGGAAGTTCTCTGCCAGTGGGATCCGGTAGCCACCGGCTTCCGCCTGCCTGTCCTCTTCCTGGAAGAGGCCGACTTCCGCGTCGCGGAAACCGAAGATGGACTGGTTCTCGTCGCCGACCATCATCAGGTTGCCAGTGTTGATCAGGTCGGTGATCCTGGCCTGAAGCGGGTTGGTATCCTGGTATTCATCTACCATGATCATCTCGAAGCTCGACGAAAGCCGGTGGCTGATGCTCTTGTTCTCAACCAGCAGGTCGCGGGTCTTCAGCGCCAGGTCGGCAAAATCCATCACGCCCTCGTCTGATTTTTTCCTGGAGTAGATCCGGTGGTACGTCTCCAGCAGATCACTCATCAGCCTGAGCGTATCGACGGCCTTGAAGGAATCAAGAGCGGTCAGGCAGGCTGATCGCGCCTGCTGGATTTCCTTGATCTCTTCCTTGAGCGCGCCCCTGGCTGCGCAGGGCTTACCCTCATCCAGCATCTGCCGGCGGACATCCATCTGGGTGGAACTGCAGGCGGCCCTGAGTTTCCAGTTTGTCTCCTGGACGCTGCCGATGGTCGCATAAGAAGCGCCTGTCCGTTTTACTTCATCATCGAAGTCATCGATCGCCTTCAGAAGCCGCCGGGATCTCTGCACATAAAGCCCTTCAGGATCTGGAAGCGGCAGCCGCGGTTTGTGTCCGCGGCTCCTTATGGTCGTGTAGACGCCATCGATGATGCCGAACAGGCTGCCCCACAGTTTGGGATCATATGCCATGACAAAGTCGGTGCCGGCGGCTCCGTTGCGCTCGACGAACTCCTGAAGCGCCTCGTCGAAAGCCGCTTCGCGCATGACCCCGGCGCTGCTCTCGTCGGCAACTGTGAATCTCGGATCGATTCCAGCGGCCAGCGCGTTAGCCTGAAGTACCTGGGCGTAAAAACTGTCGTTGGTGCTGATGCGTGAGCTCTCGATATTCCGGTAGGCGCGCCGCATGCGCTCGGCCCGTTCCGGGTCGGGGTCTTCATGCATCCGCTGCCGCAGGACCTTGCGCACCCGTTTCATCATCTCGGCGGCAGCCTTTTTTGTGAAGGTGATGGTGAGGATCTGGTCGACTTCCGCCTTGCCCGAGGCTATCGCCTCGACATAGCGGTTGGCGACCACGGCCGTCTTGCCCGATCCGGCGCCGGCGGCGATGAACAGCCTCCCGTCCAGGCGGCCGATCGCTTTCTTCTGGCTGTCTGTGGGCTTGAACCCTTCGGCCATCATGCTACCTCTGTGTCCGGTGCAGACTTCGGCAATGTCTTCTTGCGGCAGATATCTGTGTGATCGCAATGTTTGCAGGAATCATCATCCAGAGGCGCGCAGGGGAAGTCGCCGGCGCGGATGCCGGCTGCCGCGCTTATGGCCTGTTCTTTCGCCGTCTCGATGCACGCCTCGAAGGCGTCCTCGTCGACGAATTCGTTTTCATAGGGCTCGCCGGAGGCGAGCCCGAGGATATCCCTGTACTTCTCCAGGTACACGCCGCGGCGGCGCTTGCCGAGGACGCCGTAGTATTCGCCGCCGACCGGTTCGAAACCCCAGATCTCGCGCGCCGCGAGCATATAAAGCGGCACCTGGATGGTCCCCGTCGCCATAAAATCGGCCAGCTTCGTGAGATTGTCATCGCTGCTGGTCTTGTAGTCGATCACGACTGCGAGGGTCTTCCCGTCGCGCAGATCGATGCGGTCGATCTTTCCGCATAGCTTGATATCGCCGAACTGGAGCATGGTTTCCTCGTCGTAGCGGCCGCTGACCCCGCCCTCTGCCTTGTCACATATACCGAAGCCCATCTCACAGTCGTATGGCAGGAATTCCGGACGCACCGTCCGTTCCCGATCGATGAAGCGGTCGAGATGGCTATGGAGTGATATGCGGGTGATCTCAGGCCGAAGGCCTTCGCCCATCTGCTCCATCTCCTCGTCGACGATGTGCCGCATGATCCGTCGGGCCTGCTCGATCTGGCCGTCGTCCGCTCTCGGCAGATATATCTTGCCCGGCTTCAGTTCCTCGAGGAACCTGCACAGGATCGCGTGCACCGCCGAACCGCGGACCAGGGCGAAATCGTCCCGCTCCAGGGGTTTGGGCCTGACCACCCTTTCCACGAAGAATCCGAAGGGGCAGCGGAGATAGCGTTCGAGCTCCGTGACCCTGAAGTATTCCTGCTCCGCCAGCTGCTTTTTTACCTCATCTCCGATATGTGGCCAGTTAGGTAATGCGGCCTCAAGGCTGTGCTTCAACCTCCCGGCAAGGCCAGCGCCGTCGGCGGCCTTCTCAAGTTCATCGAGCGCCCTGGCCGCCTGCGGGATGTTCCCGGGATTCCTGGAAGCGAGGGAAAGCAGGGCCTGCGTCGCTGTCGGAGCTTCGGCGGCGCGGAAGGAGATGTCGCTTATCTGTTTTGATCTGGTTTCCCAGGAATCCTCGACATGCGGATCGGCAGCGTCGCCTTCGAAAAGGTCGAGGGTGTCATCGACGAAAAGGGAACGCACAGTCGGTTCCCCCTTCTGGTCGCAGTACGGATAGCAGAGGTAGATCCGGCGGCGCGCCCGGGTGAGGGTCCGCTGGTAGAGGAAGCGCTCTTCGTCCAGCCGCCGGCCGTTAGCCGCCAGGGGCAGCGCAGCGTTATCCCTGAGCCATTCACGGTCGGCGTCGCTGAGGAAGACACTCTCCCTCCCCATGCTGGGGAACTGGCCTTCCAGCAGGCCACAGACAAAGATGGCGTCAAACCTCTGGTTGAGCACGCGGTGCGGATCCAGCAGCCGCACGCAATTGCGGCTTGATCCGGAGCCGGGCCACCATGACGCCTCCTTGATACAGTCGCGCAGCAGCAGGAGTTCGCGGGTGACCGGGAGAAGGGATTCCGCCTCGTCCTTCAGGGAAGGCGGCTCACCGATCATTTCTCCGGCCCTGACTGCTTCATGACAGGCGGATACCAGGTTCCTGAGAGCGGCGGCGTCCATCCCGATCTTTTCCAGCGAGGAATCGGCGGCGGCGGCGCGCACCAGGTTTCGCATGATATCGGTCATCTCGGATGCCAGCGGTTCGATGCCCAGGGCGGCCGCCTGTTTCAGGCGCTCGATCTCCTCCAGAGGCCTGCCGTCGAGGCGGTTCCATTCCAGCATCAGGATCGAAGGGTCATCAGTATTGAGCGAGCGTGATAACCGGTCGAATTCGTCGACCTTGTCAGCCTCGGCCACATCGAGCGGGCTACGCAGGTAGGCGAGAAGACTGCCGGTGCCGGCCGCCAGTTCGATGGCAGCCATGGCCGTGCGGCCCACCGGCGTTGACACCAGCGGCAACGACCCGGAGGTCTCGAATGGGATCCCGAAGTCGGCAAACGCCGACGCGATTGCGAGACTGTCGGGCCCGCTGGTGCGGGTGACGACAGCCATGTCATCAAGGCTTGTCTTTTCTTCCCTCCAGAGCTTCAGCACCTCCGCCGCAACCAGTTCCGCCTGGCCGCGTACGCCCGCGGCCTGTAACACGGTGACCGCCGGACCCGCCGCGATCCTGCCAGCCTCTTCCTCAAAAAGGTTTTCTGCTATGTGCCTGATGGGTGGGACCCGGTCATCCTCGTAGCTCCCGGTCAGGAACTCGACCTCGGCTCCCGGCTTCAGCAGTTCGAAATAATGGGCGGGCGTGCCAAGCGCCGCTTTTCCTTCCTGATGGGGAAGGGTGACGACCAGATCCGGGGTGGCCTCGCGGAGCGCGGCGATGAGTTCCATCTGCAGGGGGGTGAAATCCTTGAAGCCATCGACGATTATCGACTGGTAGCCGAGCAGCGAACTGTCTTCGATGAGGCGGCCGAGCGCGCGGCGGCCGGACTGGGCCGAGTCTTCGGCATTGCGGTCTTCGAGGATGGCCTGGTATTCGTCGTAGAGACGGAAAAGGTCCTGGTTGAGACCCCGGCGCCAGGCGTCGCTGCCGGCCCATTTCTTAAGGGCCTTGCCGAGAGTCTCCGGCCTGATTCCCGCTTCTTCGAGCTCGTTGATGAGTCTGGCCAGCTCCGTTATGAAACCCTCGAAGTCGCTGGAAGCCGTGAGCGACTCCGGCCTGCCGGGTCCGTCAACGACGGCGCGCAGCAATATTGATTGCTCGTTTGGGGTGACCACGCGTGGCGGATCGGCTTCATCTTCCAGGAATTCTTCCAGCAGATCGTTGAATGTAGCGACCTTGCCGCCTGCCAGCACCGGCCGGCTGGCGAGGATGCGCCGCTGAAAATGGTACATGTCCGGCTTTGAGGGCGCGATAAAAACGGCGCTCTCCCCGCGGTCGATCGCGGCAAGGAAAGCCTCTATCGCGTGGGTGGTCTTGCCGGAGCCGGTCGGTCCGCAGATAAGCTTCAGCGGCATGTGCGCCCTCCGGACAGCCAGGCTGATGATCCAGCGGCTGCGTGATCCGCAACGCGAGTGGTTGTGTAAACTACCATCTGTTTATCCGCCTGAAGATGGTCCGGCCAAGGATCTTGTTCTTCACGCGCCGGGCCATTTTCCTGGGATTACCGGAGGTGATGACTTCTGTGTCACGGGAGAGCCGGGCCATTCGGTATAGCCATGATGTGAGTTTCATCCAGCCTCCTGTATATATAGAACGGCTGCGGAGCCTGACCGCAGTATCCGCGGGCCGCCTTCGCAGGCCTTTATTATATGACTCTCGCCGGGCTGGTGCTGCGATCCCGGTATGACTCTCGCTGGCTGATGCTGCGATCCCGGTTGCCGCCATCCGCAGCCCTTCCCCCAAAAGACTTCCGGCTATACAATCAGTGAGAATCGATGGTCTGGGCATCATACTCCACATGGCGGACGGAAGGTTTTCATGGCTGCTGAAAAGGTAAAAGGAGCGCCGAGGGACCAGGACAAGCTCATCCGGCAGCTTTCGCTGGTCACATATCTGATGGCCCGCCAGGGCCGGCCGGTCAGTGCCGAGACCATCCGCCAGAGCGTGGAGGGTTACGACGATGGAACCCGGAGCCAGGAGGCCGTAGCCCGCAGGTTCTTTGCCGACCGCGACGAGCTGCGGCGGCTGGGCATCGAGATCGAGAGCCGCCCCGATGAAGATGGCGAAGGCGACGCCTACCTGCTGCCGCCTGACAACTTCTTCCTGCCCCCGGTCGACTTCTCCCCTGATGAACTGGCGTCGCTGCATACCTGCCTCCACATCCTGGATGGCCAGTTCGCCTACAGCAACCTGCTTCGCCTGGCGCTTCAGGGTCTTGCGCTCGGCACCGGCAATACCCTCGAGGACCCGGTGACCAGCTGCGTGGCGGTTGACATGCCTTCCGCAGGCTTCGATGCCGAAGTCGCGAAACGGCAGGCCCGCATCGACGAAGCCATCGCCAAGCACAAGACCATCAGATTCGAATACCACTCTTTCAGCACCGATTCCGTGGAAGAGCGGCTGGTGGATCCCTACTCGATGATCTACACCCAGGGCGACTGGTATCTTGTGGGTCATTCCCATGAGCGGGATGCCTTGCGCCTGTTCAAGCTGAGGCGTATCCGCGGCCGTATCCGCTATCTCAACAAGAGCGAGCACAATTTCGAGGTGCCTGCCGATCTCAGGGCGGAGCAGTGGCGCAACCTGCAGCCATGGCAGCTCGGACCCCGCCGAGGCGTCGCCGAGATCCGCTTCTCACCCCGTTACAGCTGGTGGGCCGGCAATAATTACGGACATTGTGGCGAGCTGGTCCCGGCGGAAGATGGCTCCGTCGTCTTCCGCACCGGTTATACGAGTGCCAGTGAGATCTGTTCGCTGGTGCTCAGCCACAGCGAGGAGACCACACTTGACGGGCCGCCCGAACTGCAGGAGCTGCTGACCGATATCCTCGACCGGATCGCGGTCCTGCATGATGGCGAGGCTCCAGTGCCGGCGGCGGCCGATCCTCAGCATGTACAAGGCGGCGCCAGCAGTGCTGGCAATGCCGCCTCGCCCGGCCCGCAGCCCCAGGTGGAGCCCGACCGTTTCGCCCACCTGGCGACGACGGTCACCTACCTGGTCGACAGGCTCGGTGGCGAGATGGATGCCAGGCTGCCCGTCGACGAGGTCTGCCGCGACCTTGGGTACAGCAAGGACGAGCTGGAGCAAGCCATGAACCTTTTGCAGCTGGTGAACACCGGAGCCGGCGGCTACCTGATCAGCGGCTCGGTGAATGGAGACTTCCTCCATATCTCCTACTGGCCCGAGGGCGACCTGCTGAAGAAACCGGTGCGGCTCACACCCCGTGAGGCCCGGGCGATGCTGCTGGCTATCGATCTCGTGGGTGGCCAGATCCTCGCAGGCCGCAACCAGTCTCTGGAGACCGCACGGGAGAAGATCATCCGCGCCGCCGGCGGCCTCGATGACCTGGACACTATCCCCATCGGCGAGACCGAGAGGGAAGACGCCGACATCTGCCGCGCCATCAACCGCGGCCTGGCCGAGCAGCGGCTGGTCGAGATCGAATACCTCACCCGCGGCAGTGGCCAGGTGGAGACCCGCGTCGTCGAGCCGTACCTGGTGAACAACACCAAGGGCCAGTGGTACCTGGTGGCATGGTGCCGCATGCGGGACGCCATCCGCACCTTCCGCTTCGAGATGATCAAGAGCGCCCGGCTGCTGGATGAGACTTTCGAGCCGCGTGACATCGACCTCGGCCCATATCGGAAAGATCCGCGGCAGCCATCGGGCAGGCAGGCGCCCCGGCAGGCCAGCATACTTTTCAGCCCCACGGTCGCCCGCTGGGTCCATGAGAAGCAGCCCGGCACCGTGATGCTGGAAGACGGCTCACTCCTGGGCGGGATACCCTGGTTTGACGATAGCTGGCTGATAGACGAGGTCCTGCAGTATTGCGGTGAGGCGGTTCTGATCGCGCCTGAGGACATGCGACTTCAGGTGCGGGATGCGGCTTTGCGGCTGACCGGCCTGTATCGATAATAACGCCCATTCCAGGATCGTCCGTTTACGTACTGGCCTGTCTGAGGTACAATTGACACCATAGCGTCCAGGCGCTGGCCTGAAGGGCGCTGGCAAAACGGGGATAGCCGGTTCTGATTTCCGAATATCGTGCAGCACCACTGGGATGATATCCATTCTCGCGGGCGAGCTGGATAAGGGTAGGGATTAGGGGATTTTTGTGTTCAGGAAGCGTTACTTCATAATGGGATTTTTTACAGCACTGACGCTTCTGTTCGCGGCGCTTTCCTCCGCCGCTGCAGCGCCTGTGCAGATAACGACTGACCCCGCGAACCAGGGCCGCCCGGCAATACATGGCAATATCATAGTCTGGAAAGACTACCGGGCAGGCAACTGGGATATCTATTCGTATGACCTCTCCACTAACGATGAGCAGGATGTGTCCACTTCCCCAGCCTATCAGAACCTGGCCGCAACCAACGGCACCACTAACTTCTGGCAGGATAACCGGTCTGGCGACTGGGATATCTACTATCGCAGCGTACTGCTTGGCCTGGAACAGCCGCTCATCTCGGGTACTGGCAATCAGGGACTCGCTGTAGTCGACGGCAACACTGTCGTTTATGTCGATGACCGCGCGGGCAATAACGATATCTACGCGATTGACTTCTCCACGCGGGTAATCACGGATGTCTGCACTAACACCGCCAGCCAGTGGCAACCGCGGATAAGCGGAACACGGGTCGTCTGGGAAGACAACCGTAACGGCAACTGGGATATCTATATGAAGGACCTGGCAGGTGGAGGCGAGCAGCAGGTGACCAGCAGCGTTTATGACGAGAAAGTCTCGGATATCAGCGGCGACAGGGTGGTCTGGCAAAGCACAGTAAACGGCATCACCGACATCCGCATGAAGAACCTCAAGACAGGTGTCGAAGAGCCGGTCACCAGTGACAATGCTGCGCAGAATTCGCCAAGGATCAGCGGCGACCTTATCACCTGGGAAGATGGGCGCAGCGGCAGCTGGGATATATATGTCAAAGACCTCACCAGCGGCATCACCAGCGCCCTGGCTTCCGGACCTTCCGAGCAGGCACGGCAAGCTATCGACCGTGAAACGGTAGTCTGGGAAGATACAGTATCCGGCAATTATGATATCTGGGTAACGACCATTCCCGATATCACCCCGCCAGCGATAAGCGATCTTGCCCCGGAAGATGGGCAGATCACGGGATGCGAGTCGCCGACAATCCAGGCGTCCTACTCAGACAACAGGGTGGGCGTGGATACTGCATCCGTGAACCTTACTCTCGATGGAGAGGACGTGACTGCGGATTCGAACGTCGGCCCCGGTTCAGTCAGCTATACGCCTTCGATGATGACCCCGGGCCAGCACAGCGTAACCTTGACGGTTGCGGATATGGTCGGCAATTCCGCGAGTACCAGCTGGCAGTTCTTCAGCTCGCGACCGCAGCTGAGCCTCGCGGCAAACGCAGCCTACTGGGGCAGTTATACCGATTACCAGAACCACGAGCTTTCAGTCCCATACCAGCTGATCAATCCATCCGCGGAGTCGACAAATCATTCAGTCGAGATCCAGACATCTTCTGCGACTGCCGGCGTGATCCTGACGACCGGGATGCCTGTGTGGTTGGGCGACATCGCGCCAGCGAGCCATCAGGATGCCGTCCTGAAATACCTCATTCCTGATGGGACCCTCTCTTTCAAAGCGACTGTTTTCGCCAGCAGCCTGGATGCCTGCAACGCCAGTTATTTCTTCCCGGGTCCACCACCTGGCTGGTAAGAAACGGCTGCAGCAAACTCAATCTGATAATAGTGATGGTTATCATCAGATGATCAGCGCCTCACCCCAGCGTTGCCACCTCGTCAAGTGCCCCATCCTTCATTATCAGCGTCTGCTCAGTCTGGGCGGCGATGCCCGGGTCGTGGGTCACCAGCACGAAGGTGCGGCAGGTCTGGCATTCGTCTGAATTCAGGCGCTTGAGCAGGGCCATTATCGCCTCGCTGTTGGTGGAGTCGAGTTCGCCCGTGGGTTCATCCGCCAGGATGATCGAAGGCTTCAATACCAGGGCGCGGGCGATCGCCACCCGCTGCTGCTCGCCTCCGGACAGTTCGTTGGAGCGGAAATCGAGCCGGTCGGACAATCCCACCTGTTCCAGAGCCTCAGAAGCGACAGCTTTAGGATTGGGCCTTTTTTCGTAACGGAGCGGTAACATCACGTTTTCCAGCGCCGTCAACGTCGGGATCAGGTTGAAACTCTGGAAGACGAAGCCTATCTTTTCCCGGCGGATGCGCGTCAGTTCCGCGGAGCTGAGGCCAGACGTCTCCACACCTTCTATATATAGTTCTCCCGAAGTCGGCCGGTCAAGGCAGCCCAGCAAGTTGAGCAGAGTGCTCTTGCCGGAACCGGACGGGCCCATGATGGAGATGAAGGAGCCGGCCTCGATCTCGAGGGTGACGTCGCGAAGGGCATGTACTTCGATGTTACCGCCGGTGCGGTACACCTTGTTGAGGTTTTTGGTCTGGACAAGGGGCATGATCGTATTATGCCGCGATAGCGGCGAATCTAGTCAACTGCCGCCTGTCGACTGCGCGAACGATAAGCATTCCCATGATGCACTCCCCCACCAGCAGAACGCTGCTGACTAGTATGACCCTTGTATGCAGGCTTTGCGAAAGGTACATGGAAGCGACGGACACAATGCCGGCTGGCAGGGCCGCGAGCCTTAGCGCAAACCATATATCGATCATCATCAGCCTTTTCCCTATCTGCCAGGAAGAACCTGTATCAGGCGTGCTTGCCTTCCAGATCTCGGTGAGGATCAGATAGGGAAGGATTATGTTTGCCACCGGGATGATGTTACCTAACACGGCCCATACCGGAGAGAACCGCGTCCCCTGTACCTGAAGCGCGACGAGATTGGAGGAAGCCCGATAGAACCAGATGCAATAGGCGGTGATCAAAGTGAACCCCAATAAGGGAGCCACGACCTTCTGAAACCAGTCATAGAATGAATGCGGCGACATGTCATAGCGGACTTTCTGAAAGATCTTGCGGGTATGTTCAGAAGTCTGGGCCCGGATCTCTTCGGGGGTCGCATCTTTATCGATTTCGAAGCTGCCGACGCTGAACAAATCGTCGCCGAGTGTCGCAGCAGATGGCCCTGAACCTGCCAGGATCGACATGGATGCAACGATAGTTGCGATCGAATATATCGCAAGGACCGTCAGTAACAGCTTTGACTGCCATCCCCCCGATGCGAAAAATGCCTGTTTTTGCCCGATGACTTTCCCGGGTTGCGAGCGGGTGTCCATATCTGAATAAAAACAGATATACAGGACTATTGCCATACCATCACCTTTGTTAATTCCTTAGGAAGCCGTTTTAAGGCGACGTGGCGCCCGGCACGCTACAAATCCCCGCAAATCCCTGTTAGAATGTTCCGGTCAAAGGTTGGTGAGTTTTTTCACAAGCTCTCCGGCGGTGCGTCTGGCACATTCGGGTTTCCCCCGTTCATTCGGGTTTCCCCCATGGATCGGGGTCCCAATTCATCTGCTAACGCGCCACACCCGCATAACCGTCCCGGCCCCCGGCCGGGCTTTTTGACCCTTTGAGGAGGTTGGAATGCAGCAGGTAACCGAGATTCGCTGGCACGCGCGGGGCGGCCAGGGGGCTGTTACCGCGGCCAAGATGGTGGCCGAGGTCGCCCTGAGCCAGGACAAGTACTTCCAGGCTTTCCCCGAGTACGGCCCGGAACGGTCGGGAGCGCCGATCGTGGCCTTCACCCGGATTTCCGACGAGCCCATCCAGATCTACAGCGCCATCGAGCATCCTGACTACGTGCTGGTGCTGGACCCGACGCTTCTGGACGTGGTCGATGTCACCTCCGGCACCGGCGAGGGCGCCGTGGTCATTGTCAATTCCGAGGGCGCCTGTTCAGAACTGGCAGGTCGTAAAGAGATGGCCGGCAGGAAAGTCTACACGGTGCCGGCCACCAAGATCGCCCTGGAGACGATCAAGCGGGCTATCCCCAATACGCCGCTGATCGGGGCGCTCGCCAAGGTGAGCGGGCTGTTCTCCCTGGAGGGAATCCTGGAGGAAGTCCAGACTTCCCTTTCCAAGAAATTCAACGAAGATGTCGTCAACGCCAACCTCGAAGCTGTCAAGCGCGGTTACGAGGAGGTGTCGGACGAATGAGCAAAGATACGAAGAAAGCGAATGCCAAAGCCAAGCCAAAGAAGAAGAAGTGGGATGTCAGCGATATCCAGAACTGGGGACCCGGCAGGCATGAGATGGGCGCCACCATCCCTGAGTCCGGCAACGCCGACGATTACGAGACCGGCGGCTGGCGCTCCGAGCGTCCACTCCGCGATATCGAGAAGTGCAACGACTGCATGATCTGTTTCTTCGCCTGCCCTGAATCTTCCATCAGGGTGGAGAACGACAAGATGGTGGATTTCGACATGAAGCACTGCAAGGGCTGCGGCATCTGCAAGCAGGTCTGCCCGCGCGACGCCATCGAGATGATGAACGAGATCAAGGCATGCAAACTGGAGGAGAAATAATGGCCCGTAAAGCAATCACCGGGAACGGAGCCATCGCCCTCGCCCTCAAGCAGGTCGAGCCGGACGTAATGGCCGCCTACCCAATCACACCCCAGACAGAGATAGCCCAGAACTATGCCCAGTACGTGGCCGACGGCGCCGTGAAGACCGAATATATCGCCGTTGAGAGCGAGCACAGCGCCATGAGCGCCGCCATCGGCTCGGCCGCCGCCGGCGCCCGCACGATTACAGCCACTTCCTCCCAGGGCTTCGCGCTTATGTGGGAGATGCTCTTCATCGCCGCCTCGCTGAGACTGCCGATCACGATGCCGGTCATCACCCGGGCGCTTTCCGGCCCGATCAACATCCACTGCGACCACTCTGATTCCATGGGCGGACGCGACTGCGGCTGGATCCAGCTCTACGGCGAGGACGCGCAGGAAGGCTATGACAACGCCATCCAGGCGTTCCGCATCGCCGAGCATATGGACGTGCGGCTGCCGGTCATGACCATGATCGACGGTTTCATCATCAGCGGCGCCATCGGCCCGGTGGAAACACTCGAGGACGATGTGGTCAAGGAGTTTGCCGGCGACTATGTGGCCGTCAATGCCTTGCTGAACGTGGAAAAGCCCGTGACTGTCGGCGCGTTCGACAGCCTCGGCGGCTGGTACTTCGAACACAAGATAGTCCAGAACCGCGCCATGGAGAACGCCATGGACGTGATCGAGGAAGTCGGCCGCGAGTTCGGCGAGCTGACCGGCCGCGAGTACTCGCATTTCAAGACCCATGAGATCGAGGATGCCGACATCGTCCTGGTGGCGATCGGCTCCGCCGCGGGCAACGTCAAGACCGTCGTGACGAAGCTGCGCGCCGAGGGCAAGAAGGTCGGTATGCTGAAGGTGCGCACTTTCAGACCCTTCCCGACCGAGCAGATCCGCGAAGCGCTCTCCGGCGCCAAGGTCATCGGCGTCATGGACCGCTCCGATTCGTTCGGAGCCCAGGGCGGCCCGCTGTTTACCGAGATCAGCGCCGCGATGTACGGCGGCAACGCGCATCCGCAACTCTATAACTTCATCTACGGCCTCGGCGGCCGGGACCTCTTCCCGGACGACATCGAAGGCGCCGTGGAGATGCTCGAGAAAGCTGCCGCCGGCGAGCCGGTTGAGCAGAAAAGACACTATCTCAACGTGAGAGAGGGGTGATCCCAGTTGGCTAAGCCCAAAGAAATAGCGAACAGACCCGAAAGACTCACCGGCGGGCACAGGCTCTGCGCCGGCTGCGGCGCCCCGATCAACGTGCGCCAGGTGATGGCGGTATGCCCGGGGCCTGCGGTCGTGAGCGTATCGACCGGCTGCCTCGAGGTCTCGACGACCATCTACCCGTATACAGCCTGGAAGGATTCCATGATCCATTCGGCGTTCGAGAACGCCGGCGCCACGATCAGCGGCGTCGAGACCGCCTACAACTCCCTGAAGAAGCAGGGCAAGATCAAGGAAGACATGTACTTCGTGGCCTTCGGCGGCGACGGCGGCACCTACGATATCGGCCTGCAGTCGCTGTCGGGAGCGGTTGAGCGCGGCCATAACTTCGTCTTCGTCTGCTACGACAACGGCGCCTACATGAACACCGGCTTCCAGCGCTCCAGCGCCACCCCGTGCGGCGCCTGGACGACGACGAGTCCGGTGGGCAAGGAATCCGCCGGCAAGCAGCAGAACCGCAAGGACCTGACGGCGATTCTGGTGGCGCACGATATCCCCTATGCCGCGACCGCGTCGCCGCATAACTTCAAGGACCTGATGAACAAGGCAGAGAAGGCTTTCGCCACACCGGGTCCCGCGTTCCTTAACGTGATCTCCCCCTGCCCTCGCGGCTGGAGGACACCTGGCGAAGCGACGATCGCCCTCGCCAAGGAAGCCGTGCAGTCCTGCTACTGGCCTCTGTATGAGGTAGAGAACGGCAAGTACAAGATCAACTACAAGCCCAAGGGCGACAAGAAGACGCCCGTGGCCGACTGGCTGAAGAAGCAGGGCCGCTTCGCCCACCTGTTCAAGCATCCGGAGAGCGAGAAGCTGCTCGCGGACATCCAGGACTATATAGACAAGAAGTGGGAAGAGCTGCTGCAGAAAGAGGAGTGCCTGGGTTAACCGCCAGGTAATCTGGGCGAACCTGATGCTTTCAGGAGCGGTTTTCGGACCGCTCCTGTTTTTTTGCCGCTTTCCGACAGTTAGCGACAGGCGCCACAATGTTTTAGAATCTGCAGGATGCTGATAATGGGATATCGATCAGCATTCCATTGACAGCGGGATATCGTTGGTATCCGGGCAACCACCAGAGCGGAAAGAAAAACACTTATGCCGATAATCGTCCAGAAATACGGTGGCACTTCAGTAGGCGACACCGATCGCATCAAGAACGTGGCGCGCCGGCTCTGCTCGGCCCAGGATGAAGGTTACCAGGTAGTCGCCGTCGTCAGCGCCATGGGCGATACTACAGACGAGCTGCTGAAGATGGCCCACGAGATATCGACTGATCCGCCGGAACGCGAGCTGGACATGCTGCTCTCAAACGGCGAGCGCATCAGCGTAGCGCTGCTGGCGATGGCCATCCATGAGATGGGGCACGAAGTCATATCGCTGAGCGGCCGACAGGCTGGGATCCTGACCAACACGGTATTCACCAAGGCGCGCATCACCGGCGTCGAGACCGCCCGCTTAAGCGAGGAACTCGAGAATGGTAGGATTGTGCTGGTCGCCGGCTTCCAGGGAGTCTCAGTGGATGAAGATATCACCACCCTGGGACGGGGCGGCTCGGATACCACCGCCGTAGCCATAGCCGCGGCGCTGGACGCCGAGGAGTGCGAGATCTATACCGACGTGGATGGCGTCTACACCGCCGATCCGCGCGTGGTCGGGCTGGCGCGCAAGCTAGATGTGGTCTCCTACCAGGAGATGCTCGAGATGGCGGCGTCCGGTTCTGAAGTCTTGATGTTGCGTTCCGTGGAATATGCGCAGAAATATGGAGTGCCGCTGCAGGTGCGTAGCAGTTTTACCGACGAGCCCGGTACCTGGGTCAGAGAGGAAGATGAGACCATGGAAAAAGCAGTCGTAAGCGCGGTTTCCCATACGACCGACGAGTCCAAGCTGACCCTGCTGCGCCTGCCGGACCGGCCTGGTGTGGCAGCAACTGTGTTCGGCGACCTGGCTGAAGCCGGGGTCAACGTCGACATGATCATCCAGAACGTCAGTGAACAGGGTACAACGGATATCTCCTTCACCGTGGTCCAGGCCGACCTGCCGGCGGCTCAGCAGGCGCTAGACCGGGTCTGTGACGAGATGGGCGTTGCCTATGTCATCGGCGAGCAGATGGGCAAGGTCTCGATCATCGGCGCAGGAATGAAGAGTTATCCAGGTGTTGCCGCCAAGATGTTCAAGACGCTGGCAGACGAGAGCATCAATATCGAGATGATCAGTACTTCGTCGATCAAGGTTAGTTGCGTCATCGAGCGGGACCAGGTGGAAAAGGCTGTCCGGGCTTTGCATGAAGCGTTTAACCTGGGCGGCTGATAGGAAGCGATTGCAGATATGTCGCGGATTATTTCCCGCGGCTCGAACAATCAGGGGGACACAATCAGGGGGACACATTACTTAATTGCGGGATAAGGTGACACATAGCTTTTTGCGCAGTAACCTGTCACCTTAATTACCAATTAAGTAATGTGTCCCCCAGGGTGATTCCCGGGGTTATGAATTGACGGACACATATAACATAGCGGTTGTCGGAGCTACTGGCGCAGTTGGCGGGGTCATGCTCAGGCTGCTGGAGGAGCGGGATTTCCCGGTTGCCAGCCTTCGCGCGCTTGCCTCGGGGCGTTCGGCCGGGTCGACCGTGACCTTCCGCGGCGAAGAGATCGAAGTCGAGGAACTCACCACCGACAGTTTTGAGGGCATTCAGATTGCCCTGTTTTCAGCAGGCGGCGATCGCAGCCGGGAGTTTGCGCCAGCCGCTGTCGCCGCGGGCGCGGTAGTCATCGACAACTCCAGCGCATTCCGCATGGAGGCCAGCGTTCCCCTGGTCGTACCCGAGGTGAATCCCGAAGATGTGAAGTGGCACGAGGGCATCATCGCCAATCCCAACTGTTCCACCATCCAGATGGTCGTGGCGCTCAAGCCCATCTACGACGCCGTCGGCATCGACCGCATCATAGTCACCACTTTCCAGTCGGTATCCGGTACCGGGAACAAGGCGATCGAGGAACTGTTCAGCCAGTCGGAAGCCGTGCTTGAATCGGGCGACGTCGAGGTCAACGTCTACCCGCACCGCATCGCCTTCAACGTACTCCCCCACATCGAGAACTTCCACGAAGACGGCTATACCAACGAGGAAGTCAAGATGGCCAATGAGACCAGGAAGATATTCGGCGATCCCCAGATCGGTGTCAGCGCCACCTGCGTGCGGGTCCCGGTCTATAACGCTCACAGCGAGGCCGTGAACATCCAGACCACAAGGGAGATCAGCGTCGAGGAAGTGCGGCGCCTCCTGCTGTCGGCGCCCGGAGTGACCCTGCTCGACGACCCCGAAGCCTGCGAATACCCGATGCCGCTACTCGCCGAAGGCCGCGACGATGTTTTTGTGGGCAGGATCCGCGTCGATGACTCGGCTGAGAACTCGCTGAACCTGTGGGTGGTCAGCGACAACCTCAGAAAGGGCGCCGCCACAAACGCCATCCAGATAGCCGAGCTTCTGACCGGCGGCGGACTGCTTGACTGACCTTCCGCTGGCTGCCTGAACGGCGGCAAGCCTCTTCGTATTTCCTCGTCATCCTGCTTGACTGAGCGACCACTTCCTGCTGGTATATCCCCATGGCCGGCCTGATGGCATAGCCCCATACAGCCTACGGGATTAATCCTCGTTTTTTCCAAAAACCCCCATTTGTCTAGTTGACCGTAAAGACTGTCTTTATTACATCAGTGTGTATGACCATTTCAACTTATCCTACTAAGTCGATAGCACTAAGGCAGGCTGAAGAGCCACCGCGTCCGTCACCTGAAATTACGACCATTTGCAGGTATTCCTGCGCTCTGTTCTCCCGCTTTAAACCGCCCGCTCCAGCAGCCGCGAACGCCTGAAGAAATTATCAGGAGTTGCCTCGGGCGAATACCCTACTAGGGTATAGGGTCTTTTCCCCATCGCAGGTAGGAAAACCCCCATATGCGGTAGAGACTTTGCCCCATTCCTTTAGTAGTTTCTCCCGATTCTACCTCTCACGCGCAAAGGGTAAAAATTGACCAACAAGCAAGCCAGTAGCGGCAGGTCAAGCGCAAAGGCAAAGATTTTCAACCGAGAGAGGGAGGCGTCATGGCTGATAGTGTTTCCACCGAAGCAGCTGAAGCACCGTTCATGGCCGGGGAGTCGGCGGGGGTGCTTCAGGGAGTAAAGGACAGGACTTATTACATCGCCGTGTTCTTCATGGCGCTCCTGCTCATCGCCGGAACCGCCGCAGGGATCCACGCCAAGCTCATCGGTTCGCTGGAAGCTTACGGCGCCTACCGCGAAGTCCCCTGGGGAATCCTGATATCAACATATGTATTTTTCGTGGTGACTTCGACCGGGCTCTGCCTGGTCTCTTCAATCGGCCACGTGTTCGGGGTAAAGAGCCTGGCGCCGATCGCCAAGCGCTCGGTGTTCCTGGCAGTGGCGACCATAATGGCGGGCTTCTTCGTGATCTTCTTCGAGATCGAGAATCCCTTCCGGATGGCCATCTACAACGTCATCTCACCGAACCTCACCTCCAGCATCTGGTGGATGGGAACCCTGTACGGTTCCTACATGATGTTCATGGCGGTTGAGTTCTACCTGCTGGTGAAGGGCAATTACAAGGTAGCGACGATCGCCGGCTTCTGCGGCGTCATCGCCGGTGTCGCGGCCCACAGCAACCTGGGCGCCGTCTTCGGTACCCTGGACGGCCGCGAGTTCTGGTATGGACCCTTCATGCCCATCTACTTCATCTCCTCGGCAATGATGTCAGGCGCCGCGGCGATCATCTTCTTCACCTGGATCGCCAGCAAGATCAATGGCAAGCCGCTCGACGAGCCGACGAAAAAGGCGCTGGAAGTCACGACCAAGATCGGCATCCTGCTCATCGCGGTCATCCTCTTCTTCACCGCCTGGAAGTTCATCATCGGGTTTGCCGGCGGCGAGGGCAAGAAGATGGCTCTCGAGTCGCTCCTCACCGGACCCTACGCTTTCAACTTCTGGGTGCTGGAGCTGGGCATCGGCATGATCATACCGCTACTGCTGCTCATCAAGTCACGCGGCACCAACATCGGGATGATGGTGCTCGCGTCCACCCTGATGATCTTCGGGATCTTCTTCATGCGCTACGACCTGGTGGTCGTCGGCCAGGTAGTCCCGGTCCAGTTCGAGATGGACGTGACTGAATATCCGGGACTTCTCAGTTACATGCCCAGCCCTCACGAGATCCTGGTGGTACTGGGCGGTATCGGTTTGGCCGGCCTGATCTTCCTCGTGGGAGAAAAGGTCTTCAAGGGACATAAAAGCGAAGCTCACTGAAGGGAGGGATGAGAGTGAACCAGACACCAGAAACACCAGAAACACAGGGGCCGCAGGAACAGGCTGAGGATGAGAGCATGATCCAGGCTGAGGGCGCTGCTGAAGCCGGGGCTGAGAACCAGCCTGAGGGCAAGAGCGAGGGCAGGAGCGTATCGGAGATGGAGCGGCGGGATTTCCTCAAGCTGGGGCTCGCGATAACCGGCGTCTTCGCCGGCGGGACGCTCCTCTCAGCCGCGTCGGTAGTGGACCAGGTCTTCGCCTCCAACGAGGAATACGCGGATAAATACCCGTACAAGCCTCACTACAGCATGCTCATCCGTCAGGACAACTGCATCGACTGTGAGCGCTGCATGAAGGCCTGTGCCAAGACCAATCATGTTCCCGAGTACGGTTACCGCACCAAGATCCTTAAAAAGGAACATCCGGAGAGCGCCGGGCGCCAGATCGAGTTCATCCCGGTTCTGTGCAACCAGTGCAACAACCCGGCCTGCGTCAGGGCCTGCCCGACGAAGGCCACTTACAAGAATCCTGAGAACGGCATCGTCATGGTGGACAAAGAGAAGTGCATCGGCTGCAAGACCTGCATGTCGGCCTGCCCCTTCAACGCCCGCTATTACGACGAAGAGAAGAAAGCCGTTGACAAGTGCAACTTCTGCTTCGACACGCGGCTCAGCCAGGGCGAGGCACTCACAGCCTGCGCCGCCGCCTGCCCGGCAGGGGTCCGGGTCTTCGGGGATCTCTCAGATCCGAAGAGCGAGGTCTACAAGCGGGTCCACGACATCGATAAGGCGGTCTGGGTTCTGCGGCCGGAAACCGGCGTTAAGCCCAACGTCTTCTACACGAAAGGCTAGGGTGTGACGATGAACAGCAAATTCATACTCCTGTCTGTGACGCTCGTCTCGGTGGCCGTGGGATTCGTACTCTACAGCGCACCACAATACACGGAAGAGATCAACGTGGCCAGCGGCGCCCAGTACGAAGAGACCGTCGCTTCCATAACCGAACAGTACGGCGTCCCTGACGACATCCTCTACACCGAGCCGGTCGCGACCGTGGCCTTCAGCCACGAGACCCACGCGGTGGAGCAGGGATTCAAGTGCAGCACCTGCCACAGCGGCATCTTCCAGATGCAGGCCAACAGCGTCCAGAGCAAGCCCGATTTCAACATGAAGGGCCTGGCGGCCGGCAAGTACTGCGGCTCCTGCCACTCTGCGGAGCACGAAGTAGCATTCGGCTCCGACTCGCAGTGCGCCAGATGCCACATAGGAGTGACCGGGCTGGAGGCAGAGATGGGGCTGGAGCCAGACGATCATGAAGCCGGGCTGGAAGCTGAGACCGGCGAGTCGGAAAGCTTGAACGGGTAACAGGCCGGCGACGGCCAAAAAATAAAAAGAAGTTCAAACGAAAGGAGGCTCAAGATGGAAGATGGCATCACGACAGCAGAGAATATCAGGTTCAGGGAAAGGAAGGCGCAGGCAGCGGCAAGGGACGAGGCCCGGGAGAACGACGAGGCCAGCAATCTCTCTACGGTAGAGAAGGCGGCTTTCGGCCTGGCTTCGGTATTCGCCGGAGTGATACTGGTGGTCCTGGTAGCGCTCACGATCGTAGGCTTCATCTTCTCACCGATCGCGGACACCCTGATCTTCGCACTGCTAGCAGCTGCGACAGGGATCACGTCCTATGTGATCTGGCGGGGCGGCAGATGCGTCAAGAGCGGCTCCTGATGGCAGCTGATGACTGACGCAGGCAAAACAAGCACCATGATTCATGAGTCCAGACGGCAATCGGGGAACGCGGGGGCGATCCGGGAGATGAGCAGTAGCCTGCCAGCAGGCTGTCATCCGGATGCCGCCCCCGCCCTCGACAGCCTCTAACCAGTATCGAGGGGAGGGAATCCGGTGAGCAAGACAAGGATACTTTTAGCCGACGATCACGGGTTACTGAGATCGGGAATCATCCGCCTTCTGCGTGAGGTTAGCGACATCGAGGTCGTTGGAGAGGCGGAGAACGGCCGCGAGGCCGTGCGCAAGGTTCAGGAACTGCTGCCGGACGTCGTGGTGATGGATATCGGCATGCCCATCATGAACGGCCTCGACGCCACCAGGCAGATCAGGCAGTGGAGTGAGGACGTCAAGGTGCTTGTCCTTACTGTGCACGACAACGAAGAGTACCTCTTCCAGGCATTCGAAGCCGGAGCATCCGGCTACCTGCTCAAGGAAGCCGCCGACACGGATCTCATCAACGCCATCCAGGTGGTGGCACGGGGAGACTATTTCCTCTATCCACCGATCACACGCCTGGTGGTAGAGAATTCCATGGAGCGGCTCAGGCGGGCCCATAACAATGCCTCGAACTCAGAGGCCCTGACCGAGCGCGAGCGCGAGATACTGAGACTGGTCGCCGAGGGATACACCTGCCGGGAGATCGCCAAGCCGCTGTTCATCAGCGTCAAGACAGTAGAGACCCACAAGGCCAACATAATGGAGAAGCTGAACCTGCACAGGCGGGCCGAGCTGGTGCATTACGCCATCCGCAACGGCATCCTGCAGCTGGATCTCAGCGAAGCATGTGAGTAGGGGCGGTGGACACCGAAGTCATGCCCGGGTCGCGAGCGGGGATTGCCAGGATGAGGATCCTGGACTCTGTGCTCAGCCCTGGAGCTCGCCGTTCATCGCCCACTGGTCCTTGGGGACGTCCCTGAAGACGATCCAGACATGCTCCCTCGGGGTACCGGCGATCTCGACGAAAGCCTCAGTGATCCTGTCGACCAGGGCTTCCTTCTGCTCCCGCGTGCGCCCCTCGTAGAGTTTTACCTCGACGAACGGCATCAGGCGCCGAGCCAGGGAGCGATCTCTTCCATCAGCTTCTTCTTGGGAAGCGCCCCGATAAGTTTTTTCTTCACCTCGCCACCCTCGAACAGGAACAGCGTCGGTATGCTCAGCACATCGTAATTGCTGGCGGTAACCTGGTTGTTGTCTACGTTGAGTTTCATTACTTTGATCTTGCCGACGTGTTCCTCGGCGATCTCATCCAGTATCGGCGCCATCGTCCGGCAGGGGCCGCACCAGGGGGCCCAGAAATCGACCAGGACCGGCCCGTCGGCCTCGAGGACGTCCGCCTTGAAAGCTGCATCAGTGACTTCGGAAACCTTGTCGCTCACTCTTCCTCCTTCATAAGTGGATCAGCAGGACCCACATGTAAAACATTGGGCGATATTATAGCCCAGCAGGCGGGATTTGTAACCAGTAATCCAGGGGACGTTGCTGAATTTCAGGAACTAACGCCCAGGGCCAGGGGTCCAGAGGACGTTGCTGAACTTCAGGAACTTCAGCGCCACCTGCCGTTTCAGACTTCTTCGATATACCGCTCGGCCTCTACCGCTGCCAGTGCTCCCTCGCCTACCGCCACGGCTACCTGCTTCAGCAGGTTGGCGCGGCAGTCGCCGGCGGCGAAGATGCCGGGGACGCTGGTCTGGAGCCGCTCGTCGGTGACGATGAAATCACGGGTGTCCATGTCTACCGCACTCTCGCAGAATACGGTGTTGGGCACAGTCCCGATATAGAAGAAGACGCCATCCACAGGGTAACTGGTGCGCTCGGCGGTGTTCTTGTTCTCGACGACGATCTCCTCGACCTTGCCGGTGCCGAGGACCTTCTTCAGGTGGGAATCCCAGATGACTTCGATCTTGTCGTTGGCAAGGGCTCGCTCCTGGACGATCTTGTCCGCGCGCAGCTCGTCACGGCGGTGGACGATGTAGACCTTGCTGGCGAACCTGGTGAGGAAAATGGCCTCCTCCACGGCGGCGTTGCCGCCACCGATCACCGCCACGACCTTGTCACGGTAGAAAGCGCCGTCACAAGTGGCGCAGTAGGAGACGCCGCGGCCGCGTAGCTCGTCCTCGCCGGGAATGCCCAGCACCTTGGGCTCGGAGCCGCTGGCGATGATGACCGCCCTGGCGGTGAAGCTCTCGTCCTCGGTCTTCACGATCCGGTCCTGGCCTACGGCTTCGATTGTGGACACCGGGGTGATCTCGCGGATCTCGGCGCCGAACTCCAGCGCCTGCTGCTTCATCAGTTCGGTGAGCTGGAAGCCGCCGACGCCGTCAGGAAAACCCGGATAGTTCTCGATCAGGTCCGTGGTTGCCGCCTGGCCGCCGGTCGTGGCCTTCTCGAGGATCAGAGTCCTGAGGCGCGCGCGGCCCGTGTAGAGCCCCGCCGTCAGCCCCGCCGGGCCTGCTCCTATTATGATTACGTCGTAATTTTCCGCCATGGTGATGCCCTCCCAGGATGTTTTGCTGATTCTAACAAAAATTGTGTTTCAGGGATGGATGGCTGTGTCCGCCAACTGGATGAGATAAGCGCTTATACGTAGAAAAAACGGTTCACTGTTCGACGCGGAGGGTCTGACGAAAAAAGAGGGCGGCTGAAACGCCGCCCCCGCCCTTAACAGATTGACCCAGACCGAGTTTGAATAGATCATCTGTCAGGTACTACAGGAACAAACTAACAGTGTCATAACATAGAATCAATGGTGACAAGTCAAGTAGTGTTTATAGTTTTTGTCGGATATCTTTCCGGTTCACAATGGTTTTGCATAAGGGGGGCGGCGCCTTCGGCGCCGCCCCCCCGGGTTTTTCTTTTACAGCATTCCGCCTCAGGCGGCCGCTTTTATCATGCAGGCGGTGGCGGTACTACCACACTGCACTGCCACTGGGGGCACTCGAAGGTGATCTCCTTCAGGTTGTCGTGCCTCGTCAGTTCTGGCTTCGTGTAGGTCTCCATCTTGTTCTTGTCAGTCATCTGCATCTCCTTACACCGTCGGGGCCGGTCCTGGATAGGTGTACGTGAAGTACCAGGCCATATCGGGACCATAGGGAGCAGTAGGATCAGGCATATCGTTCGCGATTGCGTACACGTTTGTCTTGAAGTAAGACACATCAACCGGGACGCTGTACTTGACTGCGGCTGATCCGGTCATGTTCGGATCGATGCTGCCGATCGCTCCCGGCAGGCCCGTCGCTATAACGCCGTTAGTCGCGGCGGCATACACAATAGATGCATTGTAAGCCGTTCCGTGAGCCGCCTGATAGACCTGCTCACACGAACCAGCGGGCGCCGGGGCGCCGCCGCAGGAAGCAGGGTAGTTAAGCGGACTCGGTGCAGCCGGCGCGTTGTTGGTCAGCGCCAGGTTCACCGTGAGCAGCCTGGCGGAGTAATCCGCGTAGCTGGCCCACAGCACACTGCCGGTGCTCGGTGAGAGCTGGAAATCACCCGGCATCCACTGGGGCTTGACGCCCACATGCGGCTCGGTACCGTTCCAGACGACCGGTGCGCCGACCAGTGCCATACGGGCAGTGTCATACTGCCACGGCGAGGTCAGGACCAGTGATTTGGAGCGCGCTGCGGGACCCGGGACGTTATCAGGGTCGCAGTTGACTGCGGGAGCCGCTTCCGGCGGGCAATCGCCGGGCGAGATGTCAGCCGGCAGATTGTTGGCATACATGCCGTCATCGGCATACCAGTCGTCAGACCAGGCGAGCATGCCACCATGGAGGACGTTCACGTTGGTGAAGCCCATGCTGGCTGCTACCTGTCCCGCCCATGAAGCGCGGTAACCAGTCTGGCAGAGGAAGATCAGGTTGTCGTTCTTCTTGATGCTTCCATCAGCGACAAGTGCGTCGAGGTAGTTACGGAAGTTCGGGTTCTCCTGCATCCTGATGTTCCACAGTGATGCGTAAGGAACGCCATCCCAGTGGAAGCCGATCCAGTAAGGATTCGAGAATGCTTCCTCGTGGGTTGTATCGGGCCAGCTCCACGACGGATGTCCCACGTTGGTCACAGTATAGGTGGGCAGGCCCAGAGCTATCTGCATGGGACAGACATCGGCAAGGTACTCAAATGAGGAACGGACATCGATGATATGGACATTCGGGGCCACGGCGTTGCCGTGATTGGCGTTATCCGCCAGGAGAGCGTCAACCATGTCGACCGTGACGATCGAATTGAAGCTGCCTGGGCCCGGAAGTGGCGCCGGTGTGAAACCGGGGACCGGAGGCGGCAGAGGTTCGCTCAAACCATAAGCTCCGCCCGAGGTGATCGGTCCGCTCAGGGCGATGACTACAATGACCAGCAGAATAAAAGGCACCATCATGAACACCCTGCGGGTGCCTACTTTCTTGAACACTTTCATCCCCAACCTCCTAGTACATTAGTAGAAAAAAGTACCCCCCGCCTTTGGTTTCCATCACCTCCAAGTGACGCCGGCTAGCGTTAATAGATATTCATATACAATAATATAGTTGAAAGGTAGCATTTCAATGATTAATTATGAGGATATAAATAATCATTTTGCATCAGCTGCGGCGGCAAATAATCAGCTGAAAACAGCAAAAAAGGGCTTAATACGGGGGTGCAAAATGCCACTGAACGCCTTAAGAATAAAGACTTATTGAAGAATATCTATGCTTGTAATAATATGTATGAGTATTCATATCGGTTTATCAGTATTCAACCGAGTGGAAATTCAGCAAATTATGCCGGTTACGGCGAACCAACAGGGGGAACATTGGATCCACAGGTAAGGGAAGACATATACAGGATGCACGCCCAGATCTGCAAGGCTCTGGCGGATCCCAAACGGCTCCTGATCCTCAACGCACTGCGTGACGGGGAGAAGACCGTGGGCGATATGGCGAGCTCCCTGGACCTCCCGCAGGCCACAGTCTCGCAGCACCTTGCCATCCTGCGCCAGCGGTCGCTGGTCTATTCCCGCCGCCACGGTGTCAACGTCTTCTACACCATCGCCAACCAGAAAGTCATCGCCGCCTTCGACCTCCTGCGCGAGGTCATGTCGGAACAGCTCGCCAAGGAAGAGGAGCTGCACAAGGCCTACAAGGAAGCGGCTACCGGCACCGAGTAGGAAAAAGGCAGCGGTCCCTGGAACCTTGAGGTATCATCAGCGGCCCGGCGCCTGGCAGGCAAACCCCAGCCACCTTCTGATATTCTTAAGCACACGATCCACGCTGGATCGATCATCCGTGCAATCCCCACCGGAAAGGTGAGCGTTTCTGGAAAGCATCATTGACTTCATCCTGCCGAAGCTTGAGGACTGGGGCTACTGGATAGTCCTCGCGGTGACCTTCCTGGAGAATTCAGCCTTCGTCGGCCTGGTCATGCCCGGAGATGTGACCCTGCTGGTAGCGGGCCTGATCGCCTCGCAGGGAAGCCTCAACCTGGGGCTGCTGATAGCCATCGCCTCCGTCGGCGCCATCTGCGGCGACAGCGTCGGCTATTTCATAGGGCGTTATGGAGGCATCAACTTCATCCGCCGCTACGGCCGCTACTTCTTCTTCAAGGAATCCCATCTGGAAAAGACCCAGCGCTACTTCGACTATCACGGTGGCAAGACCATCCTCTTCGGGCGTTTCATCGCCGTGATCAAGTCGGTAGGTCCGGTGGCCGCCGGGATTGGCCGCATGCCTTACGGTACATTTCTTTTTTACAACGTGATCGGTTCGATCCTGAGCGTGACCCTGTACCTGGTGATCGGTTACTTCTTCGGGGCCAGCTGGCAGGCCATCAGCACCTGGGCCGGGCGGGGGGCCGCCATCGCTTTCGGAGTCATAGTCATTGCAGCGGCCATAGTCGTGGTGGTCCGGCGCCGGCGTAAGCAGAGGTTGCGCAATGGCAATGGCTCCTAGAGTTCGACCGTCTCCCCATCCTCCAGGATGACCGTTCCCGGGAATATCTTCTGTGCGGCTACAAGCATGCGCTCGTGGTAAGCAGCGCCCCGCAGCGGATTGAGGTGCATGAGCGCCAGTCTTTCAACTCCGGCTTCAGCCGCGCGGGCAGCAACCTGGCGGGCTGATGCATGGGCTACGTAGGCTTCCCTGGCTATGCGCTGGGTTGCCGGATCCTCCTCCTCGATACCATCGATCCAGGCTTCGTGAGCCAGCAGGCGCGCGCCTCGGGCGAACTGAGCCGTGCCCGGATCGTCGGCCGTGTCAGTCGCGAAAACCAGCAGGTCGTCGATGCGGAAAGCCACTGACGGGTCGGCGTGGATCTGCCGGCGCACCCTGACTGTCGCCCCGGCGATGACGTGCTCACCCTCCTCCAGCGGCTCGATTCTCAGGTCGAGCGGCAGGTCGGCGATCGCCTGGGGATTGTAGGGCTTGCGGATTATGCCGCTGATGATGCCGTGCGGATCGTCGCCGGTGATACTCTGCGCCGGCGGGTGCAGGTGAACCGTCCGGCCTTTGAACATCGCTGGAAGATAGACGAGGCCGGCTATGTGGTCGAGATGGTAGTGGCTGAGGAACAGGTGGACCTCACGGGTGGCATCAGGCGAGGCGTCGGGTGCGGATGTGGCGTCGGGTGCGGATGCAGGCGTCGGCGCGGGGACCATCCCCGGCGCCAGCTCGAGCTCGGAACGGAACCGCTCCTCCAGCAGCCGCGCCAGCCCGGTGCCGGCGTCGAAGATGAAGAGCGCATCGGGCATGCTGAGTATGGCGCATGTGGTCTCGCGGCGTGCCGTCGGGATCCAGCCGCCGGTGCCGAGTATTGTGAACTTCGCTGACATGAGATTATCCTTTTTGGAGAGTGGGCGACATAATACGCTTCTCTGTCTGCTCCGTATTCTATGATATAGAATACGAAAAGGCTTACAGCCGGCACCACTAATTCTGGAGTTTTGAGATGAAGACCCTTTTCCAACAGCTTGAAGAGAACCAGGCCATCGACGATATTTTCATCTGTGCGGGCAAGACCGTGCGTGAGGACAAGAACGGCAACAAGTTCCTGCTGCTACGGCTGATGAACTCGAGCGGCACGATCAACGCCGTCAAGTGGCGCGCCGACGATGCCCTTGCCGTAGCTTTCGATCAGGGGCAGATCGTCAAGGCGACCGGCACCGTCAAGATGAGCAGCTATCGCAAGACTCTCGAGATAGAAGTGAACGACATCTGTCCGGTCACGGATACCAGTGACATCGACCTGGCCGGGCTGCTGCCTTCAAGCCCCCGCGACCTCGGTGAGATGGAAGCCGAACTGGCCGCCATCCGTGAGGGCATCACCAACACATATCTGGCGGTGCTTCTCGACGAGATCTTCACGGATGACCTTTACCATGCTTTCTGCGAGGCGCCTGCCGCCAAGGGTTTTCACCACAACTACATCCACGGGCTCCTGGAGCATTCGATCTCAGTCTGCCATGTGGCCGCTGCCATCGCTGAACAGTATCCGGAATTGAACCGCGACCTGCTGGTCACGGGCGCCATCCTGCACGACATCGGCAAGACCATCGAGTTCGACTATACGACAGCGATCGATTATTCCGATCCGGGCAGGCTGCTGGGGCATATCGTCCTCGGCGAGAGGATCGTCGCCGACGCCATCGCGCGCCTGGAGGCCTTCCCCCAGGAACTGGCGCTGCAGCTCCAGCACCTGATCCTTTCACATCACGGCGAGAAGGAATACGGTTCACCGATAAGGCCCAAGACACCGGAAGCCTTCCTGCTCAACCATGCCGACGATATCGACGCCAAGGCTAACGTCTTCCAGCAGAAGCGGGCTGCAAGCGATGGTCCCTGGAGCGAGTTCAACCGGCCCCTGGACAGGTTCCTTTATCTGAGGAAAGCAGAGGAGGACTAGGTTTTGCTGAAGCGCCTGCCTGAGCAGCTGCGCGAAGCGGGGTTGATATTCCTCATCACCCGTGGGGCGCTCTTCCTCATGGCGCCGCTGGCCTACCTGTCGCTTCCCAAGATCGACCCGATCAACCAGGATTTCCCGCCACTGGTCGACTACAGGTTGAGCGACGCCTTTACCGGCATCCCCCACTACCTGTTTGATATCTGGGCCAAATGGGATTCGGTCTGGTTCCTGCAGATCGCGCAGTATGGCTACGCCGCCGACGATAATTCCACGGCTTTCTTCCCGCTGTATCCGCTACTGATCGCCGTCTTCAAGCCGCTGTTCTTCGGCCAAGGCGTGCTCGCGGGGCTCTTCATCTCGCTGGCCTGCTGCCTTGGCGCCTTCTATCTGTTCTACCTGCTGGTGGAGATCGATTTCGGCAGGGATGTTGCCCGCCGCTCGGTATTCTACCTGGCGATCTTCCCCACCTCGCTTTTCTTCCAGACGATATACAGCGAGTCACTTTTCCTGCTTCTCACCATCGGCTGCCTTTATGCGGCACGCCGGAACGAATTCATCCTGGCCGGCATCGCCGGTGCGCTGGCGACGCTGACCCGGAGCCCGGGCCTGCTGCTGCTGGTGCCGCTGGTCATGATGTACGGGCAGAGCCATGACTGGGGCTGGCGACCGCAAAGCTGGGACTTGCGCAAGTTGCGCCTGGACGTGGTCGGTCTGCTGCTGGTCCCCCTGGGGCTGGGCGTCTGGATGCTCTACCTTGGGGTGCGGTTCGGCGATCCTCTGCTGTTCACGGCATCCCAGGACAACTGGCTGCGGCAGTTCATCTGGCCCTGGCAGGGCGGCCCGTTCACCGGGTTGTGGCGAGGTTTTAAAGAAGCATGGAACGGGATGGGCGATATCCTGTCTACAACCGACCGGATCTTCTGGCCGGTGACTGACCGCGACCCGCGCCTGTGGGCGACCTACAATGTCATGAATTTTATTTTCACGGCCGGTTTCATCGGCCTTGGCGTGGCCGCCATCAAAAAGCTGCCGTCCTATTACGTCGCTTACATCTTTGCGGTACTGCTGCTGCCGCTTTGCACGCCCTCGACCTACGTGCCGCTCTTCTCGATGCCGCGCTTTTTGCTGACTGCATTCCCCGCCTTCATCCTGCTGGCGCTATGGGGCGAACGCAACCGCTGGGTGGATATGCTGATCACAGTGGTCTCACTGGCGCTGCTCGGTTTCTTCACGGCCAAGTTCGTGGTCTGGACCTGGGTCAGCTAGAAAGTCAGCCATCAGGAGACGTAGCTGAACTTCAGGAACTTACGCTTTATGAACTGAGGGAAGTAGCCAAACTTCAGGAACTTACGCTTTAAGAACTGAGGGACGTTGCCAAACTTCAGAAACATACGCAAAAAAGACCGTGAGGGCGGTGTTGAAGTTTCCAAGGTTCAGCAACGTCCGCTGATTGTTTTGCTGATACTCGCTGCCGGAGCCGTCACCCTGCCCTTCGTCTTCAAGGCATTCCACCTTGACGACACCGTCTTTGTCTGGCTGGGACAGGAGAAACTCAGCGATCCCTTCGCGCTCGGCCTTCCCAACCACGGCTACGAGGGCAACTTCTTCCCGGTCTACCTGGATACGCACCCTCCACTCCACACCAGCTTCCTCGCCTTGCTGATCTGGATCTTCGGCGGGCCCAGCGAGGTGGGGCTCCATCTCGGCCTGGTCATCTTTGCCGTGCTGGCGACCGTTTCCATGTTCTACCTGGGCAGGCGTTTCACCGACAGTCCGCTGACTGCCGCGCTGCTGCTCATCGTGACGCCGGGCTTCATGGTGATGGCCCAGAGCGTGATGACCGACGTGCCGGCCCTGTCACTCTGGCTCGCCGCTATCGCCTCGTATGTCTACGCGATCGATCGCGCCGGCGGGAAAAACTCCGACTCCGGCCAGAACGGCGGACGGCATCCTGGTTCAGGCCGCCGATACGGAACAGGGCTGCTGGTTCTCGCCGGCCTGTTCACTTCACTGGCGATCCTGACGACCTATCAGTCTTTCAGCCTGCTGCCCCTTTTGTTCGTGTATGCCCTGCTCAAGCGGCGCGTGACTTTGAAGACGATGCTCCCCCTCGCGGCGGCGCTGGCGGTATTCGGGGCGATCGTCGTTTATTACCTGGCGGCGACCGGCGAGCCCCCGAAACTCTCATACAGCTTTGGCGTCAATCTGGCTCCGGCGTTCATCGCCAACAAGGTCCTCGCGATAATCTCGGTAATCGGCGGCGCCACCGTCTTCCCGCTGATGCTGGTCATGGGGCTGCTCAGGGGCAGGAAAGAGTACCTGGCTTTCGCGGCTCTTTTCGTGCTGATCCTCGCCTTCTTCCTGAACCGGGCCGTTTCCGGCGAATACACGCTGGCGGCGGCAATATTGCAGGCCGTCTTTTATTCAGCGGGGCTGCTGGCGGTCTACCGGTTCTTCAACCTGGGGATGGACGCGGCGTTCGCAGATGAGCGCTCCGGGAGGGATCGCGACAATATCTTCCTGGTCCTGTGGATCGCCGGCGTGCTGGTCTACAGCGTCCTGCTACTGCCATATGCGTCGACGAGATACCTGCTACCCCTGTTCCCGCCGGTAGTGCTGCTCTTCGTGAGCTACGCCCGCGGGATCATCCCGGATAAGATCTGGTGGCCACGGTTCGCCATAGCTGCGGTCGCCTGCACGGCGATCACGGGAACTGCGGTCTCGATCGCCGACTACCAGCTGTCGGGCGTCTACCGCGACTTTGCCGCTGAATATCCGCGGACGCTCTCCGCCGGCAGTCATCAGATATGGTTCGCCGGCGAGTTCGGGCTGCGCTATTACCTCGAAGCTGAAGGCGGGCAATATCTTTTGGAGGATGATGATTCACCGGCGCCTGGAGACTATGTAGTCCTGAGCCATGGCCTCATCGCCTACTTCATCTCCGACCAGCTGAAGGAGCGCCTGCAACTGGTCGACAGCATCGAGTATCCGGCTGGCGCAGGCTGGCCACTGCGGGTCCAGGACCGGAACAGCCAGGCAGGTTTTTACGACCAGTTCCACGGGAACCTGCCGTATTCGTTTTCGTCGGAGCCAGTCGAGACGATCGATATCTACCGGGTCAGATAGCGTGCAGTCTCAGTTTCGGGACTATAAATATACAAAAGAGGCATACTGCGTAAGCAGTCCTTTTGGTGATGAATCTTCTGTTTGCGAGGCATGGCAATGAAACAGACAATGAAGAATCAGATTCTGGCATTTGTATTCATGGCCGCCATCCTGCTCGCAATCGCAACCATGCTATTCGTCATAATCACCCTCGAGCATAGCGCTGAAGATGCTGACAAGGGTGAGCATCTATCTCATTTAACAACCGAGAACTTCCTGTCGCTGAACGCTCTGGAATGGCAGGCTGTAGCCAATCAGCATATCGACCCCATTATCATGATGACCGTCGAGGAGCATCGGACCGCCATCGATGAGTCGCTCGCTGAACTGATAACGCTTTATCCCGATGAGAAAAGTTTTTCGAACATGCAGTCGGATTTTGAAAAATACAAGGAAGCTACTGATGAGGAGTTCGGGTTGATCGCCGCTGGCCGTGTAACGGATGCATTAGCGATCGACGAGGAAAAAGTCGATCCGCTTTTCGACCGGCTTACAGACACGACCACAGTGGCTTCAAACACAATGCACGAAAAAGCCGTCAGCAGCGAGAGTTTGTCATTTTACCTGACCATTGTTTCCAGTCTGCTCACTGTTCTTGTGACTGTCATCCTCCTCATGCTCTATACCAATACCCAACAAAGAAATCGTCAGATGAGAATGGAGAAAGCCGTACTCGCCGTAAGTGAGGAGCGTTTTCGCTCCGTGGCGGAGTCGGCAAATGAAGCCATCATCACAATCAATGCTCAGTCAAAGGTTACCTACTGGAACAAGGCAGCAACAAGGATATTCGGTTATGAAGCAGACCAGGCTATCGGCAAACCGGTCTCATTCATCATGCCCGCCCGTTACCATGATGAACACAAATCGGCTATGAAGCGCTTCAACACGGAAGGAGAGGAGACAATCATCGGAAAGACGGTTGAATTCTCCGGGTTAAAAAAGGATGGGAGCGAGTTTCCCATCGAACTGTCCCTGTCTCATTGGCAGGCTCAACAGGGTATCTTCTTCACCGCCATCATCCATGACATCTCCGCTCGCAAGCAGATCGAGCAGCAGATGGCAGACCAGGGCAAGGCACTGGAACAGAGGGCTATCCAGCTTTCAACGCTGTTCGAGGTTGGATCGACCATCAGCGGCACGATCGAGCTCAAGCGGCTTCTGGACCATGCTCTGAAATCGATCATAAACAGCGAGGTGCTGGAGGTACAGCACAAAGCCGGCATCCTGCTGGAAAATGAGAACAGGCTGACGCTGGTCTCGCACGTCGGCCACACGGATGAGTTCCTTTCCCTGCATAAAGATATCCAGCCCGGAGAATGCCTTTGCGGCCTTGCGTTCGAGTCGGGAGAGATCCTGGTCTCGACCGAGTCAGACCTTGATGACCGCCACACTATCAGGTATCCGGGAATGCAACCTCATGGCCACGTAATAGTGCCACTCAAGGCCATGGACAAAGTCGTGGGGGTACTGTATCTGTACACGATTCCTGGCACTGTCGTCGACGATGAGAAAAAGAAGCTCTTTGCCACGATCGGTGGCCAGCTCGGCATCGCGATCGAGAATGCGCGCCTGTTCGAAAAAACAAAAGAGCTGTCGCTTCACGACCAGCTGACCGGGCTCGCAAACCGAAACTTCATGAATATTGAGCTCCGGAAAACACTGGCCATGGCCAGGAGGACAAAAAGACCACTATCGCTGATAATGCTCGACCTCGACCATTTCAAGAAATACAACGATACCTACGGACACCCCGCCGGTGACAAACTTCTGGCGGACGTCGCCGCCATCATCGTCAGCATCATGAGGGAAACGGATATGGTCGTCCGTTATGGGGGCGAAGAATTCTTAATGATCCTGCCGGAGACGAACAGCCCCTCGGCAGCCCTGATAGCCGAACGCATCAGAACAACCATCATGCAGACTGGATTCATGTATGCAGATAACGACCTGCCCAATCACATCACGGTAAGCCAGGGCGTGACCACGTTCGACAAGTCTATGGAAGTTGAAGAGGAAGGCCGGCTTATCGTGATGGCTGACGAAGCCCTGTATCAGGCAAAGGATCTTGGTAGGAACCGGATCGAGATTTACCGGCAGGACAACAAAAAGGCCGCCTCGTAAATAAAGGGCCACCCCGTTAAGGGCGGCCCATGCATTGCCTTTTCAGTTAGTTCCCGAAGTTCAGCAACGTCCCCGGTTTCTTTACCCCATCTTCGGGATCTTCGCCATCGACTCCCTGATCTTCTCTTCCGGATAGGCGTAATCGGTCAGCTTGCCGCTAAGATAGGCGTCATAGGCGCTCATGTCGAAGTGGCCGTGGCCGCTGAGGTTGAAGAGGATGACCTTCTCCTCGCCAGACTGCTTGCACTCCAGCGCCTTGTCGATGGCCGCCTTGATAGCATGGCTCGACTCAGGCGCCGGGATGATCGCCTCAGCGCGGGCAAACTGCAGCGCCGCGTCGAAGATCTCTGTCTGGCCATAAGCCACCGCGCTCATGTGGCCGGCGTCGACCAGGGCGCTGATCAGCGGCGCCATCGCGTGGTAGCGCAGGCCGCCGGCGTGGATTCCCGGCGGGATGAAATCGTGGCCGAGAGTATGCATCATGAACAGCGGCGTCGAAGCCAGGGCGTCGCCGAAGTCGTAAGTGTAGGCGCCCTTGGTTACCGTCGGGCAGGAGCTGGGCTCGGCCGCGAGGAACTCGATCTCCTTCTTGCCTTCGAGTTTATCCTTCATGAAGGGGAAAGCCAGGCCGGCGTAGTTGCTGCCACCGCCAATACAGCCGATGACGATGTCCGGATAGACGCCGGCGATCTCCATCTGCTGCTTGCATTCCTCGCCCACCACGGTCTGATGCAGGAGAACATGGTTGAGCACGCTGCCAAGCGCGTAGTTGCAGTCGTCGTGGGTGGCTGCGTCTTCGCTGGCCTCGCTGATGGCGATGCCCAAGCTTCCAAGGGAATCGGCGTCGCCCTCGAGGATGGCGCGGCCGGAGTTGGTGCGGTCGGTCGGGCTCGCCAGCACCTCGGCGCCCCAGACCTGCATCATGCTGCGGCGGTACGGCTTCTGGTCGTAGCTGATCTTGACCATGTAGACGGTGCACTCCATACCGAACATCTGCGTCGCCAAAGCCATTGAGCAGCCCCACTGGCCGGCGCCGGTCTCAGTGGAGATGCGCTTGATGCCGGCTTCCCGGTTGTAGTACGCCTGGGGGACGGCGGTGTTGGGCTTGTGCGAACCTGCCGGGCTGACGCCCTCATACTTGAAATAGATCTTTGCCGGGGTGTCGAGCGCCTTCTCCAGGCGCATGGCGCGGATCAGCGGCGTCGGGCGCCAGAGCTTGTAGATCTCCTGCACCTCTTCGGGGATATCGATGTAACGCTCGGTGCTGACTTCCTGCATGATTATTGACATAGGAAACAGCGGCGCCAGCGCATCGGGGCCTACGGGTTCGCCGGTCGCCGGGTTAAGCGGTGGCTTCAGGCTTCCCTCCGGCATATCCGGGGCGATGTTATACCACTGGGTAGGCATCTGATCTTCAGACAATAAAGTTTTGACAGCCATGGACCCTCCAGACGCAGGTAAAAAGGGACAGTGGGAGAAATTTAGCCCTTTACAGCGGAATTGGCAAGTGTGGCGGGATCAGAGGTTCGAGGTCTTGCGGCTTTCCTGGGGGATCAGGTCCTTGAGGACTGGGATGTACTTGAAGGCGTAGGTAGTCGCATCCTTACCGCAGGTGACATCGAAGGTGCTACCCCGGTCGCGATTGATCCTGAATTCGAGAAACTCGAGGCCTTTTGCCTCACAATATTCCCCGGCTGCGGTCTCGGCCCGAGCCTCGCTATGTGTGTCCCTGTATTCGATCATGGCCAGATTGGCCGCTTCCTGTGCCCCCTCAGCAGCGGCCTGATTGGCGTAGAAGACCGAAGAGCCGTCGATGACGAACACGGCGATGATGGCTACGACGACCGCGAAGAAAACCAGATTGCTCATGAAGCTGCCGGTTTCGTCGCTGGCAAGCCTGCGAATTGGAGCTTTCAGGCGCAAGTAATCTCCCAGTGATGAATTTGCCTGGATCGAGCATATATATTTTCGGCAGAATCCCTGCTAAGCCTGCAATAATCTTATTGCGGAGGGCATGACCCCAGGGCACTGACGCCAGGGCGATCAGACAATTCACGATTCATGACCTGGCGCCGGGGCGTGTGACGATGTAGGCGTAGGCTATTCCGGCGATCAGGGCGGCGAAGGTGAAGATGATGACTATCCAGCCGCGGGTCGTGACCAGGTGGATACCGGCGGCGTCTTCGGCCATCGTGAAGCCTTTTGACTCCAGGCGAGCGTCGATGCTGGACCAGCCTTCAGAGCTGAACGGCACCTCGATTTCGATCGCACCCGGCTCGAGCCGCAGCCTTTGACCGGCGCCCTCCGGGAACTCGACGCCGTCACCGGATAGTGAGAGGTCCGCGGTGAAAGCGTAAGGATTCCCGTTGAAAAGCCTCACCCTGGCGACACCACCAGAGTCACTCTGGAGCCACGGCGTGTCGACTTCGACTCTCAGCCGGTCGAACTGGCTGTTGGTGAACTGCTCGATCACATCGAGGTAGGCCAGCCCCAGGTTGGCGGCTTCTGGCCGGGCGCTGTCGCTGATGAAGTAGATGCTTTCGGCGGTGTACATCTTTTTGGCCAGGACCTGCATCTCGGCAGTCTCACTGTCGACGCCGGCACGATAAGCTTCATATCCCCCATGGACGGCGTCCAGCCTCTGGTAATAATTCAGGGAAAGGTATCCGGTCGCGGGGTCCGTGTATCTCAGCAGCGTCACCGGCTGTGTGTCTGGTTGGTATTTCTGTTTGGCCTCCGAGAGAGTCATCGTGCTGAGCCAGGATTCACCGTCGATAGCCGCATAGACGCGCTGACGCTCTTCGGCGCTCAGGATGGGGTTGGGCGACGGCGAGGCGGCTATGGTCAGCCGCAAGGCGTCGCCGGCGTAAGTGTTTGCCAGCACAGCGAAAAACGCAGCGGGGTCAGGTGTGTCCGAGAACAGGGCCGCGGCTGCGTCGTCGTTGGCGAAGAATACGGTGAGGCGCTCGCCGCTCAGGTCCCGCACCCGGTAGCTGGGCTCTCCTTCAGGCAGGTTGCCCTGCACCGACGCCCGCGTGGCCCCGGAAAGTACAGTATATTCGCCGCCGGTAGCGGCCAGGTAGCGCAGGGAGTCCGTGGTGATGTCGAGCCCCGGCGCATAGGCGCCCCTTGGGGCAGAGACCAGCTCCATCGAAGTGCTAAGCACGTCGCCGCCGATACGGTACTGGCTGCTGCCATCGTTCCATCCCTGCTTGGCGAGCAGCGGCAGGCTGGTGTACTCGAACGGGGTCGAAAGGACCTCGATGTTCCCGGCTTCTCCCAGGAACCGGAAACCGGCAAGACAGTCGGCCACGGTCCGGGACTCGGGAGAATCAGCCGGATAATATGTTTCTTCGTCCCCTTCACTGAGATCGAAGCCGTCTGCAAGGTCTTCCAGCTGGTCAAGCAGCGAACCCTCGATGGCGTATGTCGTCCTGACATCCGGGAACTTCTGGGTCAGCTCGGGATGCTGGATGAGTGTATCGGTCGTGCGTGGCTCGGCCCGGCATCTGTCGACCAGCCCGGGACTGAAGAAGTCTCCGTACTGGTCGCGCTGGGGAGGTGAACCCACGGTCCAGACCAGTACCAGGTCCAGGGGCTCCCGGGCGGCCGGATCCACGATAGCCAGCCAGCCGCTTCCCGCCAGCGATTCCTCGGCGCCGCTCTTCAGGCTGACCTTTATCGGATAGCCGCCGGTCCCGGCCTTGAGATCTTTGAACTCGGCGCTGACCGCCGCCGAAGCCTGGCCGCTGAAGCCATAGTCTTTGTGCATCACTGTCTCCGAGAGGGGCGTCTGGTTCAGGGCGTTGGGATCCATCAGCGAGGCGGCGGGGTAGACCGTCAGCACCAGGTCGCCGCTGAGGCTCTGGCCACCGGAATCGAGGGCCAGCGTGAACGATACGGTCTCATCGGGGTGATAAACGAGTTTGTCGGTGGTGAAAGTGATGCCGCCGGTCGCAGCTCCCGCCGGCGCTCCTGAGAACATCAGCGTCGCCAGCAACATGACGGCCAGCGCGGCCGCCAGCACCGGCATCACAACGCGCGGCGCCCAGGCATTCAAGTCGTGTCTTCCTGTAGAACTGTGTCTGATTATTGACTTCACTTTCGCGGATAACGGCGCCGGGGATTTGGGCCATGAAGGCCCGCTCCGGTTTGCCACTCCCCTGGAACCGGGAGCGTATGATACCATAGCGCCTGGTTGGGCAGGCTGCCATCAGCGCCGCCCGTCCGGATTACTTTCTATTATATGACAGACAAATCCTTGCATAAGAAGCGGCCGGCGCCCAATTCCCTGGACGAGATCCAGGAGGCGCTGGCGCCGCTGTTGGCAGATCCGGCCGCCTCTGCCATCTTCCTCGACCTGGACGGGACCCTGGCGCCGATCATGCCACGCCCCAACGAAGTGGCGATACCGCCTGAGATCAGCCGCCTGATCCGTATGCTCGCCCATACCTATCTGGCGGTCACCATCGTCAGCGGCAGGCCGGCCACCGGCGCCAAGCGCATAGCCGGCAACGCCGAGCTTGCGTATATCGGCAACCATGGTTTTGAGACGATGCTGCCGGGCCACGCCGTCGTCGTCTGTGAGGAAGCCCAGGAATACATCCCGAAGATCAGGGAACTTGTAGAGCAGTGCCGCAAGGACGAGGAGATGGCCGAGATGGGCATCTGGCTCGAGGACAAGACAGCGACCATGTCCTTCCATTTCCGGCGGGCGGCGGACCCTGAGGAATCTGCCGCTTTCATCCGCAAGAGGTTCTTTCCCCTGATCGAGAAGCTGGGACTGGCCGTCAGTGAAGGCCGCAAGGTGATCGAGGTGCGGCCGCCGGTGCCGATCAACAAGGGGGTCGCCGTGGGCCAGCTGCTGGACCGGCTTGCCTGCAGGCAGGCGATCTATATCGGCGACGATACCACGGATATAGACGCCCTCAAGGAACTTCGCAAGCGCAAGCGCCGGAAGGACAGCGTGATGGTCGGCGTCGGGGTGATCTCCAGCGAGATGCCGGCCGAGCTGCCAAAATATTCAGACCTGCTTGTCGACCGGATAAGCGGCGTCGAAATGGCGTTGCAGATCCTGGCGGGAGAAGAACTGTAGCATAAGTGGTAAAATATCCCAATGGAAGCCAAGCGAAAAGACTGGTCCAGCAAGTACAACTACCGCGACGCCTGCGCCATCGACAGCTGCGAGATGTGCTCCTACGCCAACCACATCGACATCAACCTCGACCGTCGGGTGGAATCCCTCACCTGCTCAGCCTGGGGCGACGACACGGGCATGACCTGCGCTGTAGAATTCGGGTCTATCTGCGACCTGTACCTGCCGGATATCATGGAGGAGCAGGCGGATTAACAGCACTGGTGAAGCTGCCGCAGCAGCCACGGCCGGGTTGACCTCCCGGTAGCCCCGGTGGATTAATCCCTGGCAGCGCTGACAGCGCCAGCCGCAACCGCGGCGAAGTGCTGGAACCTCTCTGAAGTGTAATATTCGTATGCCAGGCGTCCCGGATGCGGGCGTACCGTGTAATCACGGCTTGCCGGAACCCGGCGATACGGCTCTCCCTTCACGTGAACCATCATCGGTCCACCCCGTAATCCTGTCAGCGGCCAGACGATCGCGCGCTGGCTGTGGAAGATGACAGCAAGGCGGCGCTTCAGCAGGCGGTCCCGCAGATTGACCGGCGTCTGCCGCACCTCGGTCGTCCCGGGAATGAACTCACCCACCCGCAGCAACCTGCCTCCGGTTCGATTGTACAGGGGGAATTCATACAGCGCTGGCTGCTGGATATGGCCGATCACATCATTTGCAGCTGCAGGCTCGATTCCAGTTGAATCAGCTGCTTCGCCGCTGGGGCTTTTGCTCCTCATCCTCCTGATTGCGAGTGCAGCTGCCAGCTGGGCCGTGTCGTGATCGGGATGCCCGCCTTCGAAAGCGGGGACGAAAATGGAGGCGGGCTTCAGCTTTTCCAGCAGGCGTGACAGGCGCGTGACTATATCTTCCAGCTTGTCAAGTGCATGGCCATCAGGAAGTCTGAGAAAGTACAGACTGGAGGGATCGACGCCGATCTGTTCCATCGCCCGGCGCGACTCTGCCTCACGCAGACTGCCATGAAGTCCGCCGCGAGTCAGCCAGAGCGCCGCCACCGGTAAACCGGCCGCGCCCAGGCGCCGCATGGTTACGGCGATGAAGAACTCGTCATCGTGATGGGCGAAGAGGAATAGGGCCGGTGTCTTCGGAGTCCCTGGCAAGACGCTCCCGTTCCATTTTGGCGAATGCTTCGAAGAGTGAACCTGCGGGCAGGGCGCTGGTCTCGACTCCGCCCGTGGAGCGGTTGTCTGTATCGAGCCGCCACCAGGTGACCAGGTCCGCATAAGTCTCGAACTGGCTGGCGAAGATGCTCTCCCAGGAACGTCCTGCGGCCAGGCTGCGGGCTGCATGGGACATGGAGCGCCGCATGCCCTCGTCGTCCAGCAGCGTCTCGATGCAGCGGTTGAAATCGCTGACGCTGCGGCTGCGGGCGATAAGGCCTGTCGTGTCTGACTCGATATTCTCCGAGGCGCCGCCTCCGGAACAGACGACCGCGGGCAATCCGGACGCCTGGGCTTCGATGATCACCTGGCCGGCGGTTTCCACCGAACTTGGGAAAACGAAGATGTCCGCCGAAGCGAAAGCAGCCGCAAGCTCGCGGCCCTTGAGCCAGCCGGTGAAGATGGCGCTGTCGCCGAGCAGCTCTTCGAGCTCGGCCCGCATCGGCCCGTCGCCGACCATTGCCAGCCGGACATCCTCGCGCTTCGACGCCAGCTCCAGGTAACTGTCCGCCAGGAACCGCAGGTCCTTCTCGGCCGACATCCGGCCGACGAACAGGAGGATCTTCTTGTCCGGCGCGATCTCTTTCTCCGGCGTGCTGTCGCCCGCGCGCTTACCGGCGCCATCTTTGTTCCCCTCTACGCCAGCCAGCCGCCGGCGCCAGTCCTCCGAACGGAACTCCGGCGAGAAACGGTCGCTGTCGATCCCCTGGTAGAGGACCGCCATCTTGCGCTGGTCGAGCCCGTGGCATGCCAGGTCGCGGCTGCTCCAGGCCGAGGGAACGAAAGTCAGGTCGCAGCGCTGATAGTACCAGCGGGTGTAGGTCCAGGCCGCCTCTTCGTTGAGCTTGTCATCGGTGAGCCGGCCGACACAGCGGGGGATATCCGTGTGGTAACTGCTGACGAACGGCACCTGCAGGATCCGCGACACCATGAAAGCGACAAGCCCCATGGGGCCGGGCGTCGCAGAATGGATGACGTCGAACTGCTGCTCCTCGCAGTAGCGGATTATGTCGAGCACAGGCGGCACGCTCATGTCGAGGTTGCCGAAGTCCGGCAGGTTCACGGAAGCGACCGCGGGGAAGCGGGTCACGCGGCCGCCGGCGGGCTGCCCATCGCGGCTTCCAGCAGGCTGCCCCTCATGGCACCCATTCGAAGCGTTGCCACTGCCTTCCGAAGTCTTCTTCCTGCTGCTATCGTTCCCGCCACAGGCGATGATCTCCAGCGGCAGGTCTTCGTCACGGCAATATTCGCCGATCCGGCCGATGATGCTGGTCACGCCGTTGACCTGGTCGAGGGTGTCAGTGAAAAGTGCTACCCGGGGCCACGGCGGCTCCGCCGTAGGCGTGTCTGGCAACATCTGCGAGCTCAGGCGCCTGAGGAAATGCCTCTGGCGGCTATGATAATTGGATGCCAGTGAATGGGGCAGCAGCAATATCTGCAGTGCCACCAGCCGGCCGATGCGGTCGAGGTTGACCACGAAGTTCGAAAGGGTCAGTTCCGAGAGATCCGCGATAGTCGTGCGCATGCCCGTGGTCCAGGCAGCGTTGACCAGCGAGTAGATCTGATTATGGAACTCGTCGCCGCCGGCATGACCGGAGGTCATCAGCGGCATGAAGGCTTTGCGCAGATCACGGTCCGCCATGACTTTCTTGAGGGCGCCGGCGGTGCTGTCGCCGCCTACCGCGATCGAAAGCAGCCGCACCCACTTGCGTCCGGTACGGGCTTTTCCCAGCAGGCTCGGGCCTGTGTCCTCTTCGTCGTCGGTGTTATGCGCCAGCAGCCCCAGCATCGTATGGGCAAGCTTCAGGGTGCTGCCGTGGCTGCCCTCGATGGTGCTGCGACCCGCCTTGACCTCAGCGAGGAAGCCATCGATGCTGCCGGTATCGGCTGTGATCGTGCGGGCGTTGGCGATGTCGAAGCCGGCGTGGTCATCCGAGCCGGCGGTGTAAGTGATGATGCCCCCGTGCATGGGCTCCAGGTCGTGAAGTTCGGCGAGTTCCGCGAGCTTCTCCGGCGAGCTGAGCTCCGCCAGCTTTTGTGAAAGGTTGTTCTCGCTCTCAAGAGTGGAGCCGTTATGGACTTCCCAGATGGGGAAGAGCAGCATCAGCCGCTCGAGATGGCCTGGCGTCAGCTCCCCGCCAAGGCGGGTCAGGGGATGGGCCAGCACATACAGGATATCCTCACCTTTGAGATATGTGACCAGTTCGTAGAGATTACGGCGGACCGCCTGGATCTCCCGGTGCTGCTCCCCGGTTATCCCCAGCGCCAGCACGTGCAGCTTGACGTCCTCGTCGGGGAAGTAGGTGGTCACTTCTTCGCTGAGGAAGAAGTCGTCATGATGGATGAGCGTCAGACCGCCGTCGATCGTGTTGTGATCGGTGAGGGTGACATAGGTCATGCCCCGGGCTTTGGCTGCCTTGTAGGCTGCCTCGGGATCGGTGTTGCTCTCGCCGATGCCAGCCTGGCGCAGGACCCACAGGTCTGATTCCCTGGAAAATCGGGAATGAAGATGGAGGTCGACCCGGCATTCACCGGAGCGCTTCGCCGTTGGTGACCTGAAAAGCGGCCTGCTCATGGACAGACCGCGACAGATGGTGAGATTGAGTGATTGAAATCGGTCATCTTATGATGCCGGGATTCCGGGCATGTCCAAAACCCGCACTTCGGCATTCTTTTATATCCTACGGGGATTTGGCTGCAAGGGCAAGGAAAAATGCAGTTTTGCCGCCGTTTCGCAGTGGGCCGGCTGCCGCTTCGACGTGAATTATCGCCTCGCCGGACCGGTATACTGCCGCACCGGGGCAATATAGAGTAATATTCCTGAAACCGTCAATACTTTGTCAGTCAAAGAGAAACGGAGCCCTAAATGTGTAACGAAGACCTGATCGATTCCCTCAAGGAAGTAATCTCCGGCCTTATAACCCACACCGACGAGGTGCGCCTGAAGTTCAACGACGTGGAGGAAAGCCACAGGGAAGGCAACCTCGACGGCCAGGAGCTGGCAGAGCTGAACCAGGCGATCCACGTGCTGGAGAGAGATTCAGCTGCCTTTGAGAAGATCTTTGGAGGCTAATGCATGGCTGGTGGTAAAAAAGGCACACTGAGCCAGCAGCAGTCAGAAGCGCTGCGGGCGTTGCCCTCTGTGGAAGAACTTATCGAGGCGCCGGAGCTGACGGCGGCTATGGGCGATTACGGCCGTGAGCTGGTGGTGGATTCGGCCCGGATCGTTCTGGAGCGGATGCGAAAAGGAATCCTGTCGGGAAAGGGTGAGGCGGCAACGGACCTCGCCAAGCAGATCGCCGACGAGGCCGCAAACGTCTTCCTCCCCAGCCTGAAGACCCTGGTGAACGCCACCGGCGTCGTGGTCCACACGAACCTGGGCCGTTCGGTGCTGGCGCCGGAGGCCATCGAAGCTGTGGTCCGCGCAGCGGCATCCTACTCAAATCTTGAATACAACCTCGAGGCAGGCGCCCGGGGTTCCCGTCACGACCACATCAATCGCATCATTATGGCGCTCACCGGCGCCGAGGGCGCCCTGGTCGTGAACAATAACGCGGCTGCGGTCTTCCTGGCCCTGGCGGTTTTCGGCAGCGGCCACGAGGTTATAGTCTCGCGAGGCGAACTGGTCGAGATAGGCGGCTCTTTCCGCATCCCCGACATCATGGCTTCGAGCGCGGCGAAAATGGTCGAGGTCGGCACCACTAACAAAACAAAGATTTCAGATTATGAAAAGGCGATCGGGCCGGATACCACCATGCTCCTGCATGTGCATACCAGCAACTACAAGGTGGTGGGCTTCACCGCCGAGGTGGACATCGCCGAGCTGGCGCGGCTGGGGCATGAGCGCGGGCTGGTGGTCGTCGACGACCTGGGCAGTGGCGTGCTGGCGGAGATGCCGGCGCTGGCCGGCGAGCCTTCAGTGCACGACAGCCTGGCCGCCGGCGCCGATGTGGTCACCTTCAGCGGCGACAAGCTGCTGGGCGGACCCCAGGCCGGCATCATCGTCGGCAGGAAAGAATACATCGAGAAGATGAAAGCCCATCCTCTGGCGCGGGCGCTGCGGGTGGACAAGATGACGCTTGCCGCATTGCAGGCGACGCTGGCGCTGTATTTGAAGCCGGAAGTGGCGCTGGAGCGGATCCCCACTTTGAGGATGCTGAATGAACCGCTGGAGGTGCTGAAGGCGCGGGCGGAGGAGATGGCCGCAGGCTTACGGGACGCGATTGGCATCACCTCATCAGGTGAAGGTGGAAAGAGCGATAAGGAGGATGCATCTGCCGTAGGCCTCGCGACGATAGAGGTCGAAAGGGCCACCTCGAAAGTCGGCGGTGGCGCCCTGCCTCTGCTGGAACTTGATTCTTACGTCTGCGCCGTGAGCCCGGCTACTATTACCGTCGACGAACTGGCAGCCCGGCTGCGCGAGACCGACCCGCCAGTGATCGGCCGCATCCACAAGGAGCGGTTGCTGCTCGATGCACGGACGGTACTTCCTGAGCAGCTGCCGCTGATCGCCGACTCATTCGCGCAGGCTTTTCAGACTCCGGCTTCGCCACCTTCCACATCCGACTGAATCTCTTGAGAAGTATCCTGGATATCACACCCCGGCAAATGATCCTCAGCACAGTTGGATAACGTTCCCCGACACCTGGTCCTCGGCACCGCCGGCCACATCGACCACGGCAAGACGGCGCTGATCAAGGCGCTCACCGGCACCGACACCGACCGCCTCGCCGAGGAGAAGGAGCGAGGCATCTCCATCGAGCTGGGCTACGCCGAGCTCGAGCTTCCCTCTGGCACCACCATGAGCGTCATCGACGTGCCCGGCCACGAACGCTTCGTCCGCAACATGGTCGCAGGCGCCAGCGGCATCGACATCTTCATGCTGGTGGTCGCCGCTGACGACGGCGTCATGCCCCAGACCCGCGAGCACATGGCCATCATCGAGATGCTGGGCATCCCCCAGGGCATCATCGCCATCACCAAGACCGACCTGGTGGACGAGGAGATGCTGGAGCTGGTTCAGGCGGACATCGAAGATTTCCTGGCGGCGACGCCATACGCGGATGCCCCCATGACCGGGGTCAGCTCCAAGACCGGCGAGGGCATCCCGCTGTTACTGGGCCTGCTGGAAGAAGCGGCCGGCCGAGCGCACGAGGCGCACGAGGCCAGCGGCGCCGCCCGCCTGCCGGTCGACCGGGTCTTCACCCTCAAGGGGATCGGTACCGTGGTCACCGGCACCCTCTGGTCGGGACGGATCTGCGCCGAGGATTCCCTGCGCCTGATGCCCGAAGGCCTGCCTTGCCGGGCCCGCACCGTGCAGGTACATGACCGCAGCGTCGAGTGCGCCGAGGCGGGTCAGCGAGTAGCGATCAATCTTTCCGGAATCGACAAGGACCGGCTGGAACGCGGGCAGATGGTGCTCAAGGGTGAGGGGCTCGAACCCACGTACATGGTCGACGCCCGGCTGACCCTGCTGCCGACTGCTCGCGCGCTCAAGTACGGAGCCCAGGTGCGCTTCCATCACGGCACCGCCGACGCCACCGCCAAACTCATGTTCGCCGACCGCGACCGGCTGGCGCCAGAGGAGACCTGTTATGCCCAGGTGAGGCTTAAGACCAAGATCGTGCCGGTGAAAGGCGACCGCTTCATCATCAGATCGCTGAGTCCGGTGACTACTATCGGCGGCGGCGTGGTGATCGACCCCCATCCGCACAAACACGGCAAGGGGGAAGGCCAGGTGCAGCGTCTCGAGGTGCTGGAGAAAGGTGTGCCGGCGGATATCGTCTCACTGCTGCTGGAAGAAGCGAGGCCAGGCGGACTCCCGCTTGAGGAGATCGAGGCGACCGGGCTGCTTTCCGGCGAGTCGATCTCTACTGCTCTTGCCGACGCTGCAGTCGCAGTCTCGCTTGTCGCTTCCGGTAGCGAAGTCTTCTTCGCCCCCCAGGCTGTCAACGACTTCGGCCTGCGGCTTGAGGCGACTCTCGAAGCGCGGCAGCAATCCGACCCCGCCGACCCGGCCCTGAGCGCCGAGGAGATAGCCAAAAGTGTGGATATGGATGCAACTGACCGTCCATTCCAGGCGCTGCTCGCAGGGACAGTCAACAGCGGCCTCGTGACCGTCAAGGAGCAGCGATATTCGATGGCCTCCGCGGTTGCGCGGCTGTCAGACGCGCAACAGAAGATGATGGAAGACATCGCCGCCCGTCTTGAAGAAGCGGGAATGTCCCCGCCATCGCTCGGCGACATCGCCACGGCAGTCGGCGCCCGCACCGGCGACCAGGATTTCAAGCTGGTGCTGAAGCTTCTGGTGGAGGACGAGCGCGCAGTCAAGGTGAAACCCGACCTTTACTACGCTCCGGAGCCGGTCGAGATAGCACGTGAAGCCGTGCTCGCCCGCTGTAATGACACCGGCCAGATCACCCTGGCGGAGTTGCGGGACATGCTCGACGTCAGCCGCAAGTTCGCCCAGGCGCTGCTGGAATATTTCGACCGGACGGGGCTGACGCGGCGTGAGGGTGATTACCGGGTTTTACGTAAAACCGGAACTTCAGGGGGACGAACTTCAGGGGGACACATTACTTAATTGGCAATTAAGGGGATACATTGGGAACTTTGCGGGATACATTAATTAATTGGTAATTTTGGGGATACATTGGATGGTTCCGCCTTCATATATAAGGGAAGGATTTAACACTTCACCGTTATCCAAGTAACCTGATTTCCATGAATTAGGTGAATCAAGTCACCTAATTTGCATAAATCAGGTGATTAAGGCAGATGATTTAGAATTCGTTCACGCGATGCGTTAGACTTTTCATCTCACCTGGGAGGGCAGGGGTCTGGTGGCCCAGCTGGTCTTCAAAACCGGTAGGCGGCGGTAACCCCGTCGTTGGTAGGTTCGATTCCTACGCCTTCCCGCCAATATTTATGCCTGCTAATTGATGGATGTACTCGATAGCCGAATTTAGTCGAAATAATTAAGCCCCTTAATGAAAGGGGCTTTTTCATGAAACTGGCAACTTAAAGTCGGTTCCCCCTGCGCAGGACAAGACACAAGCCGCCAAGAGCCAAACCAACCGCGGGCAAGACCAGGAAGAAACCGGTGTTTGGCAATGCGGTCAAAGGAGCCGAAGGAGCCTCGGAGTAAGCCTGTTGCTGAACGCTTTGCTGTGTGCTGTTTGCAACAGTGAAACTTGAAACGTAACACTCGGTTTGGAGGTTATTTGGATCCGGAAAAGAAATAGTGACGAAGTGTTGACCAGGCGCTGCATCCGGCGGTACATAGAAAAACCCAGAGAAGTTGTCAAAGCTTTTTGTGAGGTTCGCATTGATGTCAGTTCCATCCCACAGTAAAGTGAGATCACTCAAGTCAAGATCGTTCGCTGGCCCTCCTCCGGAGATATTGATCTTCTCCCCTGGAAGTCCGGTTTGACTGGAAAGGTCAACAGGCACATAGTCACAAATAGTGCAGCCCCCGCACACAGCCAATGCCTCATTTTCCTCGCCGCCAGAAAAAAACAAGCCAACTGAAAAAAGAAATGAGAAAGTTACTAAAATTGCAGGGTAAACAAGACTTTTCCCACGACGAGCGAACGCTCTGGATGAACCCCTTGTTTTCGTCATACGAATCCACACCCCGCTATGCACGCCCCGTTTGAATTAACGGGAATCCAGACTACAGCAAATATAACTATTTGTCTATTATTTGAGTGCTGGAATGAGGATCGAAAACGTTTACATTTTGCTAACAAAATAGCCGGGATTAGGCGTGACAACCTCATTATAATTCTGTCCGCCTAAGCGGCCGTCAGCTCAACTCGGTCCCCATCACCTCGTTGAAGTATCCATTCCAGAGGACGCGCTGAGATGCGACTATATCCATGGGGGCTGTCTTGATCAGGTTCCAGGCCTGCACCTTGACCGGGCCGTCCATCGTGCCCTGGAACTGGCAATTCAGCACGGCGCCGGCGTCGAGCGTGCCTTTGCTGCAGGTCGGGCCTGGCGCCGGATCCTGCCCCGCGATGGTGATCTCGTAATGAAGCTGGTTCACTCCATCCGGATTCGCAACCTGCACCCAGTTTGATACGCCGGCCGACTGCTGGTCATACCAGGTCCAGTAGTAGAGCGACGACAGCGACGAATAAGGGAAGCCCGGCACTTCCTCAAACGACGGCCCCCAGAGCGTACGCTGCGAGACGACCGAGTTCAGTGGTATCCCCGAACTGTGCCGGACGGTCAGGACCTCCACGGGACCGTCCACCGTTCCCGGGATCATCGCGGTGGCGGTCTGCCCCGGCGCCAGGTCAGTGCCGCCGCCCGCACCCACCCCGTGGATGAAGATGGAATAATCCATGTTGTAGCCGCTGTCGGGCGGGTTGGCGATCATGATCCAGTTCTGGCCGTAGACGTTGTCATACCAGGTCCACATATAGCGGTCGGTCAGCTCTTCCGCGAGAATTCCGGGAACTTCGTTAAAGGCGGTTCCGCCGTTACTCAGCACCCGCTGGGAAGCGACGACATCGCGGCGGTCGCCGGGATTGCTCCAGCTGCCGCCCTGGATATATGCCTTGATCTCCACCGGGCCGCCCATCTTGCCCGGATAAGCCGGCGTCCAGCGGCCACCGGGGCTGATTACCTGGAAATCCGTGACATCCAGACCAGTGCCTACATCCCTGAAACTCAGATCCACCCTCACCGTGTCTGTAGCTGAAGGATTGCCTACCATGATCCAGTTGCTGAAGCCGGGGCTCGACTGGTCATACCAGGTCCAGTAGTAGTGGTCAGAAAGACGAGCGGCGTCTGTTCCCACCACCTCCTCGAGTGAATTCCCCCAGAGGATCCTCTGACTGACCATGGTCCGCATGCGGGCGTGATAACCCACGTCGACCGGTCCGTTCATAGTGCCGGGATAGGTGGGCGTGATCGCTCCCAGAGGCGGCACCTGACCCGGGATCTGGCTGATCGTCGGCAGTGTCTGCGGCACGCCGGCGATCGACAGGTCGAACCAGGCGTCCTCACCGGCGGCCTCGATGGGATTTGCCATCATTACCCAGTCCTGAGCCCCCGCGGAGGCCATGTCATACCAGGTGAAGTAATAACCGCGGCGGGCAAGGGGCAGATTGTCGGTCACACCGGAAAAGGGCGGTGTATAGGGAGCATCGCAGAACCTGTCGTTATCCGCGTTAACACATCCCTGGGAAGCCGTGGCATGCTCCGACCAGTAGTTACCCCCGACAGGCGCCGGCTGGTTGAAGGTATTGCCCGTGCCGGTGCCTCCTGCCTGCATCGTGTTATTCAGGAAATTGTTGTTGTAGATCGCGTTGCCGTTCGAGCTGCTCCATAATCCGAGCCCCACGCTATTGTTGGAAATCGTATTGTTGAAGACCGTGTTGGAGGAGCCAGTTATATAGATACCAGCTTTTGTTGTGGCGCTGTTGTTGGAGATCACGTTGTATCTGATTATGTTGCTGGAAGCATATAAGCCGATTCCGGCCTCCGCAGTGCTGTTCATCACAAAATTGGAATCGATGATATTGGCGATAGAAGTGCCCGTGATCGCGATCTGATCGATACTGCTCGCGAACACATCATTGTGTGAGACTGTATTCAGGTTTGTGTCGTTCAGGTATATGCCGTAAGCATTGTTTGACAGGCCGTTATAGCTGATCGTGCCGCTGGAGCCAGCATCGTAGTAAATCCCGGTGAAGAGATGACTGAGGTTCAGATTCCGGACGCTGACCGCGGTCATGCCGGTCACCATGACGCCGTTGCCGGCATCAGCACCGCTGATCGTAAAACCGGCCCCATCCAGGGTGATACTGTTGCTGTTTATGGTGATCGCGTTGATGCTGCCGCTGATCGGGATGTCCTGATTGAGCGTGCAGGTCTTGGTTACATTGTCCCAGGCACCGATCTGGGTGCAGTCTTCACCAGTTGCGTTGTCGCTGATGGTGTAGGGCGCGGCAGCTAAGGCCGTGTGGGTGAGAATCAGTAATGTGAACACCGCCGTGAGACAGAACAACAGCAGGCGCAACATCGAGGGGAAAAAGGCCGGAGCAGGATGGTTAACGGCGCTCATAACCGAAGCACTAAGGACAGGGCTCGGTGACGGTCACGGTATCCGTGGAACCATCGCTCCAGTAGGTAGTGCGGGTCGTCGTCTGGAAACCGCCTGTGCAGGGTGTCGATCCCTCGGCCTCGCCGGTGACATAGCGCTCGGTTGTCGCCGTGGTTTCGGTTGGCGCAGCAGGCGCTTCGTCAGCGCCGGCGTCGGTTCCGGCTGCGGCGGGCTCGTCCGGCGCTACATCCGCGGGCGCGGGAGCAGTATCGGCAGGCTGGGTCCGGGTCGTGGTCGTCTTCGCTTTTTCATCTTCCCCCTCACAGCCCCTGCCGATGAAAAAGGCCGCTGCGGCGATTCCTCCGGCTATCACCAGAGCGATGACTACGATGCCGAATATCTTCCAGCTTTTTCCGTCCCCGGCAGCCATAATGAGACTCCTTGATAAGTTTCATTTTCGTAATATGCCGCGAGAAGGTATTCCCCATTGTAAAATACTTAAACTGGGGAAGAGGCAGGAGTCATGCTACTTCTTGCGCCCGATCGAGAACGCGCGCCCAAGGTACGCGCCGAGACCATGATAGGAACGGTCGCCGGGGCCGAAGACAACCGGCCTTACTTTAGCCGATTCCGGCTGCCCTTTTTCATCGAGGACCGCCTCATCGGCCTTGACGTCCATGATCTCGCCGATGAAGTGCGTATGCAGGCCGAGCTCGACCGTGTGTGTCAGCCTGCATTCGATAATCACCGGGAACTCCTCGATATATGGAGCGTCGACGTGCTCGGCGCGGGCGGCAGTGAGGCCCAGGTCTGCGAACTTGTCACGGTCGCGGCCGGAGACGACGCCGATGTAATCGATCTCTCGCACCTGTTCTTCTGAAGGGATGCTGATGGTAAAAGCCTTGCGAGCCACCAGGTTTCCGTGGGATGAGGTCGCCTCGCGCAGCGAAACCGCCATGCTGGGCGGCCGCGAGCAGCAGATGCCGGTCCAGGCGGCGGTCATGACGTTTGGTTTGCCTTCGTCGTCATAAGTGCCGATGGCCCAGGCTGGCACGGGAAACGCTATGGTCTTGGCGCCCAGAGATTTTTTCATCAAGCTACTCCCTTCAAAAAATTAAACCGCCATGAGCGGTTTAATAATATTGCGTTTTCTCCGTTTGTTCTATTCCCCGGCTAAGCTTCCCCCAATGCCTCTTTTTGCTCGGTGATATCCTGCACCATATGGAAATAGACTCCCTGACCATCGATAGACTTGACCGCCGTGGGATAGACAGCCGTTTTCAGCCATCGCCCTGAGTTGTCGTCAAAGTGTTCCCACTCGACGGCTTCGTTGGTCGATACAGCCTGTTCTAGAGGGCATCCCTGATAAGATCCGTGATGCAGGCCGTGAACCACCCGCGGGCATGCCTGACCGACGATCTCACTCGCTTCCTTCCCCAAAACATCAAGCGTGGCTTTATTGGCCAGCAATATGCGATGGTTCTTATCGATCAGCAGGACGTAGAAGGGGAGCGCGTCGAGGATCTCCAGCAGCCCACGCCCCAGGTAACTCAGATGCGTCGCACCCTGGTCCTGGTCCTTGCTCTGGTCCTTGCCCGGAACCCGTTTATCCATGGTAGCCATACTGGAGATTAGATCGTTGCCCACATCGAAATCAGTCATTTTTCCCGCTCCAGAAAGTAGATTGAGTCTCAGCTGTACCCTGGAATATAGAATCTAGCAGGCAAATAGTCACGAAACTATGGGGATATGCCCTGATTAAACCTGCGGGGAATGCCCTGATAATCTCGCCCCAATCTTCACGAAAACATCATATTTGCGACACCTTCCCTTAATGATAACTGGCGATAATGATCATATAAACGAATGCTCAGAAGGGAGCAGAATAATGTCCAGATTAACAATAATCGGCGTAACCGCGCTCATCATCCTCCTTGTAGGTGCCAGCGCAGTCCTCGCACAGGGAAACACCCCGTTCGGCGGCGGCATGATGGGCGGGTCAGGCGGCACTTATGGCCCCGGCATGATGGGTGGCACGGGCTCAGGCACCCATGGCCCCGGCATGATGAACGGAACAGATGGTAACGGCATGATGGGCAATGGCACCCACATGACGACTGAGAATCGTGACCGTATGCGTGACGCCATGAATACCGGCAACTGGGACGAGATGGCGAATATCTGCAGGGATACCGCCACTACCGCCACCCGCTGAACGTAGACCGAAAGCGGCCCATTCGGGCCGCTTTTCATATGTGGAATGCAACGGAAGGTGTTCAGATGATATTCAGAGTCACATCAATAATTATAATCTCCGCGGTTTTGCTGCTGGCTGCAGGCAGCCTGGCTTCCGCGAGGGAGTCCGGCTATATGGATGGCGGTTACGGCCACAGGCTCGATGTAGCCACCCATCCGGGAAGCCTGCAAGGCGGTGATACAGCTACGGCCGGCCGTGCTGCGACTGGTTCGACCATGCCAGGTTCCAGTGGGACCATGGCGGATCACTTTGCCCTTGCCGCCGGCCAGATGAGAGCCCATGCCGCGCAGGTCGAAGCCGCCAGCCACATGCAGCAGCCAGCAGGGATGGGACCTGCTTATGGCACGCCCGGCTATGGCATGCAGACAGGAGATTCGGGCACGGGAACCGGATATATGGATCCCGCTGATATGGGCCCTGGAACCGGTGGTACCGGTTACATGGATCCGGGCACTATGGGACCTGCTGGTGATGCAGGAACCTACTCGCCTGGCACGATGGGCGGCGGCACCGGAACCGGTCCTCACCCGGGAACGATGGGCAGCGGCGCACCACAAACCGGAAGCAGCCCGGCAGCTGGCGCCATGAGACGGTAAGTCCGGCGCCATAAGACTAAAAATCCCGAGGTGCATGCGGTTGTGATCCGGCTTCGGTTAAATCCTCCCCTTAACCGGGTATTGTGAGATAGTCGATCATTGACGTCCGCAATCACAGAACGAAAGGGAGGCGCTTCATGTCATCGGAAGCCAACAAGGATACCGCCCGGCGCTACCTCGAGGAAGTCTACGGCAACGGGAACCTCGAACTGGTTGATGAGCTGCTTGACTCCGGTATCCAGGACCATGAGGATTTCGGCGATCAGAAGCCTGCCGGGCGCACCGGCATCAAGGAACTGGTGAAGGTCTTCAGAACGGCATTTCCTGACATCAGGGTCAGCATCGAAGACATGGTCGCCGAAGGTGAGAAGGTCTTCATGCGCTGCCGGTGGGAAGGGACTCACCAGAATGAGTTCGCCGGCATCGAGGCGACCGGCAAGCATATCTACTTTGACTCCATGGATGAGATCCGGTTCAACGACGGCGTCATCCAGGAGCATTGGGGAGTCACTGATACCATGGGCCTGCTGGCGCAGCTCGGCGGCATCGAGCCCCATGTGGAATACCCCGGCGGCAGTTCGCTGTATCTCGACGGATAGCCAGACTCGCGGTCCCCTGGATGACGATTCGTCGCTCTTTCCCTCATTTTCCTCAGTATCATATAATGAGGGCACTTTGGACGATCAGTCAAAAAAGGCCCTCCTCCGGGAAACGTTCGACACCGTGGCCGAAGGCTATGATGGCGAGGCGCTGCGGTTCTTCCCCAACAGCGCCACCCTGCTTGCCGATCATCTGGATCTCGGCGGCGGCGAGCATGTGCTCGACGTGGCGACCGGTACCGGTCACGCGGCTTTCGCGATCGCCAGGCGCCTGCCTGAAGGACGGGTCACCGGCGTGGATTTTGCCGGCGGCATGATCGAGCAGGCTCAGCTCAAGGCGACCGACATGCATGTCAGCAACGTCGAGTTCATCGAGATGGACATGCAGTCTCTGGAATTCCCCGATGGCTCATTCGACGCCGCGGTCTGCTCGTTCGGCATCTTCTTCGTTGAGGACATGGCCGGCCAGCTCGCACACATGGCCTCGAAGGTCAGAGCCGGGGGCAAGGTCGCGATATCGGGTTTTCAGGAGAACCTGTTCCAGCCCCTGACCGGGATGTTCAACCAGCGTCTCAAACGCTACGGCGTCGAGCCGCCTGAACCTGGCTGGAAGCGGATCGCCTCGGAAGAAGGGTGCCGTCATCTGTTCGGGTCCGCCGGCATCGAGGATGTCTGGATCGAGATGGATAACGTCGGTTACTTTCTGGACAGCACCGACGAATGGTGGGATATCATCTGGAACGCCGGGTTCCGGCGCCTTGTGGACCAGATGACCGACGAGGACCGGGAGCGCTTCCGCACAGAGCATTTACAGGAGGTCGGGGCACTGAGGACCGCCGACGGAATCAAGCTGGAGGTCGGGGTCATCTATGCGGTCGGCATGAAGCCATAGGATTATTTTCATCTGAGAATTGAAACTTCCGGTCACGAATGCGCAATTTTTCATTTAAAAATAAAAAATATTCATCCTATCCGTGATAGTATCGCCGCATGCAATTCACTGCGAGGAAATTTCCGTTTTCCATCCCGATCGTACTGATAATTTTTTTCATCATCTTTTTTGGTGGATTTTTGAACGGATGCAGCCAAACACCTTCCCCGGAAGAAGCATTCTACCCAGACTTCATCGCCAAGGTCACTGAATCGAAAAAGCAACTCCAGCGAGGAGCAATAGCGCTTTCTGATTCCCTTTCGTTCGTGAGTGTCGAGGCTACGACGGTCTATCCAGGTTTGGAATCAGTCGACCCGGACCACGAAAAAAGGGCCACCCAGGAAGACATAGACAATACTTTGTCTTCGATTGATGAAGCAATCGCTGATCTTTCCGCGGACCCGTCACTTCCAGAGCCGCCCAGCGAGTGTTCGGTATGCGCAGAGCGTAACCAGGCTGTCCTGGATAACCGCGCGGACGCGGTCAGTTCGTTGCAGAAAGCCAGGGCGGCTTTCCTTTTGGTCATGGCATTAAAAAACATCCGCAAGGACCAGATCAATGAAATAAACACCATATATGTTCCATCGATTGTTGAAGATCCCACCGAGCTTACAACCATATATTCTGACGTAAAGTCAAAATACGAAAAATATGCTGATGACTACAGGTCAATAAAGGTGCCGCATTCCCTGCAGCAGTCCCTGGACAAACTTGTTTCTCATACTGTCGGAATGGCTTCTGCGACGCAGGCATACATAGATGCTTATTCCAACTGGGATAATGCGGCGGTTGACAAAGCTTACAAACAGTCTGTGGATTTAAGCGATGGAGAACTCGAGGCTTTGAACGAAATCCTCGATCCTCTGGGAAAAGAGATATTGAGAGATAGCAGGGCGCTGGAACATAGGGTCGATGATCTTTCAGAGCTGGTCGAACAGTTTCCTTCGGAGATTAGAACTACCAGCTGAAGAGCAGCGGCCACTAGTTGCCGGCCTATTTTCGCAACCAATCCCAGGCGGCGATGATATCGTCGGTATGAAAATAGCGGGCTTCGCGGGCATAGAAAGGGGCGCAGAAGTCGGCCAGCCACTTTTCCCAATGCTTGTCCCCTACTATCGCCAGCTTCTCGATCTTCTGGTGGAACTCCCGGCCGAAGTTCAGATCGGCCTTCCAGGCGCTGGGCGACTCTGACCTGAACTCGCTGAGATCCATTAGCACCCTGAGGGTGCCTTCCTCCCAGACCAGCTTTTCGAACATGGGAACCAGCTCGTCGTAGTCCGGCGGCCTGATCGTCCCGATTGCCTTGAAGCCGACTATATTGCCGCGGCTCTCTTTCATCTTCTCCAGCATTCTGCACCTCCTGTTGCCGGAACGCTCGCACTCCGCAGTCCGGGATAACAGGAATCTACCCGTGGCCGCGAAATAAAAAACCAGCGGATGCCGCCCTGCGCCAGGCTTAACATCCTGCCAGCGGGGGATAACCAGTGAGAAGTGAGGTGCACTGCTTCACCCTGGCGGATAGCACTTCGGAATTACCAGCCACGACTGAAGAGGAGGCCATCTTGATCCGTTTGCTGGCAAGCGCCTGCCTGCATCTGATAGCCAACGCAGTGGGCCTGATAATGGCCGATCTGATCCTCAGTCCGGAATTCACAATCGACCCGACCGCATTCGTGACCGCGACCCTGATCTTCACCGCCGTGGAGGTTGTGGCAGGTCCCCTGCTCATCTCGATCTCGCTCAAGAACCTGCCAGCCCTGACCGGAGGCGTCGCCCTGGTGACGACATTTGTCGGGCTCCTGGTGACGGATACACTTTCAGATGGCCTTAACATCAGCGGCATCAGCACCTGGTTGCTGGCAAGCCTGATCGTTTGGCTCTGCGCGCTGATCGCCGGCGTCGTCCTGCCTCTTTTCCTGTTCAAGAAAGCGCTTGACGCAAGAGGCGGCAGAAGCTCGGGGTGAAACTCCTGCGGGGCAGTTAATCCAGAGCCGTACCCCATACCTCGTTGAAATATCCATTCCAGAGTACCCGCTGTGACGCAAAGACCGGGCGGGAACCAGCCGGCCATGTATTACCACTCAATGAGGCGCGAACCTCTACAGGGCCTCCCATATAGGTACCGAAGCTGGCTACCCTTGTCTGTCCAGGTGTGAGCGTCCATGTTGTCGGGTTAGTACTCGGTCCTTTTCCCTCCTGCGCCCGCTTACCGTTCATCCATATTTCCACGTCAATAGCTTCTTCCGTGGAGGGATTGGCCATTAGTATCCAGTTTGACACGCCGTCAGATTGCTGGTCATACCAGGTCCAGTGATAGTTGCTGTTTAGCGCCTCGATCGGGAAACCGGGAACTTCCTCAAAGGATGGACCCCACAGGGAGCGCTGGGAGGCCACTGATTTCACCGGGACGGTCATTCCTGGGTCGGAATAGGTTTTCAAAGTCACTGGACCGTTCATGATTCCAGGAAAAGCCGCAGATACATATTGACCGCCGCCGACCGGCCCCCCGGCCTGACAGGCTGTTCCAGCCAGGCCGCTGGGAGTGCCATCCTGATCACACCCGCCGGCGCCGACCTCGAGCAGATAAAACATCAGATTGCTCGCGGGATTGGCAAGAAGCACCCAGTTGACTGCGCCGGGCGTCTGCTGATCGTACCAGGTCCACTGGTAAACGGAACCAAGCTCTTCTTCCGGGATTCCAGGCACTTCATTGAATGAACGGCCGTCATTTGACAGCACCCGCTGGGATGCCATAACCCTGGCAGGAACGGATCCCCCCACGGAGTCAGCCCAGGCCTCCACTTCCACCGGGCCATCCATGATGCCCGCAAACCTTGGAGTCACATACGCTCCCGGGGCGATCGTGCCTCTGTCCCTCTCGATATTCGCTACCCTGATCTGATAATGAATCGATTCTTCTCCAGGATTGGTAACCATGATCCAGTCCACGAAGCCCGGACTCTTCTCGTCATACCAGGTCCAGTAGAAATGGCTGGAGAGCTTTTCAGCGTCAGCTCCGATCACCTCTTCCAGCGAGTTACCGCCGGCGGGCCAGAGGATTCGCTGGCTTGCCAGCGCCTTTCCCTGAGACTGGCTACCCACCCTTACCGGACCACCCCTGACCCCGGGGAACCGGGAAGCTGCTGTCTGACCGGCCAGGACCTTGCCGTTGTTCATCACAGTGAGGTCACGTTCAGTACCAGCTATTGTCAGATCGAACCATGAATCCGAAGCCGCCCCGGCAGGGTTGGCCATCAGGATCCAGTTGTCGCCCGCTAAATCGTCGTACCAGGTGAAAGAATATTCAGACCTGGAGTCAACGGTTTTCCCGGACAACAGCCCATATCTGACATAGGCTGCTTTTGCAGATCGATCATCCCCGATCAGTCCGAGGTTGCCGGTGTAATTACTGTCATATCCCTGCCACCAGAATACTTTTTTTATCGATGGGAACTTTGCGGCCTCCGAGTATACCGTCTGGAGGGCGATCGCCTGCTGGTACTCCGAGATGAACCCCAGGAATCCGACTGAGTCATTTGGAGGCCTGGCGCTGGGAAAACCGGTCTCGCCCAGCCAGACATCCCTGCGGTCGTTATGCTCGTCCATGACCCGGACGACCTCCTGGAACCTCTTTTCGTACCATCTCTGCCAGCACTCGCTGGAGTAATAACTGCATTTGACGTATCTGTCTGCGGTGACCGGCCATTCCGCGGAGTAGCCCTTCCACATGAACGTATGCATGTTAAGCACGTCGAAGTATCTGCCCGGTGTGTTATCCGGCGGAGGGCGCCTTTCGATCTCATCATATAGATCGTCGATCCCCTGCCATACAGTCTGCCGCCAGGCCAGTGATCCATCGGGATTACAAAGCCTCACATCATCAAGATATGGTTCGAATCCATCATTGCGGCCTGGATCATCGCCAATGGAATAATTTGGAATAGAGTCATCAGCTGAGCCGCCATTAAGGACCAGACATGCCGGGCAGACGCTCTTCACAGAATCACGCCCTGCTTTCAGGAGATCCACGTATTGCGAAAGGTCGCCCAGCCAGCCGGCGTTAGTCGCCTCCCAGCGGCCGTTCTTCCATTCACTTATAATGCCCAGATTGAATTCAGGCCCCACTTCGAAGAAGTCGGCCTGCCCGTGGCTGTTCTGGCTCCAGCCCATGATGGCCGCGAGCTGGCCCCCCCTTTTATACCGGTCAGCCGCAGCCGTGGCGAATTGTGAGAACCTGGCCGTTTCGAAAGCACCTTCATCATTGACCGGAGGATATGCCCGGTAGAACCTGCTGTTCCGGGATTCAGGCGTCACCGCCCACATGGGAGCAAAAAGCATATTGGGGACTATATCCAGGTTGTATCTGTTCGCGGCGATGGCAAACGCATCAGAATAAAGCCATGAATATGGCTGGCTGGGACTCTCGGGCTGTATTTCCGCCCAGGAAAGCTGGAAGTTCACATACCTGGCTCCCATGGAATCCATCATTCTGAACCATGCGTCGAGCTCCGGTGACAGTTCGGGGCTGGCTAACGATGCCGGATCCAGGAGAACGTTACCCCTGGCGCTACTGCCACTGATTCCCGTCCAGGCTACGCCGTGGTTTGCTTGCCAGCAGGTCAGGGTCTGCGGCTCACCGTTTATTCTGACATTACTGAAGTCAGCATCGGCGCTTCGAATCCTGATACCAGCTCTTCCCGCGGCAGGTGAGGTCTCATTCAATACAGCAACTTCAGACCCGTCGATGTAAAGGGTGATCGACCCGCCGGCAATATCCGCTTTCAGATTGTAGCTCTGCTGGTTGATTCCAACATCGTATTGACCCTCGAATGGTTCCGTGAAATCAGGTCTACGCAGTTCCCATTTGTCTTTGTTGGGATAGATGCCAAAGTAGCAGTATTCATCATTGTCCGCGTCTGACTGAAAGATCAGTCCCGCCGATCCGTCCGCCGAGGAGGTCTCGCGGATCTTCACCGTTGCTTCGATGGAATAGCTGCCGCTGTATTCTTCCAGGGCAGAGAGCGCATCACTGTTATAAACATCCTCAAAAGGCCTCTCGGCGTTTATGCCAAAGAAGCCCGGATCCACATTCAGGGGCCCGGAGTAGGCTGATGCCGGAGAGCTATCTAGCGCCTGTAGAAGCGACATCGATATCAGGAAAAATAAAGTGAGAAGATGCTTTGCAAATCCAGAAACCGTGAATCCACGGTTCCCTGAAAAAAGAGGCGCCATGATTCCCGCAATCTTGATGGTAGGCCTGATCAGCTGCCGGCAAGCCTAATCTACCATAAAGACACTCAATGCCTGAAGCTGTGCCCTGTCTTCTTCGGCTTGTGCTCGGGATGCGTCCTGAACCACTCCATGTGCCGCTCGACGTCATCGAGCAGCAGGTCGGCCAGGTCATGGTTGAATCCTTCCTTGACCACTATCCGCAGGGCGGCGACATGCTCGCAGTTCTTGGGGAAGGTGTAGGCAGGCACCTGCCAGCCCCGGTCGCGCAGCCGCTCCGACAGGTCGAAAACTGTGTAGTTGGTGGCTTTTTCCGCCGCCTCGGTCATCCTGAAGGCGAATACCGGGATGTCACTACCATCGGAGAGCAGTTCGAACTCCTCGTATCCGGCGAGCTTGCTGGAGAGATACAGGGCCACATCCTGGCTGGCCTTGTGGATGCGCCGATAGCCATCTCTCCCCAGCCTGAGAAAATTATAGTACTGGGCCACGATCTGGCTGCCGGGCCGGGAAAAGTTCAGCGAGAAAGTGGGCATCTCGCCACCGAGGTAGTTGACCTTGAAGATTAGTTCCTGTGGCAGCGCTTCCTGGTTGCGCCAGATGATCCAGCCAACACCGGGGTATACCAGACCGTATTTGTGGCCTGAGGCATTTATGGACTGGACCCTCGGAACCCGGAAATCCCACTCGATCTCCGGCTGCAGGAAGGGGGCGATGAAACCGCCGCTGGCCCCGTCAACGTGGATCGGGATATCGATCCCCTTCGTATCCTGCAGGCGGTCGAGGGCGGCGCCCAGCTCCCTCACCGGCTCGTAGCTGCCGTCGTAGGTGCTGCCCATGATCGCCAGCACAGCGATTGTGTTCTCGTCGCACAGGCCGATGGCCTCATCGACGCCCAGCTGGTAACGGCCCTCCTCCATGGGCACATAGCGGGTCTCGATATCCCAGTAAGTGCAGAACTTCTCCCAGCAGACCTGGATGTTGATGCCCATGACCATGTTCGGCCGGTCGGCGGACTTGCCCTCAGCCTGCCGCCGCTTGCGCCACCGCTTGAGCAGCGCCATGCCGCCAAGCATGGCTGCCTCGCTGGAACCGATGGTGGAAGTCCCCACCGCCTCCTCTTCTTCGGGCGAGTTCCAGAGCCGGGCGATCATGCTGACGCAACGGGCTTCGAGCTCGGCCGTCTGGGGATATTCGTCCTTGTCGGCCAGGTTCTTGCTGAATGTCTCCTGCATCAGCCGGTCGGCTTCAGGCTCCATCCAGGTGCCGACGAAGGTCGCCAGGTTCAGGCGGGCGTTGCCATCGAGCATCAACTCATCGTGGACCAGATAATAGGCAGTCTCGGGGAGCATCTCGCCCTGGGGTAGCACATACTTGGGAACCCGGGTCTCCATCGCCCTGCGGGCAAAGGCCGGGGTCATGGTATCGCTGGCGCCCTCGCGATGCTCGATCTTCCTTTTTTTGTGCATGGGAATTCCCCTTCCGTTTAAGACACAAGTCCGTCAGATCACAACGGACGCATCATTATCCCCTCATTATTATTTCTTCAATCAGCCATCATTGGCAGGGAATGAGGTACCGGATATACTCTCGGTGAATGACCCCTGCTAGCTGACTGCATGCCGGCACTCACGGTGATCGACTAAAGGAGCGAATACTGCCACTCTGGCTCGAAGCAGGTCTCTGGGGACTCGTCGGCGGCTCGGCGCTGCTGTTCGGCGCCCTGGCCGGCTATTTCACGGACCTGTCCAAACGGATTATCGCCGGCATCATGGCTTTCGGCAGCGGCGTTCTGATCTCGGCGCTGTCTATCGACATGATGGATGAAGCCTTCGCCATGGGTGGTTTCGATTCCACAGCGATCGGCTTCCTGGGCGGGGCGCTTCTGTTCACGGTCGCCACCTGGTATCCGGATCGCCGGGGCGGCAAACACAGGAAGCATCATGGAAAAAACACCTTGCGCCAGCCCACCGAAGACGAGTTCAGCGGCAGCGGCCGGGCCATCGCCATCGGAGCGCTGCTCGACGGTATCCCTGAATCCATCGCCATCGGCGTCAGCATGATCGCGGGCGGCGTGGTCAGCGTGGTGACCGTTTTCGCGGTCTTCCTCTCGAACGTTCCCGAAGGGCTGTCGAGCGCGTCGGGCATGAAGCAGGCAGGGCGCTCGTCGGGTTACATCTTCATGATCTGGGGAGGGATCGCCGTCATCTCAGGCATTTCCGCCCTGATCGGCTATGCAGTCTTCAGCCAGTTCTCGCCTGGTGTCAACGCGGTCTCGCTGGCTGTTGCAGCCGGCGCCATCCTGGCGATGGTCGTCGACACGATGATACCGGTGGCATTCCACGAGGACCACGATTTCGCCGGACTGATCACGGCCTGCGGTTTCCTGCTGGCCTTCGTGATCAGCATGCTCGGCGGATAATCCCCGGACTCATTCCGCGTCGGTTATCGTCAAGCCCGGCGGCGGCCCGGTGTCGGCGGTGCTGGTCGAGAGGCGTCCGGTCGTGCCGGTCTTCGTATCCTTGAGGAAGACGTCCGCTTTGTTGTTGGTGTCGCCGGCGACCAGGTTGGCCGCCTCGGAACTGAAGGCCACGAAACGGCCGTCCCCGGACATCGCCAGGAACTCGCTCCTGCCCATGCCCTGGGCGGCTCCACCGGTGCTGGTGGAGACACAGATGATCGCGCCGGTCTTCATGTCACGCACGAAAACGTCCGTTTTGCCGCTGGCGGCGTTGCCATCGGCTGGCACCAGGTTGGGCGCGTCGGAGCTGAAGGCTACGAAGCTGCCGTCAGTGGAGACGGCGATTGACCTGAAGCTGTCCTCATCCCCCTGGGCACCGGTGGCGCTGACTGACACGAGTGAGATAGCGCCGGTCTGAGTGTCCTTGAGGAAGATATCGCGTTTGCCGTTGAGGTCGTCCGCGACGAGGTTGCTGGCGCCGGACTCGAAAGCCACGAAGCGGCCGTCCGCCGACAGAGCCAGATTGAAGAAACCGCTTGATTCATCTCCCTGGCTGTTATCGGCGCTGGTCGAAACCCGCGTCAGGGCGCCGGTCTGTATATCCTTGAGGTAAACGTCCATCTTGCTGTTGGTGTCATCCGCCACCAGTGACTCTGAGAGCGAGTGGAACGCTATGTAGCGTCCATCTGCGGATATGGCGGGCTGCTCGCTGTCCTCGTTGCCCTCGGAACCCTCGGCGCCGACAGACACCCGGGTCACCTTGCCCGTCTGCATATCCTTGAGGAAAACATCCGCCTTGCCGTTTGTGTCTCCCTGGACAAGATTGGTAGCCGCCGACCTGAACGCGACGAAGCGGCCGTCGGCGGAAATGGCGGGCTGCTGGCTCTCACGATTGCCCGGTTCCCCTCCCGCAGCCACGGAAACCAGCCGGGTCTCGCCAGTCTCCAGGTTCTTGATGAAGACGTCGGGGCAGTTGATGTTGGTACCGCTGGTAGAGACGCACTGGCTGCCGGTGTCCCCGGGGACCAGGTTGGTAGCGATGGAGTCGAAGGCGACGAAGCGGCCGTCAGCGGATATGGCGGGGTTGTCGCTGTCCTTGTTGCCGTTGATGCCGGCGGAATCGCTGGATACGCGGGTGGTCACCCCGGTCTGAGTATCCCTTATATAGATAGTGCGGGCGCCGTTGGTACTGCCCACAACCAGGTTGGTTGCGTCAGACTTGAAGACCACGAAGCGGCCGTCGGCAGAGATATCCGGATTGGTGCTGGCCGCGTCACCCTGAGCGTCGGGCGGAATGGTCGTGCGGGTCTGGGTCTCGGTCGTCATCACTGTCTCCCGGCAGCCCGCCGCTGAAAACGCCGTCAATATCAACAGGGCCGCGAGTGGCAGCCATTTCCCTGTGTGCATCAAAACCTCCCTGAATAAAATGCCAGAGGCAAAATTACAGGGAAAGGGTGGCCTTAGTCAATTATTATGATATTTTTCTACGGTAAGTTTTTAGTGATCAGCTCAAAAACGGGAGCTGAGCAGACTCCCTGGAACCGGAGGCGAACTGATGAATAAGGCAATAAAAGCGTATGTCATCCCAGTTGCGGCGTTCCTGATGATGACGGCCCTGATGATATCAGCGGCCGGCTGCAACGTTTCCACCGCGAACCTGTCCAACGTCAAGGTCTGCGACAAGATCGAGGACGAGCAGTGTCCTTCTGATATGAGTTCCCTCGACAGGGAGACTCCCGCCTTCTATGTTTCCGCCGACCTGGACAACGCCCCTTCGGGCACGAAGATAAAGATCGACTGGCGCTACCTCAGCGGCGAGATCGGCAACGAGCCCCAGGATATCGACTCGGTCTCCCTGACTTCCGAAGAGGACTCCAATAACGTCCAGTCTTCCCTGGAGCGGGCCACTGAAGTGTGGCCAAAGGGTGAATACGAGGTTGTTCTCACGATCCAGACCGACAATGCGGAGCCAATACACAAGAAATTCAGCGTGAATTAGGCTGCGGCATCTAGGGGGAAACCCTTATTTACGCTGTCCTATTCCCATGCCAGGTATCAGGTGATAGACTAATTCCCTGCAAAACCACGCACGGGGGTGCGAAATGGCTGGAAAGACCAGGGGTGGGCGACGGCCGGTCGTTTATTGGGCGATCTGCCCTGAATGTCTTACTTATATCTGGGTGGATGAAAATCAGGTGGCTTCTGAAGATACTGCCGCCTGTCCGTATTGTGACAGGCCGATATCGCTGCTCGGGGGCACTGAACTTGCCGACAGCTGCAAGCAGCTTCAGAAGCTGATGGAAGACATCGAGAGCCAGATAGCCCTGATACCCGCGGCAATCGATGTCCACCGCTTTTTCTTCGACCAGGTGGATTACATCGCCGCCGCCTTCAACGAACGCCTCGATGCCATCCAGGAAGAAAAAGATATCGCCCCCCTCGACGTCGAGGCCCATCAGCCCAGATGACCCTGGTTGATCCGCCCGGCTCTGTTCTGGTCGGTTCCTGCGAGTTAAATCTTCCCCGCAGGGTATAAAATGTGGCAATGGACCTGAGCCAAGCCACAGAGAACGCCCACAGCCTTCCCGCGGATGAAGTAGTAACCCTCCTCGACTCGGATGCCTCAAGCGGGTTGAGCAATGGCGCCGTCGCCAGGCGCCAGGAGCAATTCGGGCTTAACCAGCTTCCCGCCGCTCCCCAGCCAGGCCCGCTCAAGCTCCTCTGGGAGCAGTTCCGCAGCGTCTTCATCATCGTGCTGCTGGCCGCCGCGGCGCTGAACTTCGTCATCTGGATCCTCGATCACGAAGAGAACCTGCCCTACGACACCATCGTCATCATCGCCATCGTCCTGGCCAACGCCGCCCTCGGTTTCTTCCAGGATTACAAGGCGGAAAAAAGCCTGGAGAAACTGAAGCTGCTCAGCGGCCCGGAAGCGACGCTGATCCGGGGCGGTTCGCGCCGCCGGGTCCCGGCAGTGGAGATCGTGCCCGGGGACCTGCTGGTGCTGGCCGCTGGAGACAAGGTCTCCTCTGACGCGCGGCTCTGCGAGGTCAATTCCCTGGAGATGAACGAGAGTTCGCTTACCGGGGAGAGCGCGACGGTCATGAAGACTGCGTCGGCGCTCGCAGCCGACGAACCCCTGGCCGACCGCACCAACATGGTCTATGCCGGGACCACGGTCACCCATGGCCGCGGCCTGGCGATCGTTACATCTACCGGCGCCAGCACCGAGGTCGGCAAGATCGCCACCCTGATCCAGTCGGTTCCCAGCCGGGATACGCCCCTCAAGGAGAATCTCGACCGCCTGGCGAAGCGCCTCGCGCTCATCATCCTGCTGGTCTCGGCGGCTGTATCGGCCACCGGCCTGCTGGTATCCGGCCGCACCGACTGGAAGAGCATCCTCAACCTGCTGCTCTTCGGCGTGGCCCTGGCGGTTGCCGCCATCCCCGAAGGATTGCCGGCGGTAGTCACCGGCTCGCTGGCGCTGGGCACCCAGCGGATGGTCAGGCGCAAGGCTGTCATCCGCAAGCTGCCCGCGGTAGAGACCCTGGGAAGCACCTCAGCCATCTGTTCCGACAAGACCGGCACGCTGACCATGGGCCAGATGACCGTCAGGGAACTGGTGCTGCCATCCGGCACCGTGACGCTCGGCGGCGCCGGCTACCGCCCTGACGGGGAAGTGGACGGCGGGGAAGAAGCTCTGGAGGAGGCCAGGTCTCTGGCCATGAGCGCTGTACTCTGCAACGATGCTACCGTCCATCAGGATGAAGACGGCAGCTGGAAGGCCGTGGGCGCACCGACCGAGGCCGCGCTGATCACCATGGCGGCGAAGCTCGGCCTGGAGACCACGCACCTCAAGCAGGAGAACCGGCGCCTGGCCGAAGAGCCTTTCTCGTCGGAGCGCAAGCGCATGACCGTCGTGGTGTCAGCAGGAGGCGGCGGCGCGATGCTCCATTCCAAGGGTGCCCCGGAGCGGCTCATACCGTTATGCACCAGCGTCATCCGCCAGGGCCGCATCGAGCCGCTGACCGACGACGACCGCAGGCAGCTGCTGGAGACCGCCGCGGGCATGGCCGCCCGCGAGTTGCGGTCGCTCGCTGTCGCCCGCAGGCTTGCGAGTGCTGACGCCGCCGAAGGCGTCGCCGCTTATGAGGAAGAGCTGATCTTCCTGGGTCTCGCCGGTATCTATGACCCGCCGCGCCCGGAAGCGGCCGCCGCCATCGAGGAATGCACGCAGGCAGGCATCGAAGTGTTCATGGTAACGGGAGACCATCGCGCTACCGCTGAATCAATCGCTGCCGAGCTGGGGATCCGCGGCAGCTCCATGACCGGTCCCGAGATCGACAGGGCGACCGACGAGGAGCTCGAGCAGCACGTCGCCGACGCCCACATCTTCGCCCGGGTCTCTCCGGGCCACAAGGTGCGGATCGTGGCCGCGCTCCAGCGCCGCGGACACACTGTGGCGGTCACCGGCGATGGCGTGAACGACGCGCCGGCGCTGAAGCAGGCGGATATCGGTGTCGCCATGGGACTGTCCGGGACCGACGTGGCCCGGGAGGCCGCCGACATGGTCCTTCTGGACGACAACTTCGCCACCATCGTGGCAGCGATCGAGGAAGGCCGAAGCATCTTCCTCAACATACGCAAGTTCCTGGGATTCCTGCTCTCGTCCAATTCCGGCCTGGTCCTCACCCTGTTCCTGGGCGTGATGCTGGCGTCGCCACTGGGGCTGATGGAAGACGGCCAGCTGGTGCTGCCGCTACTGGCGGTCCAGATCCTCTGGATCAACCTGGTGACCAACGGTCCGCCGGCGCTGGCGCTCGGCGTCGATCCAAGGGAGGCAGACGCCATGCTGGCGCCGCCGAGGCCGCGGACGGAATCGGTGGTGAACGCCACGGTCCTGAAACTGATCATCTTCGTCGGGCTCGTCTCGGGCATCGGCGGACTTGTTGTCCTCAGCGCCTATTTCCCCGAAGGCTTCATCGCTTTCAGGGAGAACGCAGACATCACTTATGCGCAGACGATGACCTTTGTGGTTTTGACCTTATTTCAGCTTTTTGATAGTATTAATTTCCGCAGCCTCACCGGCAGCGTGCTCAACCGGCGCCTTGCCGGCAACCCCTGGCTGCTGGGCGCCCTGGCGCTTTCCGCGGTGATGATGGTCGCCGTCGTCCACTGGCATCCGCTGCAGGTTGCTTTCCACACGACGGGACTGCTCCCCGAGGACTGGCTGATCGCCGTTGCTTTCGCGAGTATCATCGTGTGGGCCGTGGAGCTGTTCAAGGTCATCCTGCGCTGGGGGGAGCGAAAGAATGCCCGCCGGGGCACGTCGCCAATAGCAGGTTCGGGCGACCGGCCGCTGCGATAAGATAACCCATGGTCCGCCTTTCGCCAGAAGCATATCCGCAGATAGTCGCCGTGAGCCATCAGGCCCGGCGTGAGGGCGAGTTCGAAGACGCGCCCGCGAACCTGGCGCCAGCTATCCGCCGGGCCCTGGAGAGCGTCGCCGGGATCGACCGGCTCTACAGCCACCAGGCGCGCGCTTTCAGGCTGGCTGAGGCCGGCAGCAACGTCGTCGTCACTACAGCCAGCGCCAGTGGCAAGTCGCTATGCTTCAACCTGCCGATCCTCAACCGGCTCGCCGCCGACGCCAAGGCCCGGGCGCTCTACCTCTACCCAACCAAAGCCTTGACCCAGGACCAGGTGCGCAAGCTGCAGGGGCTCCACCTGCCGTTCGCTCGGCCGGGGATCTATGACGGCGACACGCCTTCGGATCACAGGCCGCAGATCAGGCGCCGCAGTAACATCCTCCTGACCAACCCGGATATGCTGCATGTAGGCATCCTGCCCAACCGCGACGCCTGGCAGGATTTCTTCTTCAACCTCAAGTACGTGGTCATCGACGAAGCCCATTCCTACCGCGGCGTCTTCGGTTCTCATATGGCCAATGTCATGCGCCGGCTGCGGCGGGTCTGTTCTCTTTATGGCAGCGAGCCGCAGTTCCTGCTGACCACGGCGACAATCGCCAACCCGGTGGAGCTGGCAGAGTCGCTTACCGGGCTCGACTTCGAACTGGTGGACCATGATGGCGCTCCGAAGGGCGAGCGGCAGATAGTTTTCTGGAATCCGCCGCTGGTCGACGAGGCGCTGGGAATCCGCAAGAGCGTATATTCCGAAGCGTCGGCGCTGATGGCCGACCTTATCGCCCAGCGTGTCCGCACCATCACCTTCACCCGCACCCGCAAGGGTACGGAACTGGTTTATAAATACACAACCGAGCGGCTGGAGGAGATCGAGCCGGCTCTAACCGGATCCATATCACCATACCGTGGCGGCTACACCCCGGGCCAGCGGCGCGAGATCGAGGCGGGGCTGTTCGACGGCAAGCTGATGGGGGTGGTCTCCACTAACGCCCTCGAGCTGGGAATCGACGTCGGTGGCATCGATGCGGTGATCTCTGCGACATTCCCCGGGACTGTCGCCAGCCTCTGGCAGCAGTGGGGCAGGGCCGGCCGCGGCGCCAAGCCAAGCCTGGCCGTCTACATGGGTGGTCAGGATGCTCTCGACCAGTTCTTCATGGCCCACCCTGACGAGCTTCTGGAAAGCGACGTCGAATCGGCGATCATGGATTACCACAACAAACAGATATTCGCGGGGCATCTGGGGGCGGCGGCCTACGAATCGCCGCTTGAGCAGAGCGATAAACGGTTCTTCGGCGAGGAGATGGACCAGGCTGTTGAAGCCCTGGAAAAAGCGGGCAAACTGCGGCGCCGGAGTGATGCCACCGGTGACCCCCAGGGAGGCGCATACATCTGGGCGCGGCCGGAATTCCCAGCCGCCGGCGTGCACTTGCGCTCCTCGTCATCAGATTCCTTCACTATCGTAGTGGAAGGCACCGGCGCGATCCTGGGACAGGCGGAAGCGGAGCGCGCCTTCGTCTTCGTCCATCCCGGCGCCATCTACATGCACCTGGGCGAGACCTGGCAGGTGCGGCGCCTGGATCTCGAAGGGCGCGTGGCGCTGGTCCGGCCGATCCTGGCCGACTATTACACCCAGCCCAAAAAAGAGACCATGGTGGAGATCGAGGAGCGCCTGATGATGCGCCGCGCCGGTGGCGTCGACCTCTGCTTCGGCAAGGTTCTCGCCACAGAACATGTGGTCGCCTACCAGAAGAAACAGCTTTCTGACAACCAGGTGCTCGAGATCGTCGAGCTTGACCTGCCGGAGCAGAGTTTCCATACAGAAGGGTTGTGGTTCGCCCTGCCGGAGACGCTCACGGAAGCAGTGGAGCCGCCGGAACTGCTGGGAGCGCTGCACGCGACCGAGCACGGGCTGATCGCCCTGCTGCCGCTACTGGCCATGTGCGACCGCTGGGATATAGGCGGGCTGTCGACCGAGCTGCACTGGCAGACCGGCGGACCTTCCATTTTTGTCTACGATGGGCATCCGGGCGGCATCGGCATCACCCGCAAGGGCTTCTCCAGCTTCGAGGACCTGGTGGAGCGTACTGCCAGACTGATCTCAGCCTGCCGTTGCGAAGCCGGCTGCCCGTCCTGCATACAATCACCCAAATGTGGGAATCTGAACGAACCGCTGAGCAAGAAGGGCGCCCTGGATATACTGATGAGGATGAAGTATGCCGGACGGCGGTCTGATGCGGCTACACAAGGCAAGACTGATGCGCCATACGAGGGCAGGGCTGAAATGAATGATGATGCGGAGATGAAACCTTGAAGCAGGATGGAACAAAATACATATCCGTGATCGGCGCCGGAATCTGTGACACCGAGACCGCTTCTGCCGCTGAAGAGATCGGCCGCCTGATCGCCCGGGCCGGAGCGGTGCTCGTCTGCGGCGGTCTGGGCGGAGTGATGGAAGCCGCCTGCCGTGGAGCTCGCGAAGAAGGTGGTACCACCATCGGTATCCTGCCCGGCCTGGACCGGGAAGACGCCAATCCCTACATAGACCTGGCAATCTGCACCGGCGTAGGCCACGCCCGCAACCTTGCAGTCGCAGCCAGCGGCGACGCTGTGATCGCTGTCGGTGGTGAATTCGGCACCCTGTCCGAGATCGGCCTGGCGCGAAAAGCCGGCCGCCGGGTGGTGCTGCTTAACAGCTGGAAGATCAGTAACGGCGGCGGCCTGTCTGAGGGCATTCTTACGGCTACAACACCGGTGCAGGCGCTGCTGCTGGCGCTTGAAGACTGAAGCAGAAGACTGAAGCAGCCCGGGCTTTCAACCGCCGGCTTTCGTTTGGTTTCGATGAAACTGCGCCCTGGAATTCTGACCAATTCCGTCAGGTTTATGGCAAGCCTGAGGGTATTGTCAAAATCGAAATATCATGGTAAACTTCGCATCCACAGCCGGATTTTGGGTGGGGTGCGAGTTTCTCCCGGCTGGGAAACTGGCAACAAACAGGAGGGAGGAGTGGGGATGAAGCAGGTACAGAAGGCGTCCTACGAGAGCCCCGTGCTCACAAAGCACGAGAATCTGAGGGACATGACTTTCGAGTGCCCGCAGTGGCAGTGTAGCGTCGTGGTACCGCCGCCGCCGGCATAGTAAGACAGACAAGGTTTAAAGGAAAAGGACGGCTACGGCCGTCCTTTTTTTTGTGCTCCATGAAATATTTTTATTGACTCAAATGCCTGGTCTGACCCGTTGACGATGCAGCTCAGGTGCGGATCTCTGCGAGTATCTCCTCGCCGCCAGCGGCGTACATCCGTTTGGCCAGGGCAACGCCCAGCGCGGCTGCTTCCGCTGTCGGACCCTCGATCCGGTCCCTGACATGCCGGTTCCCATCAAGGGAACCCAGGTAAGCGTTCATAGTCAGGATGCCATCAAAGACGACAGCGTGAGCGCCGATCGGGACCTGGCAGCCGCCTTCCAGCTCGTGCATGAAAGCCCGCTCGGCCGCGATCGCCGCGGCGGATTCCTCGTCATTGAGACAGGCGACCAGCTTACGTACCCGGGGATCGTCCTCCCGGCTCTCGATGGCGATGACACCCTGCCCCACCGCCGGGACCATCTGCTCCGCGGCAAAGAAAAACGAAGCCTCGCCTTCACGCTCCAGCCTGCGGATACCTGCAGCAGCAAGGATGGTGCCGTCAAGCCCCAGTTCTCCGATCTTACGGATCCTGGTATCGACGTTTCCCCTGATATCGACGATCTCCAGATCCGGCCGCAGCGCCTTCAGCTGCGAGCGCCTCCTCAGGCTGCTGGTTCCGATCTTGCCGCCCTCGGGTATATCCTTGATCATCCTGATCGCAGAGTCGCCGATAAAGGCGTCGCGCGGGTCCTCCCTCCGGCTGAATGCCGAAAGCATCAGTCCAATCGGCAGCTCAGTGGGCAGGTCCTTGCAGCTGTGCACGGCGATATCGATATCGCCGCTTATCAGCTCATTCTCAATCTCCTTGACGAACAGCCCTTTGTCTCCGATCTTGGCCAGAGGTGAATCCAGGATCTTGTCACCGGAGGTGGTTATCGTCTTGATCTTGACTGAGACTTCCACATGCTGCTTCTGGAGAAGCCAGGCGATGTGATGAGCCTGGAACAGGGCGAGTTCGCTCCCCCTGGTACCCAGGATTATTGAACTAAGCTTCGAAGTCGTCACTCTTGCGGCGCTCTTTTCTCTTGGTTCCGTTTAATTTGAACAGCCTTCTCATGGATTCGACGTATAGATAGCCGCCCCTCTCGTTCGCCGCCCGCTTGAGCTCCACAGTCGGCTCATGCAACATCTTGTTGACGATTCCCGAGGCAAGCGCCTCGATGCGGTTTATATCCTTTTCCGACAGGTCGGAGTCGATCTTCGAGAGCGCTTTTTCCAGCTCTCCCTGTTTGATCTTTTCCGCCATTTCCCGTAGCGCGGCGATCGTCGGCACCACGTCGAGGCTCGACAGCCAGTGGCTGAAATTCGCCACCTCCTCGATGATGATCTCCTCCGCCTTACGTGCTTCTTTCTCCCTCTGGGCGGCGTTGGTGCCGGCCACTTCGTTGAGGTCGTCAATATCATACAGGAAGGCGTTGTAGACATCGTTCACGCCGGGATCGATATCTCTCGGCACAGCGATGTCGATGAAGAAAGTCGGCCGGTTGTGGCGCTGCCGGATGGCGCGCTCCACCTCGCCCTTGCGCAACACGTAGTGGGGAGCGCCGGTCGAGCTGATGACGATGTCCGCCATGGGAAGATAATCGTTCAGGTCTTCGAAGTGGACGGCGCGTCCGTTGAGCTTCTCGGCCATCTCCTCAGCGCGGGAATAGGTGCGGTTGGTCACGATGAAGTTCGAGACTCCGTGAGAGATAAGGTGCGTCGCGGTCAGCTCGCTCATCTTGCCGGCGCCCACCAGCATTACCGTGCGGCCCTCGAGATCATCGAAGACCTTGCGGGCCATCTCTACCGCGACTGATGACACCGATACCGGATTCTCGCCGATCCGGGTCTCTGTACGCACCCGTTTGCCGACCTCGAGGGCGTGGCGGAAAAGCCGGTTCAGCAGGACACTGGTGCTCTCGCGCTCGTGGGCGGAATGATAGGCCTCCTTGATCTGGCCCATGATCTGAGCCTCGCCGACCACCAGGGAGTCGAGGCTGCCGGCAACCTTGTAGAGATGGTTGACAGCGGTCTCGCCCTCATGGAAATAAGAACATTCCTCCAGCTCCCGCAGATCGACAGACGCGAGCTCGGCAAGCGCCTTCATGGTCTCGCGGCGGCCGATGCCGGGACGGGAGGCGACCACATAGACTTCCGTACGGTTGCAGGTGGAAAGCGGGACGACTTCAGAGATGCCCTCATCGTCGAGGAGGTGGCTGGAAAGGGTTCCGCACCTGTCCTCGTTAAGCGAGACTTTCTCGCGCAGCTCAACCGGGGCTGTCTTGTGGTTTATGCCAAGTACCGCGAGATGCATCTTTCGATCTCCGACCGGGCGGCGGATTCCCCGCCATCCCGCAAAAGCGGGATCAGGTCAAGCGTCGCCAGTTCAGTAAGGCACTCTTTTTTCTTTTCTTCGTCGTCTATGCTGGAGATGACCTGCCCCCGGGCCTCTCCTAAAAGTTCCAGCGCCGGCTCCCATTCATCAGGGAATTCCTGCTCGAGCTGTTTTCGCAGTCGCTTCGAGAGCGCCGGTAACTGCCCGCCAGTCGAGACGGTGAGCATCAGCTCGCCGCGCTTCACACTGGAAGGCACATAAAAATTACACTGCTCAGGCTTGTCCACCACGTTCAGCAGCAACTGCAACGCCTGGGCCTCCTCCTCGACGGCACGGTTCACTGCCTCGTCGTCAGTGGCGGCGATAACCAGGAAAGCACCTTCGAGGTCACCCGGCTCATAGGGCCTGGCCACATGCTCGAATTCCCCCACTTCCCCGAAGCCGGGATCGAGCTGCGGCGAGACCACCTTCAGGCGGGCGCCACATTCCAGGAGCGAAGCCGCCTTGCGGGATGCGACCCTGCCGCCGCCGATTATTACGCAGGGCCTTCCATCTATCTTGAGGTTTGCCGGATAGAGAGCCACACCTTATCCCGCCGGCGTGTAGCTGTGAAGTCCCGAAAGGAACAGGTTTACACCAAGGTATGTGATCAATACCATGACCAGGCCGATGACCGCCAGGATCGCTGAATGCCTTCCGCGCCAGCCCATGGTCAGCCTGGTATGCAGGTAAGCTCCATAGAAAAGCCAGGTGATCAGGGACCAGGTCTCCTTGGGATCCCAGCCCCACCAGCGGCCCCAGGCCTGGTCAGCCCAGATTGCGCCGGTGATGATGCCGATAGTCAGCAGCGGGAAGCCGAAGGCGATGCCACGGTAACTGACCTCGTCAAGGACGTCAAGTGAGGGAAGCCGTTTGGCGAAACCAGGCCTCGACGAGCCCTTGCCCGACAAAAAGCCAAGTATCAGACCAATCGCGAGGCCCGCGATGCCGCCACTGATTATCTTGAGAAAATCAGAACCCGAGTACTCCTTGTTGACGATCTGTGTGGCGGGGTCCATGACCTTGGCCGGCTCAGCCCACCAGCTGCCGGCCCAGAAACCCAGCACCAGACCCAGTGTCGCAAACAGGAGCAGGAAGGTATACATGACGTTCTTATAGTTCTTCTTTAACAGGTATTCCTGGATTATGTAGAAAAAACCGGCGCCGAAGGACAATGCGAACAAACCATATGACAACATGGCGATGGTTACATGGATCCAGAGCCAGTAGCTCTGCAGAGCGGGCACCAGTGGCTCCGGTCCCTTGTAAAACACCCCGGCGACACTACAGATGAGGAAAGCGGTTGGGACTACCAGGGCGCCGGCCGCCTGCACCGGGTAAAAACGCTGGGCGATAAGGAAGAACAACACGATACCCCATCCGAACAGCGACAGGGATTCGTACAGGTTAGCCATCGGCGCATGACCGGATGTGTACCAGCGAAGGCCAAGGGCGATCGTCTGTGAAGCCAGCCCCAGAACCAGCAACATGGTACCGACGCGGATAGCCAGCTGGCTTCGCGTGATCAGGTACCAGATGTAGATACCGCTGCAAACCAGGTATGTGATTACCGCGGCGGTGAATAAAATCTCTTCAACTTTGACTAGGTCCATCTGCTCAGGCCTCCTGTTTTCCCAATGTGAGTCGCAACTCGGCAACTATTCGATCGAAATCTCTCTGGAACATGACCCTCGACCGGTTGGTCCGGCCGCCCATGATTAACGTCCCCGAGCCGTCTGTCTTCAACCAGATGCGACGGTGAGGGAAATAAAGCGCGCAGATACCGATCGTCATAAGACCGAAACCCACGTAGATCAGTGACTTGCCTGGTTTATACGTGACCTGTAAAACAGTAACATATCCACCGCTTCCGGACTGGTAATAGCTGCTCTGGTGGAAGTTCACCTTGGATGAGGTTATCAGCGTGACCAGCCAGTTGGAAGAGGAATAGCGCATCGGTGAATTCACGGTGATCGTCTTGCGTGCCAGCGACTCACCGTTGCCGGTCAGCTCAAGGTCGCTCGAATAGACCGAAGGCCGGTAGCCGGTGATCCTGTCGCCTTCCTTGACTGCTACTGTCTCCATATTGAACTCATGATTAGTAACCTTCAGATCGGTATGTGGCACCGGCGCGGTCCTGCCGTCCGGGATCTCCAGGCTCTCGTCGAAGCCCAGGGTCCCGGCCAGGATCGCACCGAGGCCGATGAAGAGAAAACTCAGATGGAAAGCAATGGATGCCAGCGGTGTCCAGCGGCCCTTTTCCGCCAGGATGCCACCACTCTCGCTCTTATGCAGATGATAATGATGACGGGAGAGGATCTGCTGCGCCGCCTCGGAGCCCTGGGGGCCGGCGTCCTTGAGAGTCGCAGCTGCCGGGCACTTCGTTATGAAGATATCCTTGACGTCCGTGCGCGGACGCATGGCCCGGCGAAAAGTCGTCGGCAGCCGGTCAAAGATGCAGAAGGCGATGTTGAAACCGAGCAGGTAGAGGATCGCCAGAAACCAGCGGGAGTTGTACATGTCCAGCAGGCCGATGTTGGAGTAGAAGTCGAACAGTGGATTCCGCGAGAAATCAGACTTGAGCGCATTCTCACCCTGGGGGATGATGGTGCCGATTATCGCCAGGAAAAGAACCACGAACAATAGCGTCAGCGCCAGCTTCATCGAGAGAAGCACCTTACTGACCCGGCCGCCGAAAGCGCCGTAAAAGCTCAGGACTACGACGATGTCGAGCAGCGCCAGCAGCCAGCGCAGGTCCGGCGCGGATGCGTTGCTGTAATAGGCGATCGACAGGACGATGTCCAGCGCCAGCATCGTCACCGCAGTTATGATCAGGATGAGAAAATCTGAGGAACTCTTCCCGAAGATTGTCTTGTCAGTTTTTGGATTATCCGCTATGTCTGCCGCTTTTTCCGAACTCAACTCGTCCCCCGTGGTCGCAAGTTGTATATGAATGGATCATACTTGCCGACCTCGGCCTTCCCGTTACTGCCCGCTGGCAGCAGTTGTGGCGGCACCGGTTGTGGTGCTGCCGGAGCCACTGCCCGCTCCCTGGTATGTCCGCATGGCATTCTTGAATTTCTGCACTTCGGCTGTATCCGGCAGCGGCATCTCGCTGGTAAGCTGCCATACCTGCACCCGGTTGTTCTCACGGTCAGCGATGTAGAGCTTGTTGGAGTCGCTGATCGCCATGCCCTCCGGGAAATTGAGCTGGGCGTCTTCGGTGCCCCGCTCTCCTATTATAGCTTTTAGATTTCCATCCTGGTCGAACACGAGGATGCGATCCGGCACGTCGCTGACATATACCAGCCCGTCCGGACCGATCGCCACGGAACGCGGCAGATGGAAGGGGCTGCCGATGCCGGCATCTGCCCAGGCGCCGATGATCCAGCGTGGCTTGCCGTCAGGCGTCATGGAGACCAGGCGCCAGTTGTTGGTGTCGACCACGAAGATGTTGCCGGTCTCAGGATCTGTGGCGATACCGTTGGGGAAATCGAACTGGCCGACTCCAGAGCCCCTGGTGCCCCAGCGGGTGATGTACTTGCCGGTATTGTCGAAGACGAAGACTCCATCACGACTGGTCACGTATACCTTGTCCTTATACAGGGAGACCATGTTCGGCCTGGCAGTGCCCAGACCGGGAGCATCCTGTACTGCTTCCGGTGGCGGCGTCAGGCTGTAGAGATACTTGCCGGACTTGTCGAGGACCCGCACCGTGTAATCACAGACATAGAGCTTGTTGTTCTCGTTGTCGATTGCCAGGCCGTAAGGAGAGTAGAACTTGATCTCCTCGCCCTTGTCGTCATTGATGCTACTCAGCCGGTACTGGAGGACGCCGTCAGGATCGTAGACGACCACTTCGCTGTCACCGGTGTTACTGACGTAGATGTTGTTTTCGCTATCAACAGTCACGGCCAGGGGAGTCTTCAGATCGTAGATCGAAGTCATCAGGCTGAACGAAGTGCCAGCTATCTGTTTGCCGGGGTCATTCGCCTTGCGGGACAGCAGCAGGCCGACGATAGCCAGTGACGCTATCAGCACGACCAGAATGACCAGCTTGCCTTTATTCTCTTGCATCAATTACCTCACTTCAGCCTGGATGGAATAGCAGGGTCCATTGAACCCTGTCCTGTCTTTACAGCCGGTGTCCGACGGCTATCGTTTTCAGCCGGATACTCTCTGCAGGGCTTCCTGCAGGGCGGCATCGGTTGGATTGAACTTGGCGGCGGCTTCGTACTGCTCCTTTGCGCCAACCTTGTCCCCTTCCTGCTCAAGTATCTGCCCCAGCAGGAAATGGGAATTCCAGATCATGTCGTTATCGGCGATGCTCTGCTGCACGTAATCCTTGGCGGCGGCGACATCGCCTTTCATCATATATGTATTCGCAGTCTCGAAGAGCGCCGGATACTTCTCTGTCCTGGGGGTGCGATCCGCGGAACTGATGAACATGCCTATAGCTTCGTCGAACTTCTCGGCGCCACGATAGGCGAAACCGAGCCTGAACATATAGGTGAAACTTTCCGGTTCCTGGTCGAGCGCAAGCTTGAGTTCCTTGATGGCGGCATCATAATCGCCCATGTCCAGATAGGTGGCGCCAAGGTTGGCCCGGATAAGCGAATTGCCCGGATCATCCTTGACCGCCTGCTCCCATTTCTCAAGGGTTCTGTCCATGGAAGTCGGTTCAGACGGGCGAAAATGCATATACGCCAGGACGGCGCCGGTAACGATAAGCGCCACGGCCGCTATACCGATCGCGATGTTCAGGATCTTTGATGCCATGTCATTCCTGCCTTCTGTACTCGGTAAACGGATAGCAGCCTCTTCCTTCATATCCCTACCTTCCTTCCTTTGCAAGAGAGATCTTCCTCAGTAAGTGAAATTGTTATGATCCATGCCGTGGCAGGTAAGCGTACAGCCACCAGTGCGATTGCCGCCATCCATGTATGTGGGTCCGGCATTGGCAGCTAAGGATTTGGTCACAAAGCTCGGGTTGAACCTGACCAGCTCCGTCGCCGGCACCCCATGGGGGCTATAGTGGCAGGCGGTGCAGGGAGCCTGATAATTCACGATATGGGAGTTATGCCTGCTGAAAAATGTCGTGTCATTGACCACGGTCGAAGAATTATGGCATGACCAGCACGCTGAATAAGGATCGGGTGATGTCGTGTACGGAACATACTCAGCAGTATAGTAATTGTTGCGCAGCAGGCGGCCGAAGCCGTTTTCTCCATGAGGATTGTGGCATTGGCTGCAGCCGTAGGGTCCGAGCGGCGCGATGCCTGCAGTCGTGTTAGGCACATAATTATATGAACCGTTGTTGTTGGCCAGGCCAACGTGGATCGGGTGCATGGCATATGTGGCTGGATTCTGGTTCATCTGTGTCTCGATATTATAGTTCGAGCCGGTGCCGTTATGGCAGGTGAAACAAAGAGCCGCCTCGGGTGTTCCGCGAACAAGGGCTGTGCCTGGCGCATCATGTGGAGCATGGCATATCTGGCACAACTGAGTGGAGTTGGAGAAACCACCGTGCGGATTCGTGTACGTCTGCGCCGACGCGGTGCCACAAAGTAGCGTCGCGTAAATAAAAATCACTATGAAAATTAACCCTGGCGCCGGCATGATCCGGGTCAGCACCGTTTTGATCTCGGTCTGCCCCCGGGTCTCCGGGCCAAAACAACTCGCTGCCATAAAAACATCCGTGACAATGCCGGTCAACAGCCGACTTCAACTGGGAACGTAAAGTTCCTCCCCCGCTTCCTCTTCGCCCTGGGCCTGATAAAGCTTTACCGTACTCGGGCCCATACCCTTTTCGGCTAGAATAATTATGGAGCAAATTGACCAGTAATTCCAGCACTATGCAGGTGACTACTGGCCTGTCTGGCCTTCGGTCGGTGTAGTGGTTGTCGCGCTTGGCGAAAGGATCAGCCTGATCTTCCAGCGTCCTTCTTCTTCGACTACCGCCAGCGCGTAGCTCTTGTGCTCGTTAGTCGGCTGGTCCAGCGCCGCGCCGGTGTTGGCGTCCACGTAATAACCCATGTCATCGAACTCAGCAAATACTTCGGCGATCGGCAAAGTGTAATCGCCTAGCAGCACGTTGATGTTCTGATAATCGCGCTTCCGGACCTTGCCCTCCGCCAGGTCCTTGCCTATCTGGGCCTTGGTCTCGTCCAGAGCCTTCCCTGTCAGCGCCGTACTAAGCTGACTGGTGTCCGAGCCGGTCGCAGAGATGATCTTCAGGTCTTCAGTGACATCAGCCAGGATCTTCGCCTCGACTTCGGGAGGGGCCTGGTGGGCGGATGAATGCTGCGGCTGGGTCTCAGTCGCCGTGGGAGCTTTATTATCGCTTTCGCAGGAAACAGTGAAAAGTGCCAGAGCTATGACGACCGGAATGAACAAAAACTTTCGCAAAGTGATAATTGTCTCCCTCGATTATATGGGAGAGGCACCACTGGGGGCGCCTCTCCCAATTATTCTACCTTCTACCAACCGGCCCGGATTAGGGCAGGGTTCCCGCGGTGTGACACAGAACGCACAGGGCGTCCGGCTCCAACTGGAGAAGTCTCTGGTTGGTGCTGGTGTGCGGGAAGTCAGACTCGCCAGCCTGGTTAGCGTGGCAGGTCAGACAGTAAGTGCTGGGGTGGTTCTTCTCGACACCCACGTTGTCGCGCTTGTCGTGACAGCTGATGCAGAAATCAAGCGTGTCAGCAGCGGCCGTACCCATTGAATGGTTCGGCAGTGCGGACAGAAGCTTGGTTCCGGCGATAAGCTGGCCAGACTCGGCGTGCGGGGTGTGGCAAGAAGCGCAGTACAGACCCTTCGTACCGGTGAAGGTACTGGTGGTCTCACCGCCGTAAAGGCCGTTGTTGAATCCGCCGTACTGGCCGGAAGTCATGACCTTCAGAGTTGCGCTGCCGCCAGGAACTGCATCAGAAGTCCTGACGACGGTGCCGCCGTACATGACACCGAGGCTGTGGCCCGGGGTCGCATCCATCTGGGCACCAGTCATGGCGCTCATGTTGACCTTATAGGCCAGCTTGATGGAAGCAGTCGGGTTAGCACCGGCCATATCGGCAGGCGCACCACCGCTCCAGGTGACTCCAGCCGGCGCAGCGGCGCCGAAGAGACCGTGACAGGTACCGCACACGCCAGTCACAGTGGACTCGCGGGTAAGTACATAATCACCGGAAGCTTCGTGCATATCGTGGCAACTGATACAGTAATCAGTCGTGCCAGCATAACCCGTGTGGGGGCTGGCAGCGAAAGCCGTGGCCGAGAAAGCCAGGATGAAGACGACGGACAGCACTATCGCAGCAATAATTGCTATTTTTCGCATATATTTCCACCTCCTTTCGCCTAAGGATTTCGCTGAATATGTGAAACTGGTCACATAAACAGGCGTACTACCACGCTTCCCCTTGTCTGCGGACGCACTGGGGGCGCCGGGACCGGGTAGGCATAGTGGCCAAATGGAGGTTGCAGCTATAGTGCCCTGCGGGGGCTATAAAGTACTATCGGTTCTGGGGTTAACCTAAACTTCGTAACTTTCTAACTTTATCAACGATCCGCTTCCGCACGAGTGTCCACTATTGAGCCCGCATCACTGCAACGCATACTACCCTGGATAAGAAGGATAAAGCCCGTTTTTAATTATGTCAATATCGCGGGCGAACCCATCTATCCTGTATATAGGGTTATTACGATACCTGATAGGCTGAAATTTTTATATCAGGGAATTCCCCTAGAAATATATGTCACCTTTGTTGCATACTCCTACCCAGTAGGGGTAATTCTTCCAAGATAAAGGATGTCGCTGTAGGGGCGCCAGCTCCTCATCTCCACCACACTGGCGTGGAAACCGGCGGCGTTCATTGCTCCGATAGCGTCCTCGCGGCTCAGGAATGTCAACCCGCCCCGCCGCCCCCGGGTCACACTGGTTGAGGTAGTGAGCATCTCCTGGATCCAGGTCACTGCGAACTTCCAGCGCGGCCTCCGCTCCTGAGCTTTCCACACAAGCAGACCGTCGTCCGCCAGCTTCCTCCTGCACTGCCTGAGAATGCTTAGTTGTTCTTCCGCTGGCAAAAGATAGAAGACGTCGATGACTGTGATCACATCACAATCCGGAATATCGGTCTCGAAAAAATCGGCGCAGACAAAATCGATATTGTCTCGATGCCTGACAGTCTTGCGGGCGACTTCGATCTTCCCGGGCGCAAGATCCATGCCGATGACTTTACGCCCCTCCGAACGCAGCGCCATCAGGTTGGCGAACAGGCCATGTCCGCAACCAAGGTCCATGATGCTTCCGGCTTCCGGGACCTGGCGTTCGATGAACTCCAGGTCGCTGAGCAGCACCCGCCCCCGCAGAAACGCACGCACGGAACGAGGAGCCCTGGCATAAAGTCTCAGCACATCATCCATCCTGGAGATACACCTTCCTGGCTTCCCAGTCGACCCTGACCGAGACCGCCCCTCCGCGATCAATGATGACAAGCTCCTGCTCCCGGTCAAGCGGCAGCGTTGACGAAGTGAAGCCGTCAGCAGGCGAAAGATATTCCTCGAAGATAACAATCCGATCGACTCCGGCCGGGATAGCTATGGAAGGCGTTTTTTCCACGGAAGGATCGAAATTCCAGTGCTGGAAATCCGGCAGATAGAAGTTCGCCTGCTGGAAGTCGAAGACTGAGATGACCATCGTCCTCGCCGGATCGAAGTTGTCGTTGAGAGTGTCTATCCTGGATCGGAGGATGTCATCGCGGGCAGCCAGGCGGTTGGCCGAAAACGGCGGACTCAACGCCAGAAAGAGCACGAGATTGATAAGGATGAGCGGCACGGCAGCTCCCCATAACGCCCGGTCCGCGTGCCGCTGCCGGCTGGGCCGCGAGGCGAACATCACAGCTGCCGTCTTAAGGCTCCAGGCCAGCAGGAGCAGAAGTGCAGGCAGGAATGAGAAGATGTAACCATATTCGCCTACATGGATAAAGATGTAGAAGATCAGGCTGGGCGCAATCCAGGCCAGCAGGAAGAGCAGGCGCTGGTCCCTGAACTGACGCCTGCCTGACGAAGTCACCGCCACAATCAGGGTGACAGGGATGAGTAAAAGGGCTGAGGAAAGACCATAGAGCATGAACCGGAGAAGCTCGTCCAGATTTGCCCTTAAACCCTCAAAACCGCGTCCGAACACAGCGAAGTAGGTCATCAGGTAATCGCTCTGCTCCGAGGACGCTTCACGATATGCTGTGAAACCGCCAGAGAGCAAAGCCGAGGGAATATACCAGGCGGCGGCGCCAGCGATCAGTATTACAGCGGCGCCAGCGACCCTCCAGCGGCCCTTGTCCCAGATTCCCAGAACCAGGAGCGGCAGAAGGAATGGCAACAGGTCCTGGCGGAAGCCTGAGGCGATGCCGAGCGCCAGAGCGGCTGGCAGGACCCAGGCCTTGCTGCCGGTCCAGACAGGGTAGATCATGGCCGCCACGACGACGCTGAGGCAGCCAAGCAGCGTGTAAGGATAGGCGACTTCGCTCTGCAACCAGAAGCTGAGGCTGGTCGCCAGCAGGAGCGCAGCCACCAGGCCGATATCACGGCCGAACATTATTCGCCCCAGGAAGTACAGGACTGCGACCGCGACTGCCGCGGCAAGGATACTGATCCAGACCATGGCCGCGTTGGGATCGCCCGCAATACTGTTTACGAGTCGAACCAGGCCCACATAGTAGATGTGGCCCGGCGGCTGCGGCTGGTGCAGCCTGACATCGAACAGTTCGATTGCCCTGGTGTAGAGCACTGAATCCCAGGCATACAGCATTTTCGTGCGAAAAGGGATGCGTGAGATGATCGTAACAGTGAAAAGGGCTGCTGTGATCAGCCAGTCGGACCGGTCCCAGCGCCTGGCGGAGACGCGTTCGGTATTAGCCTCTGACACTGTCAGGGCCTGGCGGGATGACATGACAGGCAATCCAGTTTTACGGCGTGGGATGTGACCGGTGCGCCCCCGTTGCCGTTCTCGTGGCAGCTGCGGCAGTTCTCGTAGTCGCCAGTGCCTGAGTGGGGTGTCGGCGGGGGAGTGGAGCCGGTCAGGGCGCAGCCCCAGCTCGCCATTGAAAATGTGGCTGCTAAAAACAAGGCCAGTGCAGATTTAAGCATTTAACACCACCCCTGCCCTTTGGATTGACTTGTTTCAGGACGGCTTGCTGGCCATCCTGAAGCTGCTTCAGTCCTGCTCCGCGAAATAAGTCATGCTTATCTTCTTGAACTCCCTGCTGCTGAAGAGCAGTTCGTAAGCTTCGATGCCGACCTTGCCGGCCAGCACTGCGGCTACCTCATGGCACTCCTCGGGCGTGGCTGCATGGATCATGGCAAAAAGATTGTAGTTCCATCCCTCGGCCCGCGGGCGCTTGTAGCAATGACTGACCTCGCTGGCTTCGGCCAGAATCCGGCCGACCTCTTCGGCCCGCTCGTCGGGTACGTCCCAGGCGCTCATGGCGTTGGCCTTGTAGCCGAGACGCTGATGGCGCACCATCGCGCCGAAACGGCGGATCGTTCCATCCGCCAGCCATTCCTTCACCCGGGCCACGACCTCATCCTCGGTCATGCCTACCGCTGCGCCGATCTCGGCGAACGGCTCTGGAGTGATCGGGATGTCGTCCTGCAGCAGGCGAACGAGCTGCTGTTCCTGTTCGGAGAACACCCTAGCCATCGATCACCGGCAGGTCGACCTGGATCTTGAACAGCCGTTCCGCGGGAAGGTTTATGATCGGACCGATGCCGGCCCGTACTTCCATCTCGCTGAGGATCTCACTGATTCGCTCCCGGTTCGGAGCGATACAGGTGAACCACATGTTGTAATGATGGTTGCGCTCATAGTTGTGTGTCACGTTCAGGTAAGAGTTAACCACCTCGACCGCCTCTTCGAGCTTCTCGGAAGGTACGTGAACAGCGCAAAGCGTACTCGAATAACCCAGCTTGCGGGAATCGAAAGAGGCCCCCATGCGCCGGATCTCGCCTGACTCCTTGATCCCTTTGATGCGCAGGATGACCTCATCCTCGCTGATGCCGACCTTCTCGCCGATCTCGGCATAAGGCCTGGCGCTGACCGGAAACCCGGCCTGGATGAGTGTGACTATTTTTTTATCGAGATCGTCCATAGTTTTATGCCGTCCGCAAATAGTAACAGGTAGCCGGATCAGGCAGGTATCTCCGCAGCGACCCTGTCGAAGACGGGGAGCAAGGGGGTACCTGCCTGATCCGGCGGGCGAAGGGTACCTGCCCGATCCGGCGGCTCATTTAGCTTTAGCCTTCGGCTCGTAAACGCAATAAGGCTCTTCCGCCAGATAATCTCCGGTCAACTCGAATGCCCTGGCCCTGCAGCCTCCACAGAAACGGCGATATTCGCAGTAGCCGCAACGCCCATGGTAGTTATCCAGGTCGCGCATCTGCTTGAAGACTTTTGATTCGTTCCACACCTCGCCGAAACTCTGCTCGTTGAGATCGCCGCATTTTACATCAAGGAAGCCGCAAATCTGAACTTCCCCCTTGTAGGAGATGAAGCAGAAACCCTGGCCGCCGAGACAGCCCTTGGCCCGGGCGTCCATGCCGAACTCCTCCGGAGTGACCTTCTTGCCCTCGGCGTGAGCGCGCTGCCTGAGGATACGATAGTAATGCGGCGCGCAGGTGGGCTTGAAATGCAGGGGCACGATCTCACGCTGGTCGTAGACCCAGTTGAGTGTCTCCTCGTACTGCTCGGGAGAGAGCTCCTGGGCCGCCAGCTCCTTGCCGCGGCCGGTGGGGACCAGCAGGAAGGGGTGGAAGGCTGCCGCGCCCAGATCGATGGCGAGCTGGAGGATATCCGGCAGCTCCGCCAGGTTGACCTTGGTCACGGTCGTGTTGATCTGGAATTCGAGCCCGGCCTTTTTGGCGTTCTCGATGCCCTTGATGACTTCGTCGAAAGCGCCCTCGACCCGGCGGAAATCGTCGTGGGTCTCGGCGGTGGCGCCGTCGATGCTGAGGCTGATGCGCTCGATGCCGGCGTCCTTCAGCTTCTGGGCGTTCTCCTCGTTGAGCAGGGTGCCGCAGGGCGACATGACCATCTTCAGGCCTTTGTCAGTGCCGTAGCGGGCGATCTCGTAGATGTTCTCCCGCAGCATCGGGTCGCCGCCGGTAAGGATGACTATCGGTTTGCCCACCTCAGCGATCTCGTCGATCACCTGGAAGCACTTTTCGGTGGAAAGTTCGCCGGGATACGGCCCCTTGTTGGCGGCGGCGCGGCAGTGGCGGCAGGAAAGACCGCACTTTCGGGTCACTTCCCAGGCGATCAGGCGCGGAGCGGGATAGCCTCCGGCATTGTCGCCGGGCCCGGCAGCTCCATGAGGATGGTCTCCGGGGTGCCCGCCGGGATAGCTCGATCCATGCGGATGCCCGCCGGGATGGCCACCACCCGGACGCCCGCCTGACGGCCCTCCTGGATGTCCGTGCTCAGCCAATCTCCTCGTCGGTGAGGTAGCAGGCAGGATCGGGGGCCCACGGGTCGCCATAGACGAGGTCGGCGCGAACGCGCAGGGCGCCGCCGCAGGCGTCGAAATATTTACAGGTGGCGCAGCGGCCGTGGATATGGCTGCGGCGGTCTTTCAGACCCGCCATCAGCGGATCGGAGGTGTCCATCCAGATCTCGCTGAACGGGCGCTCGCGCACGTTGCCGAAGCTGTAGTGCATCCAGAACTGGTCCGCGTGGACGTTCCCGAGGAAATCGATGTCGCCGAAGCCGACGCCGGAGCTGTACATGCCGCCGCCGTTCCACTTGAGCAGCTTCATGACCTCTGCGGCGCGGTCGGGATCTTCCTTCAGGAGTCTCATATACAGGTAGATGCCGTCAACGTGGTTGTCGACGGTGAGGATATCCTTTTCGAGGCCCCTGTCGTGCATGTCCTTGGTACGATCGAGGATGATGTCGAGGGCGTCGCGGCTCTCCTCGTGAGTGAGGTCGTCGCTCTCCTTGCCGCGCCCGGAATAGACCAGGTGATAGAAGCAGGCGCGGTCGATGTTCTCCGCCTCGATGAAATCGAAGATGCGGTGGAGATCCTTGTAATTGTGGCGCGTGAGCGTGAGGCGCAAGCCGACGCGCTGCTCCACAGCCTTGCAGTTGCGGAAGCCTTCCATGGCCTTGTCGAAGGCCCCCACCTTGCCGCGGAAAGTGTCGTTGATCTCGCCGATGCCGTCGAGGCTGATACCGACGTAGGTGAAGCCGAGGTCCTTGATGCGCTGGGCGACATCCCGGGTGATCAGCGTACCGTTGGTGGATAGCGTCGGGCGAATGCCCAGCTTGACCGCATGCCCGACCAGCTCAAAGAGGTCCTTGCGCATCAGCGGCTCGCCGCCGGAGAAAAGCAGCGCCGGGATCTGGAATGCTGCTAGATCGTCGATGAGCGCCTTGCCCTCTTCCGTGCTCAGTTCGTTCTCGTATTTCTTCGCCTCTGAGTCCGTGTAGCAATGGACACATTTGAGGTTGCAGGTGCGGCTGGTGTTCCAGGCTACTACCGGACGCCGTTCGGCCGCCGTTTTGGGTTCACGGGGGATTCGCGGCGCGCCCGACATCTCCGGCTTGCCCTTGTGGCCGTGGCCATAGCGCAGGGAGTCGGCGGGGGTGTCGCGGTCGCAATATAAGCGGGTGATGTCGATCATTGCTTTTCCTCTAATCTCTGGCCGCGTGGTCGCGACTTTTTAAATTCAGCTGCCAGCTCCTGCGATCAGCGCCCGGACCAGGCCCGGTATCGTATATTCGTCTGCCACGAGGTCGACACGGAGGCCGAGATCCCGGGCGGTGTCGGCGGTCACAGGTCCGATGCAGGCAATGGTCACGTTCGCGGGGAGTGTCTGGAAGTCGAATCCCTCGAGGAGCTTCACAAAATTAGTTACCGTCGATGAGCTTGTAAAAGTAATGATATCAATTTCCCCGCTTGAGAGCATATCTTTCATGTCGTCGACACCGGTCTCGTCGAGGACTGTCTCGTAGGCCGGGACTACCTCGACCCGGGCTCCCGCTTCGGCCAGCTTCTCGGGTAGTACCTCGCGGGCTTCCTTCGCCCGGGGGATGAGCACGCTGCCACCGGCCGCACCGCGTTCCAGCAGGCCTTCCAGCACAGCCTCGGCCCGGTATTCCGCCGGCACGAAGTCCAGCCTCAGGCCCCGGCTTTCCAGCGCCGCCGCGGTGGCCGGGCCGATTGCGCCCAGCTTGATGCCCCTGAGATCGCGGGTATCGCCGTCGATGCTCAAACGCTCGAAAAACTTTTCCACGCCGTTGACGCTGGTGAACACCGCCCAGTCATATGCGGGTCCGCCGTCAGCGGCATCACGAAGTCTTGAGATGGCGGCGTCGAGCGCCGCGTAACCGTCACCCGGGGGGATGACCTTGATGGTGGGAAACTCAACCGGCAGGGCTCCGGCATCAGCCAGCGCAGTCACCAGGTCGCTAGCCTGGGTGCGCGAGCGGGTGACCACTACACGCCTGCCGAACAGAGGACGATCCTCGAACCAGTGCAGCTTTTCCCTGAGGGCGACCACCTCACCGACGATGGTGATGGCGGGCGCCTTGAAGCCGCGTTCCTCCACCAGCTGGACGATATCTGCCAGGGTGCCGGTGACAGTCTCCTGCCGCGGGGTCGTCCCCCAGCGGATCAGCGCTACCGGCGTCTGGGGATCACGGCCGTTCTTCGTCAGTTCCTCGACGATGTATGGCAGGTTTTTGACACCCATGAAGAAGACTATTGTGCCGACCGCGGTGGAAAGCTTCTCCCAGTTGATGGTCGACTCGGTCTTGGTAGGATCCTCGTGGCCCGTGACGAATGCGACCTCGGTCGTGATACCGCGGTGGGTCACAGGGATGCCGGCGTAAGCGGGCACTGAATATCCTGCTGAGATGCCCGGGACGACCTCGAAGGGGACGCCGCCCTCGCGCAATGCGAGCGCCTCCTCACCGCCCCTGCCGAAAATGAAAGTGTCGCCGCCCTTGAGCCGCGCCACCACTTTTCCTTCCTGGCCCAGCTTTACCAGCAGCGCATTGATGTCGGGCTGCTTCATGGTATGGTCGCCGCCCTTCTTGCCGACGTAGATGAGCTCGGCATCGGGGTGAGCGTGCACCAGCAGCGGTTTACCCGCGAGGTAATCGTAGACGATGACGTCGGCACGGCGCATGCATTCGACGCCCTTGAGGGTGAACAGCCCGGGATCTCCCGGACCGGCGCCTATCAGATAGACTTTGCCCGTTTTGTTATCCATGCTGATTCCTTCGCTTCGCCCGGAAAACGCGTTCCGGGGAACGCCTTTCCGCGCTTACTTGCCGGGGCTGCCTTTAGGGCAGAGTCCCAGTATGGCATCAGGTTCCTCAAAATAGAAGTCCGGCTCCAGCTCTTTCAGGCGCACCGGCGAGAACATACCCCAGCCCACGGCGGCCGTCGCCATGCCCGCGGCCTGGCCTGCCTGGATGTCGAAAGGGCTATCACCGATGTAGACGCACTCTTCCGGCGTCAGGTCCAGCCGCCTCATCGCCAGCAGCAACGGCTGGGGATGTGGCTTATGGTTGTCGGTATCGTCGGTCGCGATGAGCGTGTCGAAATAACTGTCGATGTGGATGCGGCGGAAGGCCATCTCCATGGTGCTCCGGCTTTTGGAAGTCACGACCGCCAGCTTCGCCCCCCGCGCCTTCAGCTCGACCAGCAGCTCTTCAATCCCGGGATAGGCGCGGATGTACTCATCATGTTCGGCGTGGTTGAAAACCCTGTAGGTATCGTAAAGTTCCTGCGCTTTCTCTCCGCCGAGAAGCTCCATCTGCTTCATCAGCGGTTGCCCCACATTGGCCATCAGCACATCGTCCGGTTTGATCTCGCCGAACACCTCGCTGTAGGCATGGCGGAATGAACGGGCGATCAGTTCGGTGGTGTCGACCAGGGTCCCGTCCAGATCGAACAGGAATCCCCTGAAACATTTCTTGACCATGTCCATCAGCCCGGCCTCAGTCTGTCTCGCGGCCATCTTCGAGCAAAGAGTCGAGGCCGAGGTCGCGGATCATGTCCATGCCCGCGAGATTGGTAAGAGCGAAGTGGATGGGTGTGACGGAGATCTTCCTTTGAGCCAGGGCGTGGAAATCGGTGCCCTCCTCTTCATGGTAGGAAGGGTCGTCGCCGTAGATCTGGTAACGCTTGCCGCCGTTGCCGCCGGGAGCCTCTTCCACCAGCTGGTCGCGATAGATGCGCTTCCCCAGCCTGGTCACCTCGGCGCCCATGATGCCGGCGGCGTCCAGGTTCGGCGAATTGATGTTGAGCAGCACCGGACCGGGCAGTTCGTTCTCTACCAGTTTCGTCGCCAGCCTCGCCGTGAACGAAGCGACCCTGTCGAAATAGAAGACCCCTTCGTTGCCGATGGCCTTCCAGCCACCAGGCCGCTCGATAGAGACGGCGATAGCGGGAATGCCCAGCATGACACCCTCAAAAGCCGCGGCCACGGTTCCCGAATAAGTGATGTCGTCTCCGAGATTGGGACCGAGATTGATCCCGGATACGACGATGTCCGGTTCCCAGTCGAGGAAGCCCAGCGAAGCCAGCCGCACACAGTCGACCGGCGTGCCGTTGACGGAATATCCCATAGAGCCATCGGGAAAGGGGACTTCGAGGACGTCGATCGATTCAGCGATGGTGATGCTGCGGCCGATTGCACTGCGGTTCTGGTCCGGGGCGATGACCGCCACCTCGCCGCAACTTTCCAGCGCCTGCTTTACCGCGAACAGGCCGGGCGAATCGATACCATCATCATTGGTGACCAGGATCCTCAAGGCCGCGGTTCAGCTTTCCTTGCTGCCTGAGGCCGCTTTCCCGGAGGAATCTTTGCTTTTTTTCTTCGAAGAACCGGAGTCGCCGCTGCCGGATTCGCCGGCCGCTTTCGATTCGCCGCCACGGCCCTCACTGGATTTTTTCCGCGGATCCTTGTGCTTCCGGCCATAATCGGTCGAGTAGAAGCCGCTGCCTTTGAAGTGGATGGCAACCGGATGAAAAACCCTTGTGACCCGCTCCTTACACTTCTCGCACTTGCTGACCGGACGGTCGGCGATCTTCTGCATCTTTTCAAACTGGTGCCCGCACTTCAGGCACCGGTATTCATATATGGGCAACTGTGATCGAACCTCCTTCTGCACCTGGATGGTGCAAACCAACTTAATAGTATAGCAAAACAGTTTAGTTTCCTGTTGCTGGTGGCAAAAGTCAGGTATTTCTTATAAGATTCCCAGCGGTAAGATTCACACCTGAAATGATGACCGTCGGTACCGTTTGGCGCCTCGGCGGCGGGGGTACTGTTTTTTTCTTATGAAGATAGCTCTGGTATCTGAGTATTATTATCCGCTACTCGGTGGCATCACCGAGCATGTACACAACCTCGCGGGCGCCCTTAGCCGCAAGGGGCATGAGGTCACGGTCATCACCCACAACCTCAAACCCCGCAAGCATCACCACTATCCCGACGAACCGCTCACCTTCAGCGTCGAGAGGTTCGGCAGGGGCATCCCCATCTATTCCAACGGCTCGTTCGCACGGGTGACTCTCGGGCGCAGCCTGGGAGACGACCTGCAGAAGTTCTTCGAGCGCGAGAAGTTCGACGTCATCCACGCCCACTCGCCGCTGACACCGATACTGCCGCTGGTGGCTATCCGCCGTTCGAACGCTCCCGTGACCGTGGGGACCTTTCATACCTACTTCGACCGCAGCCACGGCTACGGCCTGCTGAAGAAGAAAGCCTCCGAACACATGGAGATGATGGACGGCAGGATAGTCGTCTCGGATGCCTGCACCGAGGCGCTGAGCCGCTACTTCCACGCCGACTACCGGGTGATCCCCAACGGCGTCGATACCGACAGCTTCCATCCCGGGGCGCCAGTACTGCCCGAGTTCGACGACGGCAAGGTCAACATCCTGTTCGTGGGCCGTTTCGATCCGCGAAACGGACTCAAGACCATGATCGAAGCCTTCCGGCTGGTGAAGCGGCAGTTCGACAACTGCCGGCTGATAGTGGTCGGCGACGGGCCGCTGCGCCACTACTATCGCTCTCTGGTCGACCGGAAGATCGCCAGGGACATCCACTTCGCCGGCCTGATCAACGGGGCGCGGCCAAGCTATTATGCAACCGCCGACATCTACTGCACGCCGTGCACCAAGGCCTCGTTCGGAGTCGTGCTACTGGAAGCCATGGCTGCGGGCACGCCGATAGTCGCCTCTGACATCAACGGCTACCGCCTGGTCATGGAAGACAACGAGCAGGGCATCCTCGTACCCGAGAATGAAGCGGCCGGTTTTGCTGAAGCGCTGATGCGGATGCTCAAGGATCCCGAACTGCGCCAGAGAATGGGCCAGGCCGGACGCCGCAAGGCAGTCGACACCTTCTCCTGGGACCTGGTCGCCGGCACCGTGGAGCAGTATTACATGGAACTTCTCGGCCGCAAGATGGTCGTCTTCACCGATGAGCCGGCCCTGGAGAAAATCTTCGCGCTGAATGACTAGGCGCGGAGCCCTGTCAGTCCTGGGCTCCCTCGCAGGCGGCTTCTTCTTCCTGATCGCCGGCGTATCCCACTGGCTCTATCACTGCCGCTGCCGCAGGGGGCTCGGCAAAGCACTGCTGACAGCCGGCATCGCTGCCGACGGCCTCTTCCTCTATTCATTCCTGGTGCCCAACTTCCCGCTGACAGGCCGGGTGTTCTACAGCGGACGCACCAGCGGCAACCGGGTGGCCCTCACTTTCGACGACGGCCCCCGGCCACCTTACACCGGCCAGATCCTGGATGTGCTGAAGAAAGAAGGTGTCACGGCGACCTTCTTCGTACTCGGTGAGAACGCCCGCCGCTACCCCGAACTGGTCAGGCGCATCGAGCTTGAGGGACACCGGGTCGCCAACCACGGCATGGACCATGGCATCATGATGTTCGCCAGCGCCAGAGAGGCGCTCTCCCAGGTGGAGCAGGCCGAGCGCGCCTTCCTCGACGCCGGGGCCGTGGATACGGCGCCGCTCTTCCGGGCGCCGCACGGCTGGCTGAGCCCCGTCGCCCATCGCGCCCTCACCCGGCGCGGCTACCAGGTGACCGGCTGGTCCAAGGGCGTCTGGGATACAGCCTCCCCGGGAGTGGAGTCAATAATCTCTCGCACGGCTGAGATCCTTCGGCCCGGCCGCATCCTCCTGCTTCACGATGGCTGGAGCGGGCCCAGCGACGAGGACCGCTCCCAGACTGTCGCGGCCCTTTCTGAGATCATCAAGAACGCCAGGGCGCGAGGCCTGGAATTCGTGACCGTCGAGCAGATGATGAGAGAGGAAGAAGAGCTTTGAAGCCGGCGCCAGGCAACGAGATAAGATCCACGGTCATGCAGCAGATCTTCCGGGCGCTTCGCCGCTACGGCCTCTCGCTGCTGACACTGGCGGTCGTCGTCTATGTGCTCGCTTTTCACGTAGAGTACGATGAGCTGATCACGGCTTTCGCCAATGTCGCCTGGAGTTTCGTGCTGCTCGCCATCCTGGCTAACTTCGCATCGATAATGCTGAAGGTCGCCAGCTGGAAACTGATCTACGACTACAGCTTCGACGGCATCAGGGGCCGGTGGCGCGACCTCACCTCGGCTCTGATGATCGGCTTCCTGGTGAACCTGATCATCCCCGCCCGCCTCGGCGAGCTGGCCCGCGCTTTTGTCATCAGCCGGCGCCAGGCGTTGATCGGCAAACCAGTATCCCGCTCCACGGTCTTCGGCACTATCGTCCTGGAACGGGTATTCGACGGCGTGGCCATGGCCCTGATCGTGGTCTACGGGATATTCCGGATGGATCTGCCGGCCTGGGCTGATACCGGCGCCATCATACTTCTGGGTATCAGCGGATTTTTCGCCGTGGTCATGGTGGTACTGGAGATCAAGCGGGAACAGCTGCAGGAAGGCGCCCAGCAAGCCAAGGCTGAGCTCAAGGAACACCACCCCTGGTGGAAGAAACTCTTCACCCGGCTCTTCAGCGTCATCGCCCGCTTCAGCGAAGGGCAGAAAGTCCTTAGAAGCCCCCGCCGCGTCATCGCCATATTCCTGACCACGTCGGCTTCGTGGATGTCACAGCTGATCGCGGTCTATTTCTCGCTCTTCGCTTTCCACCTGGGCTACATCGGCATCATGGGAGCCCTGCTGCTGCTCATCCTCATCAATGTCGCCGGAGCCCTTCCCGCTACCCCTGGCAACGTGGGCGTTTTCCAGCTGGCGACTGTGATCCCGTTGACTGTGAATTACGACATCCCAAAGACCACGGCGATCGCCTTCTCCGTGGGGCTACAGATCATCGAGGGATCGATCGGCCTGGGCATCGGCAGCGCCTGCCTGCTGAGGGAGGGTCTGAAATTCGACCAGGTCAGGACCGGCGCCAGGGAACTGGAGGAAGAAGTCGAAGATGTCCTTGAGGAAGAGATGGAAGAGGAATGGGAAAAGGATGTAGGGCTGACCCCTGACAGCAAAGGTAACGCTGACGATGCGACCGGCGGCGCTGGCGCTGATGCCGGCGACTACAGCCCGCGGCCCTGACGCTCGTTGCTAAAAAACCTTAAATCCCTTAATATCATTGGCGTTGTTCGCCCGGTCGGGTTTAGGCGACAAGGTCTTATGGAAAGTATCTCAGTGAGAACAATCATCATGCCGGCCTTCTTTGGAGGATGGCGCACCCGTCCCCGATTCCCGACCAGCCTGGAGCCATGCGCGTAGGTATTCCCAGATCGCTTCTTTACTACAAATACCTTCCTTTCTGGAAGACGTTCCTGGCCGAGCTCGGCCTTGAGGTCGAGACCTCGCCACTGACAAACAAGCAGATCCTGTCCTGGGGTGTCGAAGTCGCCGAGAACGAACTCTGTGTGCCTGTCAAGGCATTCTACGGCCATTGCATGGCCCTGCGCGGCAAGGTCGACGCCCTGTTCGTGCCACGGGTAGTCAGCGTCGAGGAGCGGGAATATACCTGCCCCAAGTTCCTGGGACTGCCCGACATGGTAGCCGCCGTAGCCGACCAGCTGGAGCTGCCGCCACTGCTAACACCCAAGCTCAACCAGCGGGAGAAGCCCAGCGAATTCAAATGGCAGCTGATAAATTTCGCCCGCGACGAGTTCGGCGTGGGAGCGATGGATGCGATCGCGGCCCTGGAGACCGCACGGCTGGCCCAGCGTCGTTACCAGGAGAGCCTGGTCAGCGGGCATAAACCGCTCGACCTGCTGCCTTCCAGCCGCCTCAACCGCACCCGCTGGAAAAAGCCCCGGGGCGAGCGCAAGCGCATCGGCCTGCTCGGGCATCCCTACAACATCTATGACGGCTACATCACCCAGAACCTGGTCGCCCGGCTGGAAGAGATGGGCGCCGAGCTTGTGGTTCCGGAGATGACCGACCATCACGTGTTGATGAAGGCCGCTACCGACGTTCCCAAGCAGCTCTACTGGACTTACGAGAAAGAGATCATGGGTGCAATCAACCACTGGACCGAGAACAAGATGGTCGATGGCGTCATATACGTGCTCGCCTTCGCCTGCGGCCCAGACTCCCTGGTACAGGTGTTGATCGAGCACCGGGCCCGGGTGCACAAGGTGCCGCTGATGTCTCTTACCATAGACGAGCATAGCGGCGAAGCCGGGCTCGTCACCAGGATCGAGGCTTTCACGGATATGCTCATGAGGAAGAAGAAGACGGCGGAGGCGGTGGCGTGATGCGCGGCTGCGCGTTACGCAACAGGAGATCCGGCGGCACCCGGCGCGGCTCGGGAAGGGCGTCCTGATGAAAGTCAGTTGCCCCCACATGGGCCACCTGCACTACATGCTGGAAGACCTCTTCGAACGGCTCGGAGTGGAATACGTCAAGCCACCTGTATCGACGACCAAGACGCTGACAATCGGCGCCAAACACAGCCCGGAATTCGCCTGCCTGCCGCTGAAGATAAACGTCGGGAATTTCATCGAGGCCCTGGACATGGGAGCCGACACGCTGATCATGGCCGGCGGCCACGGGCCCTGCAGGTTCGGATATTATGGCATCGTCGAGGAGCGCATCCTCCGGGACCTGGGCTACGAATTCGACTTCATGATGCTGGAGCCGTTCAACGACGGCAAACGTGATTTCTATAATACTTTCAAGCAGCTTTCTCCGGGGCTTACCATCCGCAAGCTTTACAGGATACTCCGGACATCCTTTGCCAAGGGCCGCGCCTTCGACTACGTGCACAAACGCTCGCTGCAGGTAAGGGCTTATGAGGTAAATCGCGGTGACACGACCCGCGCGCTGAGACAGGCTGAAGAGCTGCTGTCGCTGGCATATACTCCCGAGGAGATCGAGGAAGCGGGCCGCGAAGCCCTGGCCCTGATCGACGCTGTGGAGCAGGACCCGGACCGCGACGTCATCAAGGTGGCGATCGTCGGCGAGTTCTTCCTGCTGCTCGAGCCGTTCAGTAATTTCGGCCTGGAAGAGATCCTGGGCCATATGGGCGTCTACCTGGAACGCAGCGTCTGGGTCACCGACTGGATAGCACCGAACCGCGACAACAAGGTTTACGGCTTCCCCAAAAAACTCGTCGAGGAGAAGGCGGCGCCTTATCTGAACCATAACGTCGGCGGCGAAGGCCGCGAGACCATCGGCAGCATCGTACTGATGGCGGAACGGGGATTCGACGGCATCCTTCAGCTGCTGCCCTTCGGCTGCATGCCTGAGAACATCGCCACGAGCATCATTCCCAAGGTGCAGCGGGACCACGACATCCCCGTGCTCACCCTGGCATTCGACGAACAGACCGGCCGCGCCGGCCTGGTGACGCGGGTTGAAGCGTTCCTGGACCTGCTGGCGGCAAGAAGAGGGAGCCGGCTGGCACTGGCGGGAGCAGCCGCGGCAACTGAAAAAGTAACGGCCGGCCAGGTTTGAGCAGGCTTTAAGCAAGGCAAAAGGAGACAAATTGGATATTCCGGCAAAAACAGGTTACCTGGGCATCGACGTAGGCTCGGTGAGCACCAACCTCGTCATCCTTGACGAACACGCCAGCGTCCTGGCGGCCATTTACCGCCGCACCCAGGGCCAGCCGATCAAGGCCGTCCAGGAGGGGCTGAAGGAACTGGTTGCCCTGCTGGAGGACCAGGACATCGAAGTCCGGGGCGTGGGGGCTACCGGCAGCGCCCGGCACCTGACCGGCATCATCGTCGGCGCCGACGTGGTCAAGAACGAGATCACCGCTCATGCGGTTGCGGCATCGCAGGTAGTGCCTGATGTCAACACCGTACTGGAGATCGGCGGCCAGGATTCCAAGCTGATCATCCTCCGCGACGGCGTGGTCACTGATTTTGCCATGAACTCCGTCTGCGCCGCCGGCACCGGCTCTTTCCTCGATCATCAGTCAGCCCGCGTGGGCATTCCCATCGAGGAGTTCGGCAGCTACGCCGTCCGTTCGGAGAGCCCTGCACATATCGCCGGCCGCTGTTCTGTCTTCGCCGAGTCGGACATGATCCACAAGCAGCAGGTGGGCGTCGCCGTCGAGGACATCATCTACGGCCTCTGCCACGCGCTGGTCCGCAACTATCTGAACAACCTCAGCAAGGGTAAGGAGCTTATCGCCCCCATCGTCTTCCAGGGCGGTGTGGCGGCTAACGCCGGCATGAAGCGCGCCTTCGAGGATGCTCTCGACATGGAAGTAGTGATCCCGACCCACCATAATGTGATGGGAGCGATCGGTAGCGCCATCCTGGCCATGGAGCTTGAACTGGAGCCTGGCGAGACCAGCTTCAAGGGCTTCGATGTCAGCGACCTGGTCTATGACACTTCGACCTTCGGCTGTAACGGCTGCTCCAATATCTGCGAAGTCGTACGCATCAAGGTTGAGGGCAAGACCCTGGCCCGCTGGGGTGGCCGCTGCGGCAAGTGGGAGAACGAGGACGCACCCGGTAACAGAAAGCGTGAAAAAGCCACTGTAGGGAGCTGACCATGGCAGACGAATTCTCCGACATCGAGGATAATCTTCACGGGGATTTCAAAGTCGACACCAGCAACCGCCATTACCAGGTCACGGTTTATACTGATGGTCTGAAGATCGTCGGCAGGGCTTACTGGAACATAGACTCTCGCTCGTCATCGCGGCGCGCCTCTGACTTCCTGCATTCCATGCCCATCGACCGTATCACCCTGGCAAGCCCACGCATCTACGAACGCACGACCGGCCTGGTGATCGATGAGCCGGAGTTCGTGATCGTCAACATGAACCGGATCTCGGCGATATACGCTGACGAGATGGCCGACGCCTGACCCTCAGGCGTTACGCTGCCAGGCTCCATAACCTGCCGCAGCCATCCAGAGAAAACCCCAGATGCTATACCCTGTGAATGCGTATCTCAGGGCCAGCGGTGTGACTGTAAAGCCCGTCCTCACGCTCCAGATCCCGAAGATTATCCCGAACACACCGCAGACGGCGGCCCAGGCTGCCAGGCTCGGTCCATGATGACGCCCGCTGGCCCAGGAGATCGCCTCACCCACTCCTGAGCCTAGTCCAAAGGCGACGAATATCGCAAAAAAGCTGATCATCGAAATAACCAGCCCGAAGACGTAACCGCCGGCGGCCGCCGCGCCCAGACCAGAGGCAACTGCAAGCGCCAACCGTTCCGGCTTGACCGTGATGAGGGCCGATTTGGGCATCCGGGCGCATTTCGCGCACTTGACACCCACAGGTGTATAGACCATGCAGTCCGGGCAGATGGGATCGCCACAGTTGCTGCATGACACGTTGGTTTCGACGGAAGGGTGATTGACGCAATTCATTCCAGAATCAGTTTAGCATAGCAGCACAATCGTTTTACATCAGACGGCTGCCTCAGTTCCACGATAGCAGCGGGCGGGCTGAAGGGATCCGGTATGGTGTCCGCATCGCTCCTGGCCCGCCCGTGAAAAAACCGCTCCTACCGTTTAATATCCTGTGCTTTTTACTGCGTCTTACAGTTGGGGGAATCCCGCCCGCCTATTCCTGAGGAGTGGGATCCCACTCCAGGCCCAGCTCTCTTACCAGAGACTCCTTCGGCAGCGCACCCACGACCTGCCTGCTCAGCTCCCCGCCTTCAAAGAGGATGACCGTGGGGATGCTCATGATATCGTACCTGGCCGCTGTCTCGCGGTTGGCGTCCACATTGAGCTTCGCTACCTTGACCTGCCCGGCCATCTCCCCCGCCAGCTCTTCGATGACCGGTGAGACCATCCTGCACGGAGCACACCAGTCCGCCCAGAAATCGACTATGACCGGCAGTTCCGACTCGAGGACTTCCGTGGCGAAATTCGCGTCGGTGACTTCAACAAGGTTGTTACCCGACATTAAACACCTCCTTTTCCTCATATCCCGTAACCACGCACAAGGCGCAGTCTGTTGCACGGGTAACAGGGCAAGGGAAGGCTGACCGCCCAGCGGTCATGTACGGGTATCACAACCTCAGCCTCCGACTCCCCGGAGCTCCCGGCCTATCTGATGGAATGAAGCTCCATCCTGTCGCAGGAATTCAATCAGCCGTTCCTGCGACACCGGGCTACTGGGTCTGGGGAAACACCGCAGCGCCTGGATACTGCGCTACGCCGCCCAGCTGCTCCTCAATGCGCAACAATTGGTTGTATTTGCAAACCCGGTCGGTACGGGATGGAGCCCCGGTCTTGATCTGACCCGAGTTGGTAGCCACGGCGATGTCGGCGATAGTCGTGTCTTCCGTCTCGCCTGAGCGATGGGAGATGACAGCCGTATAGCCCGCCGCGGTCGCCATCGACACTGCGTCGAGGGTCTCCGAAAGCGTACCGATCTGGTTCACTTTTATGAGGATAGAATTGGCTATTCCTTCGTCGATTCCTCTTTTTAATCTGCCGGTATTTGTGACGAACAGATCGTCGCCCACGAGCTGCACCCGGTCGCCGATCTTTTCGGTGAGCAGCTTCCAGCCTTTCCAGTCGTCCTCGGCCATGCCATCCTCGATTGAGACGATGGGATAGCTGTCTACAAGGTCGGCGTAGAAGTCAACCATCTGCTGTGATGAGAGAGTGCGTCCTTCACCGGCTAGCACGTACTTGCCCTTCTTGTAGAACTCGCTCGAAGCGGGATCCATGGCGATGGCTACATCCTTGCCCGGCTTGAGGCCGGCCTTTTTTATCGCCTTGATGATGTACTCCACCGCCTCGCGGTTCGACCCCAGGTCAGGAGCGAAACCACCCTCGTCACCGACGGCGGTGTTCAGGCCGTCCTTCTGCAGCACCGCCCTGAGAGCATGGAATACGCCGGCGCCCATCTCCAGCGCTTCGGCGAAACTCTTCGCACCGACCGGCACGCACATGAACTCCTGGATGTCGACATTGTTGTCCGCGTGGGCGCCGCCGTTGAGGATGTTCATCATCGGCACCGGCAGGACGTGGGCTCCGACGCCGCCCAGGTATTGCCATAGAGGCAGCACGGCGCTCTCGGCTGCTGCGTGGGCGACGGCAAGCGAGGTGCCGAGGATGGCGTTCGCGCCGAGATTGCCTTTGTTCTCCGAGCCGTCGATGGCGATCAGGATATCATCGAGCTCACGCTGGGAGCTGGCCTCGAAGCCGACTATCTCCTCGGCGATGGTCTCGTTGACGTTGGCGACAGCCTTGAGTACGGACTTGCCGCCATAGTGTTTCTTGACCCCGTCGCGCAGCTCTACAGCCTCGTAAGCGCCCGTGGATGCTCCCGAGGGAACCGAGGCCCGGCCGGTGGCGCCGTCCGCCAGCTCGACTTCGACCTCGACTGTGGGATTGCCGCGGGAATCCAGGATCTGGCGCGCGTGGACATCGACGATCATCGACATGTTTCTACCTCCTGTGTCCTCGAGGGACGTTGCTGAACTTTAGGAACCAGATCAAGCGGAAAGTCATAGTATCACCCGGACGGTTCTCGCTCCGGGTTATTCTGCATCCGCTTCGGTCTTTGCCTGCTGATAATATTCTTCCTGGCGGTCCAGAGGCAACCGGCTGAAGTCTTCGCCGGCGGCGGCGGCGAGTTCGGCCGCCCGCTCAACTCTCTGCTGGAAACGGCCGGCGGCGCTCCTGAGAGCCAGCTCCGGATCGACCCGCAGCTTGCGGGCGAGGTTCACCACCGCGAACAGCATGTCGCCGACCTCGTGATATGCCTCGGTCCCGCTGCCACGCTTCTTGTCAGTGCCTTCCGGTGGGGGCTCTTCGGTGGCGAGCGCCTCCTTGAGTTCGGCGGTCTCTTCATCGAGCTTCTCGAAGATGGGCTCAGCCTGATCCCAGTCGAATCCAACCGCCGCCGCACGTGTCTGCATCCTCTGGGCGTAGAGAGCAGAAGGCAGCGATGAGGGAACATCATGGAAGATACCCTCGCGGCCTTCCTTGTCACGCTTGATGCTCTCCCAGCGCTCCACTACATCTGCGGCGCTTTCGACAGCAGTCTCGCCGTAGACATGAGGATGGCGACGGATAAGCTTGTCGATTATGGCGCGGGCGATTCTGTCGAGATCGGCGTGTCCCTGCTCCGCGGAAAGATTTGCCATGAAAAATATGTGGAAGAGGAGGTCGCCCAGTTCACCGTCGACCTCGGGGATATTGCCGGCGTGGGCCGCGTCGATCAGCTCGAAGGTCTCCTCGAGGGTGTGGGTGGAGATATCCTCGATGCTCTGTTCCCGGTCCCAGGGGCAGTCCCGGCGGAGCCGGCGCACCACTTCGTCGAGCTCCAGCAGGGTCGCAGCCAGCTGCTCATGGTTGTTTTGCTCGCCCATGTGATTCCTCTTCAGCATCGTTTTTATAGAACAAGCAGGGGCGCGAGCTTCGCTCGCGCCCCTGCGGATCAAATTACGTTATGCCCAGCGTCAGGGCCTAGCCGCTGCGTCAGGGCGTTGCCGGCGCCGCCTGGGTCGCGGTCGTCGCTGTGGTCGGTGTTGTATTCGTCGGGGTCGGCTCGAATTCAGCGGCGTAGATGACTTCATAGTCGCCCTGGACGCTCTCGAACCAGGCCTCAAAGGCTGTCCGCTGGTTTTCCATGGCCAGACCCTGCTTCAGCTCTTCTTTCACTTCCTCGAAGGTCTGGGTGCCCGCTGGTTTCACCGCGGTCACCTTGATGATGTGATAGCCGAACGATGACTTTACCGGCGCCGAGACCTGACCGGCGGCCAATGTATTCATGGCCGCTTCGAACTCGGGCACGAAACCGCTGCCCTGCGCAGGAACCTCACCGAGGTCGCCGCCTTTTTCCTTGCTGCCAGGATCGGTCGAGACTTCCTTGGCTACCGTGGCGAAATCCTCACCGGCATCCAGCCTGGACTTCACCGCGTTGGCAGTAGCTTCGTCGGCGACCAGGATATGCGAGACGGTCTTCATCTCCGGCTGCTGGAACTGGGTCGGGTTCTCGGTATAGTACTTGAGCGCCTGCTCGTCGGTCACCGGCGCCGCGTCCTTGGTCACTTCAGGATAGATCTTCTGGAACAGAAGGCTCTTGCGGATCTGGTCCTTGAGCCGGTCCAGGGTCAGGCTGTTCTCCTCGAGCTTCTGATTGAAAGCATCCTCGCCGCCGGACTGTTCCTTGTACTGGTCCACCTGCTGGTTGATCTCCTCGTCGGTGACGGTGAGATTCATCTTGTCGGCCTCGAACCAGAGGATCTCCTCGTTCACCAGCCGCTCGGCTACCTGCTTCTGCAGTTCGGCGTACTCAGGCGAGTCGCTGGCCGGCAGGCTGTCGCCGTACTGGGCCTTCAGCTCCTCGACCGCTTTGTCCAGATCCTCCCGCGTTATGACCTTGCCATCCACCTCGGCGACGGCGCTCTTGGGCAATCCGCCGCAGCCGGCGAGAGCCACCGCCAGCACCAGCATGGACAAAACCAGAAGCAACTTCTTTATCATGAGGAATCTCCCATCAGACTATAGCTTTGTATTCGATGTAAAAAGACTATCAATTATAGCATCAAGCGTTCCACTGACAACAGAAAGGCCGCCATCGCCGCTACCGTCACCGCCTTCATCGCCGCCAGGGTATCCGCCCATGTCGTCACCCTCGCCCCCGCGTTCGGATACCGGCGGCCATAACACCAGCTGGCGGCGCAGGGCATAGTAGGCGAACTTGTGGCCGGCCTCCTCCAGCTGCTGCCTCTGGAAGCCGTCGATCCTGAGATCCCCCAGCTCCAGCCGGCCCCGGCGATAGACGATGGTGGCTGCCCCGATCACCGCTCCCTTGAGCCTGATCGCCTGCATCTCCAGCAGATTCTCGACGACCTCCGGCACCTCGCCGAACCGGTCGCGCAGTTCCTCCCGGATTGATTCCAGCTTCTCCTCGTCCCGGGCGCCCGCTATGCGATGGTGCACATCGATGCGCGCCGCCTCGAAGGGGATGTAATCCGCGGGAATATAAGCGTCGACGTCCAGCTCGAGCCGCGCTACCTTGAGCTCGGCCACCGGCTGATCCTGCAGCTCCGCTACCGCCTCCCGCAGCAGGTCGCAGTACATCTCGAAGCCGACCGCGGCCACATGCCCGGACTGCTCGTCTCCAAGCAGGTTGCCGGCGCCCCGGATCTCAAGGTCGCGCATAGCGATGCGGAAACCTGAGCCCAGCTCGGTGTAGTCGCTCAGGGTCGACAGCCGCGCCATCGCCTCGCGGGTCAGTTCCGCCTCAGGCGGATAGAAAAGGTAGGCGTGGGCGACCTTGTCCGAACGGCCGATGCGCCCGCGGATCTGGTAGAGCTGAGAGAGCCCCAGCATGTCGGCCCGGTCGACGATGAGCGTGTTGGCCGTGGGGATGTCGAGCCCGCTCTCGATGATGGAAGTGCAGACCAGCACATCCGCCTCACGTTCGAGGAAGGAGACCATCACCGACTCCAGCTCCTTCTCCGGCATCTGCCCGTGAGCCACGGTGAACTTCACATCAGGCATCAGCGACTGCAGCCCCTCGGCGACTTCAGTGATGCTCTCAACCCGGTTATGGAGGAAGAAGACCTGGCCGCCGCGCTCGACCTCACGCCCGATAGCCTGGGTCACCGTCTCATCGTCGTAACCGCCCACATAGGTGCGGATGGGATAACGCCCCGCCGGCGGCGTCTCCATCACTGATATGTCACGGATGCCCGAGAGCGACATCTGCAGTGTGCGCGGGATCGGCGTAGCCGAGAGGCTGAGCACGTCCACCTGCAGGCGTAGCTGGCGCAGCATCTCCTTCTGGGCCACACCGAAGCGCTGTTCCTCGTCGACGATGACCAGCCCCAGGTCGTGGGGCGCCACGTCGGTGGAAAGCAGACGATGGGTGCCGATCAGAACGTCGATCTCTCCCTTGCGGAAGGCGGCGGCGATGCGCCGGCTCTCTGCCTGGGAACGGAAGCGCGAGATCATCTCCACATTAACCGGATAGGGCGAGAATCGCTGACTGAAAGTCTTGAAATGCTGCAGGGCGAGGATGGTAGTCGGCACCAGCATCAGCACCTGCTTGTCCTGGGAGGCGGCCTTGAATGCCGCCCTCAGCGCCACCTCGGTCTTGCCATAGCCGACATCGCCGCAGATGAGCCGGTCCATGGGATGGGGCGACTCCATGTCGTCCTTGACGTCTTCGATGGCGGTCGCCTGATCGGGCGTCTCTTCGTAGGGGAAGGCAGACTCCAGCTCGGTCTGCCACTGGTCGTCGGGGCCGAACTCATAGCCCGGCAGACCCTGCCGCACCGAATAGAGCTGCAGCAGTTCGCCGGCCATCTCCTTCGCAGCGCCGCGCGCCTTTGCCCGCGCCTGCGCCCAGGCGCGCCCGCCCAGCTTGTTCAGCGGTGGTTCGCCTGACTGCGCTCCTACATAACGCGAGACCTTGGATATCTGCTCCTGGGGAACGAAAAGCTTGTCGTCACCTTTGAATCGCAGATGTAAATAGTCGCGGGTGACGCCCGAGACCGTCTTGGTCTCGACTGCAATGAAGACGCCGATGCCGTGGTCCTCATGGACTATAAAATCTCCCGGCGTCAGGTCGCGGAAACTCATGATCGCCTTGCCGGCGATAGTCAGCTGCTGGCTGCGGGCGGCGCGGCTGGGGCGGATGAACGCCCGCTCGCCACAGACCGCAAGCTTCATCTCCCGGCTGATGAAGCCGATGGGCTGCGGCGCCACGATCAGGTAAGCGCCGGGCTTCTGCGGAACCAGTTCGCCGGCCTTGAGCAGCTTCGCCTCACCCTCGAGCTGGTGCTCGGCGCGGCGGGCTGCGCCTTCGCTGGAAAAATGGATGAAGATGCGGAAGTCTTCCCTGACCATGCGGGCAAGCTGCCGGGCGGCCGCCGCCGGTTTGCGAGAGGTGAAAGTGAAACTGGTGGCGGCGAAAGTCACGGGCTGGTCGGCTGGCAGGCTTTCCAGGATGAGGCCAGCCGGCAGTGATTTTGAAGAGTCGCCGGCCGCCATCGCTGAACCGGCAGCCGCTTCTTCCAGCTGTTCCTCCAGCTGTTCCTCCAGCTCTGCCGGACTCAGATAATACGCGGCCGTCTCTTCCTCCGAGGAAGTCTCGACGGCGTCCTCCCAGAAGGAGCGGACTGACTGCAAAGCCTTATCCGGATCAAGCCGGACAATTCGAGCTGCAAGACTTTTCGAACTGAGCAGGCCCGATGCGGTTGCCTTCCCGCCTGTAGCCTCACCACCCAGGGTCGTACCCGGTTCGACGGCCGCAAAAGCCGTCACCTTCTCCTCCTGCAACAGTGACCGCTGGGTGTATGGCGAAAAACGCCGCAGCGATTCGAACTCATCCCCCCAGTATTCGAGGCGGACCGGCGTGGAATCGGTGCAGGGGAAAAAATCGATGATGCCGCCACGCACGGCGAACTGGCCGCGGTCCTCGACCTGCTGCACCCGTTCATATCCGAGGGCTGCCAGCCCCTCGATCACGGCTTCGAAGCCGAGACCGCTGTCACGGCCGACCGTGACCGGTTCCGGCCAGTTGCCGGCATCAAGGCCACGTTCCTGAAGGGCTGTGACATCGGCGACGACGATGCCGGGGCCACTGTCTGAAATAATTGCGAGAGCTGCATGCCTCATACCGACGCTCTGACAGCTGGGGGTCAGGCGGCTTCCCAAAGTCGTGCCCCTGGAGGGCAGCAGCCGAACCGGCGCCGCTCGCGCATATGCCGCAAGATCATCGACCAGCTTCGCAGCCTCGGCGGATCCGGGGGCGACGATAAGCATGACATCATCCGGCCACAGCTCCTCGCGCACGGAAGCCAGCACCGCTCCCTGGAGGAACGAAGGCGCATAGGCTCGCCCTCCGCCCTTCGCCAGCTGCGAAGTCAGGGTCAAAAATGCAGTATCGTCTGTAAAGAAGGAATTAATCAAAGATCTGAAACGAGTCTTACCCGGAATGGCCCCGGTTAATAACTTATGTGACTGAGTCGTCTTCTTCCCGCCGGTTGAAGCGCCCCATCGCCACCTCGATGCCGCCGGTGATGATCGCCTCGACGCACTCAGCCGCGCGGTCCAGCGTCGCACCCAGCTCATCCTCCGGCTCATCAAAAGGAGTCAGCACCCAGTCGCGGGTCTCGGCGTCCGCGCCTTCCGGCCGGCCGATGCCGACCCTTACCCGGCTGAACCCGTCCGAGCCCAACCGCTTGACGATGCTCTTCAGCCCGTTGTGTCCGCCGTGCCCGCCGCCATGCTTGGCGCGCACGATTCCGAAGGGAAAGTCCACGTCATCGTGGATGACCACGATGCGTTCGGTGGGGATATGCTTGCGCTTCGCCGCCAGGGAGACGGCGTCGCCGGAGCTGTTCATATAGGTCTGGGGCATCAGCACGGCCACAGTACGGCCGTCGATCTCGCCCTCCACCCAACGCCCCTCATAGCGGCGGCGTGGGCGCTTCAGGCCATGCCTGCGGATCAGCCTGTCCGCCACCATGAAGCCGGCATTATGCCGCGTCGTCCGGTATTCGTCGCCCGGGTTACCCAGGCCGACGACCAGAAACTCGACACCGGCTTGCCGCTTTAGAAACAGTTTTCCTCCAGGCACGGATTCCGCAGCGAGATCGATCGCGGATAGTCAGCGGCCGCCATCGCCCTCGATGTACTAGCCTTCGCTTTCTCCGCCTTCTGCCTTCTCCTCGCCGGCCGGGGCAGCTTCGCCCTCGGCAGCCGGAGCACCCTCGGCGCCTTCTTCGCCTTCCACGACCTCTTCCTCTACGACAAGCTTCGGAGCCATGACGCCGGCGATGTGGGCCTCCGGATCGTCGAGGATCTCGACGCCTTCCGGAGCCGTCACTTCGCTGACCCTCAGGGAGTCACCGATATTGAGCGCCGACACATCGACCTCGATCTCGCCGGGCATGTCGGTAGGCAGGCAGCGGATATGCAGCTCGCGCATGCCGTGATCGAGGATGCCGCCGTCCTTGACACCCTGTGCCGATCCCACAAGCTCGACGCGCACGCTGGATTCGATCGGCTGGTCCATGCGGACCTCGAGGAAGTCCACATGCAGCAGATGGCCGTTGATGGGATCGTTCTGGTATTCCTTGAGGATGGCCGGATGGCCCTGGCTCTGGCCGTCGAAGGTCAGCTCCAGGATCACGTTGCCGCGCCGGCCGCGGCCGAGCGCCTGCTTCAGCGCCTTCTCCTCGACGGTAAGCGCCACGCTCTCCTTGCCGCCGCCATAAAGCACTCCGGGGATCCAGCCTTCGCTGCGCATCCGCCTCGACTCGGGGCTGCCGAAGCTGTCCCGCTCTTTCACTGTCAGTTCAACTTTCTTCATCACTCACTCCCAAACTTCCTGGATTGATTGGTCATTGCTCCGGACCGGCTGACGCCGTCCTAGAACAACTGGTCATTGCCTTCGAACAGCCTGCTCACCGACTCGTCCCTGAAGACGCTCTGTATCGTGTCCCCCAGGGTCGAGGCTATAGACAGAACCCTTATTTTGCTGGTCTTTTTCTCCGGATTCAAGGGCAGCGTGTCGGTGACCACCACTTCCTTGACCGGAGACTGCTCCAGCCGCTCATAAGCGGGGCCGGAGAGAACCGGGTGCGTTGCGGTTACATATACCTCGCGGGCGCCCATCTCGATCAGTGCTTCGGCGCCGGCGGTAATGGTGCCGGCGGTGTCGATCATGTCGTCCACCATGATGGCTGTCTTGTCCTTGACGTCACCGATGACCTCCATGATCTCGGCCACGTTATGCTCAGGGCGGGTCTTGTTGAGGATGGCGAGGTCCACCGTCCCCAGCTTGTCCGCGAATTTCTTGGCGCGCTTGGAGCCGCCCACGTCCGGCGAGACGACTACCATCTCTTCTTCGGGGATCTGCTTAAGCCGGAAATAGCCGGCCAGGATCGAAAGCGCTGTCATGTGATCCACCGGGATGTTGAAGAATCCCTGGACCTGGCCCTGATGAAGGTCCATGGTCAGCACGCGGTCGGCGCCGGCTACCTGCAGCAGGTCCGCCACCAGCTTAGCGCTGATCGGCTCGCGGCCGGCGCTCTTCTTGTCCTGGCGGCAGTAGCCGAGCCAGGGCATGACTGCGGTGATGCGCCGGGCTGAAGCCAGCCTCGCTGCCTGGATCATGATCAGCAGTTCCACCAGGTTATCATTAACTGGCGGACTGGTGGACTGGATCAGGAAGACGTCGCTGCCGCGCACGTTCTCCCTGTAGCGCATGTAGATCTCCCCGTTGCTGAAGGTCGTGATCTCCACATCACCCAGCTTGATCTGAAGCTGGTCGGCGATCTTCTGTCCCAGATCAGGATTGCTGCGGCCACAAAAAAGCATCAGCCTCTTGCTGTTCTGGGTCAGGATGCTGCTCGCGATCATATTCTCTCCTCGTAAACTTTAAGTGCCGGTGACATGAGCATAAGCATGTTGCTAATCTTTTTCCCCGCGCTTGCCTGACTTGTCCTTCTTCTTCGCGTACCCCTCGACATTGCGCTGCTTCGACCGGGCGATACCCAGCCCGTCCTTTGGGACATCGCCGGTGATGACCGAGCCGGCACCGGTCATGGCGCCATCACCCACATCGACCGGTGCCACGAACACAGTGTTCGCGCCGGTATACACATACTTGCCGATCACCGTACGATGTTTTTCGACCCCATCATAATTGGCGGTGATGTTGCCGGCGGCGATATTACTGCCCGCCCCGATCTCGGCATCACCTATATAGCTCAGATGAGGCACCTTGGCGCCTTCACCCACCAGGCTGTTCTTGATCTCTACAAAAGTCCCGGCCTTGGCGCCCGCTTCAAGCCGCGCCCCCGGGCGCAGGAAAGCGAAAGGCCCCACGCTGCAGCCGGCTGCGATCTCGGCTCCAGTCACGTGGGACGAGACTACTGACGAGCCGTCATCCACCGAGCTGTCGACCATCGTCGTCGACGGCCCGATGACGCAATCCTCGCCGATCTCCGTATCGCCCCGGAGCACAGTCATCGGCTCAAGCAGCGAGTCGCGGCCGATCCTGACGCCGGCGTCCACATAGGTCGTCGCCGGATCCGTGACTGTCACACCCGCGAGCATATGATGCTCGAGGATGCGATGCCGCATGATATCCGCCGCCCTCGCCAGGTCCAGGCGCGAATTCACACCCAGCACCACCGATGGGTCATCGACCGTATGGGCCAGCACGACCTGGCCGTGACCAGCCATGATGCCGATGGCGTCGGTCAGGTAGACCTCACCCTGGGAGTTATCGGTGCCGACTTCCGCCAGCGCCTCCCAAAGCGCCGGAGCCTCGAAAACATAGACGCCGGCATTGACATCGCAAATCTTCTTTTCCTCGTCGCTGGCGTCCCGATGCTCGACGATATGGGTCACGCGCCCATCCGCGTCACGGCAGATACGGCCGTAATGCGACGGATCACTCAACTTCACCGTCATCAGGGTGCAGGCCGGGGCCTTCGAACCGTGGGTCTTCAGCAGGCCCGCCAGGGCTTCGCCAGTGACCAGCGGCGTATCGCCACACATCACCAGGATGTCGCCTTCGAACCCCGCCAGGGCATCCCTGACTGCACGAACCGCGTCGCCCGTACCCAGCTGGCGCTCCTGCATGACCGCTTCCGTCGACTGCGGCAGGACCTGGTGCACGGCTTCGACGCCATCGCCCAGAACTACCAGCGTCCGGTCAGGCTTCACAGCCTGGATCGCCTCGTTGACCCAGACGATCATGGGCTTGCCACAAAGTTCGTGCAGCACCTTCGGCGTGCGCGATTTCATGCGTGTGCCAAGACCGGCCGCAAGCACGACTACGGCCAGGGACCGCCTTGAATCTTCGGCTGAATCAGACTGCATGGAATGGGAAATTACCGGCGCCTTTGGATTGAGACCCTGATCAAACTATATATTGCCCCACTTTAGGGCGGACAAAAAAAGGAGCGATTCCCTCGCTCGTTTATTGCTCATATATGGCTGGGGCGGGAGGATTCGAACCTCCGGTACACGGGACCAAAACCCGTTGCCTTACCACTTGGCTACGCCCCAAGGGCAGCCAACGAAGGCGGAAAAAGTATAGTAGAGCAGGCAAGAAAGGTCAAGAAAACCGGGGCCGCGGCTGCATTCAGCATTCCGAAAATCGTGCGGCCGACCCCTGTTGAGGAGCCGGCCGTCTTAAAACCAGGAGCATGAACTCCTGTAATACTTATTTCCCTGCCCTTTAAGTGCAGGGAAGAAACTCAGGGGCTTCGCGAATCTGTCTCTTACTAAGTCGGATCCTGAGGCTCCGGTTTTCCATGTCGATTTCCTCGATCATCTGGATAGACAGCACTGATTTATGCCCGAACAGCCAGCGGCCGGTATCGATGACCACGTAATCGGGCATCTTGGCGTCGCTCCAGTAGAGCATCTGTTCTATCCTGCCGGCGGAGCCGTCCAGGGCCTCGACCCTGAAACCGCTGAGATCCGCCTCTCCTGCATCCTCCAGGATCCTTTTCCACTGCGTATCTGCCTGTGCTCCTGTCATCCTGCCCCCTTCTTTAGGAATGACTGGTCATTGACATATCAGGCTGCCCAGCCGGAACCGGCGCGGCAGGCCCCCATGATCTCCAGGGGGAACACCTTTGCCAGGAACCTTCCCGGCTCGATCGAAAGGGCCTTCATAAAAGCGCTGAATACCGAGCAGGTCGCCCTCCTGGCTTCTCCGGAGGAACCATAATCGCCCAGTTGCTGGACTTTCAGGATGAAATGCACCGACCGGAGCGAGGCCTCGCCGTAACCCGGGACTGCCCTCAGGCCGCCACCGTAAGCCACTGGTGAATACTGCCATAACTGCGCCGCGTCGTGGGGAAGAGCCTTGCGTACCATGTCTGAAGCGGAAGGAGTCAGCCAGGATTTTATGGTTCCGAAGACAGCGTGGGCGGCCCTGCTGGCTTCGCCCTGCGACTCGTAATTGCCGCTAGTCCTCACTATTGCCAGAAAATCCTGTTCGTTCATGTCTTCCTTTCATGAATCTTTTTCTGAATCTCTTCCCGAAACCGTTTTAGGGGGTCGAGTGACACCTTGCCAGGAATAACGTTAGATTACGCCTGAAGATGCGGGCGGCGGGCAAAGCCAAATGAGTCAAGTGACTCGATCTGGCCTTGCCCGCCAGGGTGGGGGTACCCAACTTTGCAAACTTTTCTGCTACAGCTCCCCCCGGCGCTGGCATAAACTCTGTCCGGGACCTGAACCCTTTTCTTTCCCTCGGGCAGATCCTGACTGGACATATCCTACCCTGATTGAGAATTTTCGGAATCGGGGGAAACGCTGAAAAAGTATTGGGGGTTTCCCTGACTAGAAAGGTGATGATTGGAAGTAAGGACGGTTAAATAACCTGCAAAATGACGGTTTTTCCCCGTCAAATGCCAGATCAAATACTACTTTCCAGCAGTATTCACAACAGGATTTGCCGGCGCCGCAGGCGGGATACGCGCCTACAACTCCAGCCCCTCGCGAATCTGTCTGGCATTGACTTACTCGCGGAAAGGCGTCGCCGCCCAGACCTGCCTGTGCGTCTGCCTTAGCAGCGCGGCGGCGGCTTCGGCAGCCTCCAGGTCCCGGTAGATCCCGAACACTGTTGGTCCGCTGCCGCTCATGAGAGCAGCCAGCGCGCCACTGTCGAGCAGTTCCTGCTTCAGTTCGAAAAGCCCGGGAAAGAGAGTGGCCGCCGGCTCTTCCAGATCGTTGTGCATTATCGACGGCAGGTCAGCGGCTTCACTCAGCGAAGCAAGCGCCTGCGCGCTCTCGCGGCAGCGCTCCTCGAAATCCTCGCTCGTCGGTGACGCCAGGCCATCATAAAGTGCATAGACTTCCGCCGTGGAGATAGAGACCACAGGCTTGACCAGTACAACCGCATAATCCGGCAGGCCGGGAAGTGGTTCGAGCAGCTCACCTGCGCCACGCGCCAGCTGAGGTCCCGGCTCGAGGAAGAAAGGCACATCGGCGCCGAGACCAGCCGCTATCTCCGCCAGGCGCTCCGGTGGCAGCTCCAGTCTGAACATGAAGGTAAGCAGCCTGAGGATGGCGGCGGCGTCGGTGCTTCCCCCCGCCAGCCCGGCAGCGACCGGGATCTCTTTCTTCAGCTCGATATCGAGGTCGAACCTGCGGCCGAGTTCCTGCTCCAGGGCCTGGACCGCCCGCAGGACAATATTATCAGCGGCCGGTATCTCCGAACCGGTGAGCCGGATGCCGAACCCCTCGTCTTCAAAACTGACCCTGAGCATGTCGAACAGCCTGACCTTCTCCATGACCGAGCAGACGGGGTGATAACCGTCAGGGCGCCGGGGGCCGACCAGAAGGCTGAGGTTTATCTTGGCCGGCGCCGGGACTTCAGCTGTCTTTTCGGAGTGGTGCAACTCAGTCACCATCCATTCCTGGGGAGACGCATATCAGTAACGGCCCATTTTCAGATAAGTGGTTCATGCACTGTCCATCAGTCTGACCAGCTCCGCGAACTGGGCCGGTTCCAGTTCCTGGGGACGTATCTGTGCACCCTTGCCGAGCTCCTTCAGCAATCCCTCCAGCCACGCCTTGCGCTCGGACAACGGCGTGGCTGCGACAGCTTCCGGCAATATCCCCGGCCCGGCTTCAGCCAGGCTGTTCACCAGCATCTTCCGCCGATGGCTGAAAGCAGCATAAACCACCGACTTTATCCGGGCGAAAACTTCGAAGGCATGACCATGCCGCTCGCGCCGGCTGAAGGCAAGCAGGCTGGAGCGCACGCGCGGCCTGGGATAAAAGACTGTCGCCGGCACCGGCCTGGAAGAGATCTTTTCCGCGAGCAGCTGAACCATCACCGACACGCCTCCGTAATTGGCGGCTCCGACGTCAGCGAACAGCCGGTCGGCTATCTCCTTCTGGAGCATCAGGCACCACAGGTTAACAGTGGGCAGCTCGGCGAGGCTCCGCATCACCAGCGGCGCCGCCACATTGTAAGGCAGGTTGGCGACGAATTTATCCGGAGGGGGGTCGAGTGAACCGAAGTCGAGCCGCATGGCGTCTCCCATGTGGAGGAAAAAACCCTGGCGGGAGCCGAACTCATCGGTGAGCATCGCTCCCAGCCTGCGGTCCAGCTCCAGGCAATGGACCGCGCGGCAGCGGTCCAGCAGCCTCTCGGTCAGCACTCCCAGCCCCGGACCCACTTCCAGCACGATGTCCGCGGGATCCAGCGACGCCATGCGCTCGATGACATCGAGGATGTTGGGATCTATCAGAAAGTTCTGCCCCAGCCCCCGGTCGGGTGCGATGCCGCTCCGTCGCAGCCTCTCGACGGGGGTCAGATTCGCATCAGCCACGACTCAGCCTCCGGATGGGACGGTAGCCACTGTCAGTATCCCGGTTCACTGCCCGGCGTCCCTCCCCGATGCGGCAACCTGCTACTGGATCTCCAGGTGTCTGACGGCGATCAGCCTGATCGTCTCGGCGCAGTCGGCCGCGCGGTCGGCTACTTCCTCGAGCCGCTCGATGATCGCCTTCAGCTGGTGGAAGGTCTTGAAGTCCGTATCCATCTCGAAGAGGATGCCATAGATCTTGACGTAGATATCGTCCACTTCGCTCTCGATGCGGTCGACTTCCTCAGACAGCTCCTCGGCTTCCCGCATGTTGGGACGCATGGTCATGATCGCGTCGCGCAACTTGCGCACGGCTCGCAGGTCCGCCTCGGCCATCTCTTCCAGCAGATGGTTGGTCTCAGGGGAAAGATCGAAGCGGCGCATGACCAGCCGGTCAGCAGCGCCCGTGGCGAAGTTGGCTATCTTGTCCAGGCCCACGACCAGCCGGAAAAGGTCGGCGCGACTGATGGGGAAGAAGCCGCCCGCGGTCAGGCCGCGCAGGATCTCGCTCTTCATCTTGTCTGCCTGGCTCTCCAAAGCGTCGAGTTCACCTGCGGCCCGCTCCATCGCCTGGCAGGCGTCGGCGCAATAGAACTTGACCACGTCGAACAGCCTCTCGGTGATCGTCACCACCAGATCGGCCATATTGAGAATCTCATCCAGGGTGCGATTCTCGCTGGCCATGCCAAGATCTCTCACCGTACCCTCTACTCCGGCGCCGGTGAGTGCCTCCTTGATTTTGCTCATGAATCCCATATTTACCTACCTACCCGAAGATTGACAGGACGTAATAGGAGGCCGCTGCCACTCCTGCACAAAAAGGCAGGGTGATCAGCCAGGCCAGAATTATATCACGGAAGGTTTTCCAGCCGACATTCTCCAGGCCGGATGCGACACCGGTACCGGTCACCGCCGAAGTCACGACATGGGTCGTCGAGACCGGCATGCCCAGCCGTGAGGCTGTGAAGATGACCATGGCCGCTCCGGTCTCCGCCGAGAATCCATGCACGGGATGAAGCTGGGTTATGCCCTCGCCCATGGTGCGGATCAACCGCATTGAAAGGACGCTCAGATAAGTGCCGATCGCCATGGCAGCGGAGCAGACGAGGATCACCCAGACCGGCACATAGATCTCATCGTAATTATAATGGGCGGCCAGGAAGAGAGCGATGATCCCCATGACCTTGGTGGCGTCATTAGCACCGTGGGTAAAGGAGACAAAACTGGACGAGAATATCTGCATCTTTTTGTAGAAACCGTCGGCTCGCTCGATGTCGAGCCGCATGGCGGCCAGGATCCGCCGGGAGATCATCATCAGGATGTAGCCCACCGCCATGCCGATCACAGGCGAGAATATCAGGGCGGCCATGACCTCAGTCATCTTGCCCCAGTTGACTCCCTGCATGCCCAGGGCCATGACGCCGGCGCCAAGCAGGCCGCCGATGAGGGCATGCGAAGAACTGACCGGCAGCCCCCAGAACCAGGTGAGCAGATCCCAGAGTAACGCGCCGAACAGGGCGGAGATGACCAGCTTGGCCATCAGGTCCGGATCATTGGTAGCGTCGAAGTTGATGACGCCGCCGATAGTCTTGGCCACCTTGATGCCAAGGAACGGACCCACGAAATTGAATGCAGCGGAGATCATGATCGCCGTTCTGGGTTTGAGGGCCTTGGTATAGATGACGGTCGATACGGCATTGCAGCCGTCGTGAAAACCGTTCATCAGGTCGAAGGCGATTGCCGCCACGACTACCATGACAAGAAGGAGGGTGCTGTCCACAGGTTTTTTCTATCACCTGAACTGGCGCACTGCAACCCGGGCGGCGATCACTCCGGATGCCGCCGGTTCAGCTGCCCGGCTCAGCCGAATAATTTTGAGACAAGCACGGCGCCACCCACCGCCCAGCAGTAGATGGCAAAGACCGCCAGGCTGTGACGTCGGACATAACCGAGCAGGAACTTCACCGCCGCGAAGCCCGAGATCGCCGCGGCTAGAAAACCCACGATCAGCGTCGCCGCTGCCTCACCGTTGCCACCGCCCTCGACGCCGCCTTCACCGCTGGCATCGCCGCCGAGTCCGTGGCGAAGGCTGAAGATGGCAGCGCCTGCGATGATCGGCACACTTAGGAGGAAGGAATAGCGGGCGGCCGTCTCCCGCTTGAGCCCCAGGAACAGGCCGGTGGAGATGGTCGATCCCGAGCGGGAGATCCCCGGAAGGATAGCAATGGCCTGGGCAAAACCGATAGCCAGCGTGTCCGAGATCTTCATCTGGGCCACGCCCCTGCCGTTGATGGAGCGCTCCCCCGAGACCCTGTCGCTGGCGACCAGGAGGAAACCGGTGATTATCAGGAAGAACGCCACCCAGGCGGGCTCGGTGAAGAAAGCTTCGAACCTGCTCTCGAAAAGGCCGCCGATGACCGCCGCCGGAATCGTGCCGATCACCAGGAACAGGCCAATGCGCCGCTTCACAACAGCTGCCTTGCCCTGCTCGAAGAATGCCCTGAAGATCTCGAGGATGTCCCGCCAGAAATAGGTGATGACCGCAACCATGGATCCCAGGTGCAGCACCAGGTCGAAAGAGACGGAAGGCGGCTCCCAGCCCATCAGGTCGGGAACCAGGACCAGGTGCGCCGAACTGCTCACCGGAAGAAACTCGGTAAGCCCCTGGACGATCCCCAGTATCAGGGCCTCTAGAAGGCTCACTCGTCCTGCGGCGCGACGCCGGCCCCGCCATTTTCCAGGCCTGTTGCCACCCCGTCGCCTTGAGCGCCAGCTTCAACCTCGCCATTCCCGGCGCTGGCGGCGACCCTGTCCTTCTTCATATTGTTCACATGCCGCCAGACGTACCAGATGAGTCCGGCCAGGAGCACGATGCCGATGGCGATGTCAGCCTTGTGGAAATATCCGCCCAGGGTGTCCCAGTTCTCGCCCATCTTGTAGCCAACGTAGGCCAGGCCGGTCGACCAGGGCAACGCGCCCAGGAATGTATAGATGCTGAAAGTCGAGAGCTTCATGCCGCTGATGCCAGCCGGGAAGGAGATAAAAGTCCTTATGACCGGCAGCATCCTGGTGAAGAACACGGTGCTGCGGCCGTATTTCTCGAACCAGCGATCAGCCAGGTCAAGGTCGTGATGGGACAGAAGCACATACTTGCCATATTTTTCCACCAGCGGCCTGCCGCCCCTGGCTCCGACCCAGTAGGCCAAAAGGGAACCGGCAAGGTTACCAAGAGCCCCGACGGCTCCGACCAGCAGCAGGTCCAGCCACAGTACTCCCGTATAGGCGAATTCCCCGTTGTAGACCAGGTAGCCCGAGAAGGGCATGATGATCTCCGAGGGCAGCGGTATACAGGCGGATTCGATGGCCATGGCCAGGAAAACACCCGCGTAGCCCATAGTGGAGATGATATCGATGACGATACCGGCGAGGAATTCGATTAACGAAGAAATCATTATCAATAGCTTACATAGCAGGATGCCCTAAGTAAAACCGGCCGCGGGCTGCCCGGCTGAAACCGTGATGAATGGTCTGATAACGCCCGTTCAGGGTCTAAAGGGTTAGCGGCGACAGGCCGACTCCTGTTTCTACGCTAGGGGTATTCCCCGATGGCCGAGGAGCCCACCGACAAACGACGGAGGCAAGGGCAAAATGGCTGAAGACAGTAACAAAACCAGCATTGAGGGAAGAGCAGGCGGGGCGGGTACTGCCGGAACGGCAAGCGGAGCGGGCAACACCGGGAGGACGAGCGGGACAGGCAGGGTGGGAGGCAGGAATATTTCAGGATTCACCATCGCCGGCAAGATCCTTTTCGCCAACTGCGCCGTGGTCGCGGCAGGCGCATTCAGTGGGGTCTGGATCACGGAGCAGTTTTCCGGACAGCCGGGCTTCGTCCTGGGAACGATCCTTTTCAGCGGCGGACTGCTGGTCAGCCTGCCGGTGAATTACCTGGCTGTCAGGCTGGCCCTGAAACCGCTCAAGCGCCTCTCCTCTGCCATGGAAGAAGTCCGGCAGGGGAATCTCGAGGCGAATGCGGACATCGGTGGCAGCTCCGACCGCCAGATCGCCATGCTGTCCGAGAGCTACCGGACCATGCTCGACTGGATCAGGGAAGACAGGCAGACCATCGAGAAGCTGAGCCTTATCGATCCCCTGACGGAGATCGGCAACACCCGGGCTCTGCACAGCGGTCTTGAGACTGAGATCGCCCGCATAAACAGATATGGCGAGAGTGTGCCAGCGGCCTTCTCGGTACTTATCATCGACCTTGACCGCTTCAAGGAGATCAACGATACCTGCGGCCACCTGACCGGCGACGCCGTCCTCAGGGATACCGCCATGCTGCTGCAGAAAAGCCTTAGGAAGACCGATACGACCCTCGCAGCCCTGAAGCATTACCGTTTCGGCGGAGACGAGTTTGTAGTGATCGCGCCGCATACATCACTTGCGGGCGCGAAGATACTGGCCGACCGCCTGGACGAGGCAGTCATGGAGTTCTCGTTCATGACCCACGATGGCAAGCCACTTCGTGAGACCGCCGTCGGCCAGGTGCGCGCGTCGGTAGGCTACGCCAGTTATCCGGAAGAGACCGCGAATGCTGACGAGCTGATGGACCTGGCCGACAAGCGCATGTACGAGGTCAAGGAACGGCGGGCCGGGGTCAAGGCTCTGCGATCCGACAACAAGCTCCGCTCCCTGCCGGATATCCCGGGAAGCATGATCTCCGATTCGCAGACGGGCACACCAGGAAACATCATCCCCGAGATGAACTTCAGCCGGCTGGAAAGCACCGGGACATATCAGGACTGAACAACCTGGGGGACACATTACTTAATTGTCAATAAATTGACAATTAAGTAATGTGTCCCCTTCTTCCTCGTCCCCTTGCCCCGTCCCCTTGCCCCGTCCCCTTCTTCACCTTCTTCACCGGTTTAACGACGGAGGGGCGGGCCCATTTGGGCCCGCCCCTCCGGTTATTTCGCTTATCGCTGCTGGCTTATGCCGGCGGCGGCGGAACCACTACACTGCACTGCCACTGGGGACACTCAAAGGTGATGTCCTTCAAGTTGTCATGCTTCACCAGTTCTGGCTTTGCATAGGGCTCCCGCGCTTCTATCTTATCCATGCGGTTTCTCCCATGTATCGTTTTTGTTAGTCCTTCCATTCCCTATATCTGGTTAGGGATAGGTGTAGCCTGATGGTACTGAACATGAGGCATCGGACGCGCTGGCGGTGATGGCAGTATTGAAGCCGATCACACCAGCGGGGATGTTGTACTGCACGGTAGTCGTACCCGAGGCGCCGCCGGCAATGCTGCCGATAGCGATCGGGGTAGCCGTCGCCAGCGTCACGCCGTTGATGGCGGTTGCGCCGGTGATGGCAACGCTGCCAGCAGCGTTAGCACCATTGTTGTTGATCTTCAGTCCAACAGACAGCAGACCGGCTGTGTAGTCAGCATAGCTCGCCCAGAAGGGAGATCCGTTGAGCTGGATTCCCAGGTTCGGCTTTACTGGCGTGCAGGCCGGCGCGAGAGTCGTGAAGTTGCCTTCGACGCTGACGGTGCCGTTGGCGTAACCATCATACGAGGTCACCTTGTAGTAGTAGGTGGTGCTCGGGCTCAGACCGGTCAGGCTCACCGCGTTGCCGTTGCCGACAGCGACATCCTTGGTCGCGTTGAGCACGGTGTCATTGACTACGCCGGTGTATGGTCCACCAGAGGTAGTGCCGTATTCGACCTTCATGGTCGCCGGCTCAGCAGCTGCGCGCTCGATGTCGGCGCTGCTGGTGGTCACGCTGGTGTGGCCTACGCTGGTGACCGTCGGACCTGTCGTGTCAACAGGACCTGGGGCCGCGAAGGCAGCGATTGTCTGCGTCGGCAGGTTATCGCCGAGGACGACCTGCTGCTCGCCCTGAGTGCTATCCCAGCGGACGATACCAGCGTTGAGGCTGCCGGAGGCGGCCACCAGGTTGTATCCGAGCATCTTCATACCGATAGCTGCATCGGCGCCATGCTGTGTATGGGTGATCAAGGCGGTCGACTTGGTCGGATCCACGTTGGCCAGGCCACTGAGGCTGAACAGCGTATCGATCGGCACCTGCATGTTGACGCCAGCGGTCGCTACGGTGTTTACCGTACCGGGCCTGATGTCTACCGTCTGCGCGAGCGCAGCTATGGGAGCCGTGGTCGTCGAGCCGTTACCGATGTTGCCGAGGGTGGCTGCGATGGCCCAGTTGGCCTGGCAGCGGACCAGGTCGTAGTCGGTTGCCGAAGCATCGCAGTTGGCTACGGTAGTAGGAGCAGCGTTAGGTACTCCGGTCGGTGCCTCAGGTACTGTGACCCCGTTGGCGCCGCTTACTGTTGTGGCGTAGTTACGCCAGCCGTTACGCGCATACTTGAGCGTGTAGACATTCGGTGTCAGCGAGAGATCACTTGACAGGGCGCCAGGGACCTGGGCGATGATGCCGAAGCCACCCGTGGTCGGACCGGCGGTCTGGGCGCTGACGCAGTAATCGACGATATCAGTCGAGAAGCCGGCAGCCTTGTGGTTGTCGACGATCGTCCTGATCGCTGAGATCGATGAATCCGCGAAGCAGCTGTTATCGACATTCCAGTTACAACGGAATTCCGTACCCGGGATCACGTCGGTACGCGTCATCAGGTTATCGATGAGCACCGGGCGGTTCGCCATGTTGTCGCCTTCAGCAGCGACACCAGTGACGGTCGTGGGGGCGGGGACAGTGCCGCTGCTCGCCGGTGTTGCATACTTGGGAGCGATGTCGTTATTCGAGTCCAGCCTCGCCGCCAGATCCACCTTGGTGATGCGGAAGCCGAGCTCACCTGCCTCGCCTGCATTGTACTGCGGACCGCCGAAGTACTCATTGACGTAGCCGCGTACTTTCTCCCACTGAGACGTGCTCAGTGCGTTCGCCTGCTGGCTGTTGACCGCCACTAACACAACCATGGCGAGCATTACACCCAGAAGCACAATTGCTGTTCTTACCAGCAATTTAGAACTTACTTGCATATCTTCTTCCTCCCTTCATCCTCTTGAAACGGATTTAAGACCTGCTTATGCAGATCCCTCACATCCCCCAGTGTACTTACGGTACTAACTCCCCTTACACCCTGAGAGGCCCGTACCGACAGCCGGTGGCTTAACCGCTTGCCCTCCACCAAGGGGTGCCGGTGGTCAGACCGGCGTCGCCCCACTGCTCACGCAGCGGCGACTATCTCATCAACGACTCTGGCAAGCTCAGAGCCATCCAGACCCATATGCAGACGAAAACACTTGGTCGTCTGCACCAACGAAGCGAGGAGTGCGAAGTTATCCTTGCTCGTCTGCGGGTCCAAAAACAGGAAAGCGTAGAGAATCAGCTCGGCAAGTGCTTCGGTGGGTCCGACCCGCTCAAACCGGGTCTTGCCATCCTCGGCGATGACCGGGAAGACCAGAAGGTCAGTGGAAGATGACTCCACCACCGCGTTCGAGTCTACCTCGTTCAGATTCACTCTCGCCTTTGGTTGCCAGCGATCCTCTGTCAGGTTGCGCGCCAGGGCCAGGTTCGGGAAAAGATCGACGGTTTCAGAACAGACGTCTACTTCTTCCGGGAAAAAGAGCATTTCCGCACCCTTTTCCGTACGCCTGACAAATACCGTGTCATCACCCAGCAACTTGTACCCGTGACGCATCAGGTGAAGGGTCATGGTGGACTTCCCGCAGCCGCTCTTTCCCGGGAAGAGTATTCCTTTGCCATTCCGCCTTAGACCAGCGGCGTGGATCGGGAATATCCCCCTGTGCTTGAGCAGTTGCGCCCACATCGGGAAGAACATCACATGAGCCATCGACCACGAACAGGCTGCCATGTCGCTTTCGACGAAAGCGACTGCCAGCCCTGCCTCGGGATCGCATACTATCGATCCCGCACCCGGGACCTCCTGGTAACGAAGCTGGCCCTCTCTGCTATATCGCAGAACGTTCCAGTCGTACAGGAGTTCTGGACTGCCTCCGTGGCCGCCGGGATCAAACTCGAAGCCGGGCTCCCTTGTCAGGAGATAAAAAACGATGTCGGCTTCTGCATCCGGCTGGCCGCGGAAGGACCTGAGGAAGTCCTGGATGGCCAGAGCCAGCATGTGATCGTCAGAGTATACGCGCGTCACAACGCCGTGCACGCTGTAAGTAGCCGTGTTCAGCTGAACGCCATTTATGCACTCTGCGATCCCTTTGCCTAAACTGCTGGGCATCCTGCCCGCCTTTCCTGCCACCTAAGCGTCAATATCAGGGAGATGGCGGCACAACTATCTCGATACCGCCGGAGTCCCATCCACTGCCACTGTTATCAGTATTACCTCCGGTGTTGCCACCGGTATTACCAGTTCCTCCTGTCGAACCGCCGGTTCCGGGGATCGTGCTGCCCGGCAACGGTGTGGCGCTAACTTCAGTCTCAACCTGGGGAAGGACTGTCGGCAGCTCGCTTATCGTAGCTGTCGAATAATCAGCCTGGATCCCGTTGCAGACTCTCTGTGCGGTAGCGGCGTCGCCATAACGGACTGTCATATCGGCGATGCATTGGCTCAAAGTATAATCTACCATCACGTTGCCCTGATTTGAGTCATTGGTTCCAGATCCGTTTGCCGAACCTGTGCCTCTTACCGTGCTGGTGCCGGTACTTGATGAACCGACCGACTCGTCATCGAGCTGTGAGCCTGTACTTGCTTCCTTGCCGTCTCCCCCACAACCTCCCCAAACGAGAATTAAACCCACTGCCATTATCACTGCCACTGCTACCATCAACATTCCCCGGGGCCCGCTGCCGTAAGGGTTTCCAGCTTTCATCTCGTTGTTTCTCCTTGCTTAGTTTGCGGAACAGAAGTGATCCTGCTATTTTACTCCCTTTCCGCCCTGCTTGCACCCCATAAACCCGGTTCTTCAGGATTGTTCCAGAAGGGATGGACTCTTGCGAGCCCATCCCTTCTGTGTTTCTGTTACTTATGCCTGCTGGCTTACGCCGGCGGCGGCGGAACCACTACGCTGCACTGCCACTGGGGGCACTCGAAGGTGATGTCCTTCAAGTTATCATGCCTCACCAGTTCCGGCTTCGCGTAAGGCTCACGATGATCGCTTTTCTTTGCAGTCATATCGCGTTCTCCTTTCACGTCAGTTTGCTTGCAGGTGAACAACATCAACCTATCAGGATCAGCCCTTAGGGCATGGCCCCAGGATAGGCATACGTGTTGTTGCACAGGTCCTTGGCGGTCGCGTAGGTCGTAGTTGAGAAGCTCGCTACGCTACCAGGCACATTGTACTGCAGTGTTACTGCAGCGCTGCCGCCGGTGGCGATGTTGCCTACAGCAACCGGAGTAGCTGTCGCCAGAAGGACGCCGTTAGTGCTGGTGGAACCGACGATCTGGACGGTGTTGGCATTGATGCCGCTATTGCCAACGCTGTAGTTGACAGTCAGCAGTCCGGCTGTGTAATCAGCATAGCTGGCCCAGAGTACACTGGTCTTGCTGAGGCTGAGTGCCGGGGAACCGCAGTAGCTGCTCTTCACGAGCACTTCGGTACCGCAGGAAGTGGTCGCTGTACCTTCATCAGCGATGGAGCCAACCAGCACCGGAGCTAACCTGGTGCCGCCAGCCATACCATTACCGATATCGTAGATGAGCAGGAGACCGGCGTTGCCAGTGGTGCCGCCCGGTCCGCCGAAGCGGGAGTGCGAGTACAGGAAGCCACCGTCAGCGGAGATCTCGACGTCGTGCGGCTGGCTCGGGTTACCCGTCAGCATGTGATTCACGACGGTCATCGTGCTCAGGTCGACTACGTCGATGAAACCGTTGTTGGCTGCATCCTTACCGGCGGCCACATAGGCCAGGCCGTTTACCTTGTCGGTCGTCATCATGTGAAGCACCGTAGCGGAAACGGCGCTCGCGCCAAGCGCGGGGGTGCCGCTGCTGAGATTGGTGATCTCGGTGGTCTTCTTGGCGTTCATGGCTGCGCCATAAGCCAGGGAGCCACTGGCGTTCCAACCGATACCGCAGGTCGCGCCGTTATCTGCGCCAGCGGTGTTATCGACGAACCTGCCGGTGAAACCGGTGGTCTGGTCGACCTCATAGAGGCCGCCGTTGGTCGTGCTGGCGGACATGCTGGTTACCCAGAGCTTGCCAGTAGACGAATCGTTCAGGTTCCACTCAATGCCGCAGGCGCCTGAACCAAGAGCATAACCGTCAGCGCTGGCGCCGTCCATGACGCCAACCTCAGTCAGGGTACCCAGGTCGAACTTGGTGACCCTGGTCTTGGCGGTCGCGCCGGTACCGACTAGAGCGTTGTTGGTGTTATACAAATAACGTCCAGTACTGTCCACGATGGTGCCGTGGTTGTTGGCCAGCGACGTGCCGCCGGCGATTGTGTTCACAGTAGCCATGGCGTCAACATCGACAACCTTGATGTTATTGGCGCCGGCGCCACCGTTACCGATCAGGAGTAGATCATTGCTGAGTGCCGGATTCGGCGCTGCAGCGCTACCAATAGTGGCTCCGAGGATTAGTATCAGAGCCAGGCTCATGGTCATGATGGCCACGAGCCCTAATTTCCAACTTGCTTTCATCCCTTCCCCTCCTTCTTCGTTAGTAAAGACTCGGTCTGGGTCAAACAAAAAGAAAAGTACGTTACCCACCGTACCGCACTACCTGTTATCTCTGTGTACCACCTGCCTTTCATGCCCCTCCTGGCCGGGAGGGTTATTAATAATGTAAGTGTCTCGTGCTGATCCGATGAAACCGTAAAAAGCGGTCGCAAAACCACGCGCCGAACTTTGGGTGACTTCAGTTCATTGATACCGTCGACTCTACTGAATGCTGCAGCTTCCACGTCGGCCGATAAATATAATGCCAAGCCCGTAACCCAACTACCGCTTTCGCGTTCCGATTTCTCCCGAATAGTTGATAACGACACTTATAATGCAAGTAGTTTACTCGAAATTAGGGTTTTTACATGATGCAAATGGTCTAATTTAATGATGATATAGACTCAATTAGAGGGGGATATAAGCCCCCCGGGGTATACCTATAAGTGATACTTTTTGAAGAAAACAGCAAATTGTATTTAAGGGTATACCCTGATTTTTTCCCCGATTTGGGAAGCTAAATAAATAATAGGGCGTCGGATGAATCTATTTGGCCTGAAAGTGAAAGTCTGGTGTAAAACAACAGGGAGGATGGATCCTTGCGGATCCATCCTCCCGTTGATACCAGTTGTATCTGCGCCGGACTGGCCTTAGGCCGGCGGCGGCGGAACCACTACGCTGCACTGCCACTGGGGGCACTCGAAGGTGATGTCCTTCAAGTTATCATGCCTCACCAGTTCCGGCTTCGCGTAAGGCTCACGATGATCGTTTTTCTTTGCGGTCATATCGCGTTTCTCCTTTCTCGTCATATCTCGATTACCTGGAGCTCACCCCTAGTACAGGGGGCCTCCCGGCCATGCACCAGGATACTCATAGGTATTGTTGCAGAGGTCCTTCGCTGTGGCGTAAGCCGTCGACTGGAAGGCCGCTACGCCGACTGGGATGTTGTACTTGAGCGTCACTGGGGCGCTGCTTCCAGCCGGGATGTTTCCGATGCTCATCGGAGTGACGGTATCGAGAATGACACCCTGGGTATTTACTGTGCCAACCAGCTCGACCGCGTAGGCGTGAGTTCCGCCAGCGGCGTTGCCGATGCTGTAGTCAACCGACAGTTTCATGGCGGTGTAGTCAGCATAGCTGGCCCAGTACACGCTGTTCTTGCTGATGCTCAGCGAAGGCTGGGCACAGTAGTTGCTCTTGACCAGCGTCTCGTTACCGCAGGATACGGTGCTGGTACCCTGATCAGGAATGGTGCCGATCAGGACCGGGTTGATGCTTGTGCCACCGGCCGTGCCGCCGCCGATGTCGAAGATCATCAGAACGCCCTTGGGCTCAGTCGGCATACCCTCGCGGGAATGGACATACATGAAGCCGCCATGGGCGATCTCAGCATCATGAGGCTGGCTGGGATTACCGGTAGCCAGGTGGTTCACCAGGGTCATGGTCGAAGCATCGATGATGTCGATGTAACCCATGCCGGTGACATCCTTGCCGGCGGTTGTGTAGATGATGCCGTTGGTCTTGTCGACGTCCAGCTGATGAAGCGGAGTAGTCTCGAGGACCGAGCGGGTCACACCGCCGCCTGGCCAGGAGCTCTCAGTGGTCTTCTTGGCGCCCATCAGGGAAGCATAAGCCACCGTGTTTGAAGCGTTCCAGCCAATACCGCAGGTCTGGCCGCTATCAGTACCGGCGCTGACGTCCATATAAACCCAGGGGGAGCCATTGGGATTCGCTTCGTTGAACTTGTAGATACCACCATTGGTTGCGACACCCGACATGCTGGCTGCCCATATCTCACCACTGGCCTTGTTGTTCTGGTTGTACTCGATACCGCAGAAGCCGGTCGTGAAGGCATACATGTCGGCGGCAGCTGTATCGTACACACCGACCTCAGTCAGAGTGCCCAGGTCGAATTTGGTGACCCTGGCCTTGCCTGCAGCGAGGCTGTTATTAGTATTCCAGAGGTACCGACCGCTGCTGTCGAGGATAGTATCGTGGTTGTTCGCCAGCGACGTGCCGCCAGCGATCGTGTTGACGACAGCCATGCCGTCGATATCGATGACTTTGATGTTGTTGGCGCCTGCGCCACCGTTAGCCATCAGTACCAGGTCATTGGTGAGCTGAGGGTCCGGCGCAGCGGCGCTGCCCATGCTGGCTCCCAGGATCATAACGAGAGCCAGGCTCATAGCCAGTACGGCCACGAGGCTGATCTTATAACTTGCTTTCATCCCTTCATCCTCCTACTTGCGTTAGTAAAGACTCGGTCTGGGTCAAAAGCGTGCGCTTGGCCGGCGCACGGAAGTGCTTCCTGCTGGTTTGTCACATCACCTCCTGTCGCATCCAAATGAGACTAATGACTGCCTGTTCATCCGGATGAACCGGCCGGCCCGGGTGTATGGCCGCGATTCCTGCTTACTGGAACAGATGAAGGCGGAAGTGGTGATGAACGCCGGCTTCGCCGGGGCAACTTCGCCCCGCCTGACGCTCCTTCCGTCCATCCTTTCCTGGAGCTGTATACGCGGCGCAGCTCGCCTTTCACCGGATGAACATAGACACATAGGTAACTATATTAGTTAAATTGAGCATGATTACATGATGCTGTTTCCGTGAGTTAATGGTTAACAATGACCAATTATTTAGTACAAAATGCCCCCTAGGGTATGCTAAAAAATACATTTATCTTAATTTAGTAAGGGAATTCCCTTAGAAAAATTTTTTGAATTATGACCACATTTATGGTGTTTTGCTGAACCGGGCACGGTCGACAATGACATGGGAATCTCCCACTTTCTGTCCGTTAAAGCCACGCTCCGATGATATGCTGAGTATGTAAAGCGGAATGAAGTGCGCGTCAATATAGTGCCAAGTGGCCATAATAGATATGAAGCTGATTGTGGGGATAAACCTATAAAACTGGAGTAAAACCCATGAAACTGGCAATCACCGGAAAAGGTGGGGTCGGCAAGACCACAATCGCCGGCACCCTGGCCCGCATCTATGCGGGAAACGGCAACAGGGTGTATGCCGTCGACGCCGACCCTGACGCCAACCTGGCGTCCGCGATCGGCATCGATCAGGAAGCAGCCGCGGCGATTACCCCGATCTCCGAGATGAGGGAGCTGATCCGTGAGCGCACCGGCTCTGAGCCCGGCAGCATGGCTCCTGTCTTCAAGATGAATCCCAGGGTGGACGACCTGCCCGAGAGCCTGTCCACGGAAGCACATGGCGTCAGGCTCCTGAGGCTGGGTACGGTCAAGAAGGGCGGCGGCGGCTGCGTCTGCCCCGAGTCAGCGCTGCTGAAATCGCTGCTCAGCCACCTCATGCTCAACGAGAAAGAGATCGTGATCGTCGATATGGAAGCAGGCATCGAGCACCTGGGCAGAGCTACGGCCCGGGGGGTCGACGCCATGCTGATGGTGGTGGAGCCAGGGCGGCGAAGCATCCAGACCGCAGAGGCCATCACCAGCCTCGCCGCCGATATCGGCATCTCCAGGGTGATGATGGTTGTGAACAAAGTGACCCCGGCGGATGAATCCTTCTGTGAAGGGCTGAAAGAAAAGTTCCACGTCATCGGCTGCCTGCCCCTGATGGAAGAAGTCAGGCAAGCCGACCTCAACGGCCAGCCGCCGTTCGAGGCCGCCCCGGCCTATGTAGAGCTGGTGACCGAGGTCATGAAAAAAATCGAGCAGGAAATCGCCGGGGAATAGCGGCCTCCCGTCCGAAGGCAGTGTGAAACCGGGCTCAGAAACAGCCGAGAGCCGGCCGTATGTAGACTGAACCAGCCGGCGGCGGAAGGATGTTCCCGCCGCAGCGTCTTGTCGAAGACGCTTAAGCGAAGGCGGGAACATCCTTCCGCCGCTCCCCCTCAGCTTTACCACCCACGAATCCTGCGTTAATATACTCAAGGTGGCTAGTGAAAAAAGCCACAAGTCATTCCTGACTGAAAAATACCTGCCAAAGGAGTTCCCGAGGTGTACTTTCCCACTTACAGAATGCGCCGTCTGAGGCAGTCACAGCAGATCCGAGACCTGGTCCGCGAGACCGACCTGCTGCCGGACCGCCTGATCTACCCCCTGTTCGTAACCCACGGCGAGGACAAGTGTATAGAAGTCGAGTCGATGCCCGGCTGTTTTCAGTTTTCCATCAGCAACCTGGTCGAGGAAGCCAAGCAGGTGCGCGACCTGGGCATCCCCGGCGTGCTGCTGTTCGGCATCCCGGCGGAGAAGGACGAGGCCGGCACCAGCGCTTATGACGAAGAGGGAATCATCCAGATGGCGGTCGCGGCCCTCAAGGAAGAGGTCCCCGAGCTGCTGGTCATCACCGACGTCTGCCTCTGCGAGTTCACCAGTCACGGACACTGTGGCATCGTCAAGGACGGCGACGTGGACAACGACCTCACCCTGGAGATGCTTGCCAAGATGGCGGTTTCCCACGCCGAAGCCGGCGCCGACATCGTCGCCCCTTCGGACATGATGGACGGCCGGGTCGCGGCGATCCGCGGGGCGCTCGACAGCGAGGGCTTCATCAACACGCCGATCATGTCTTACGCCGCCAAGTTCGCCTCGGCCTATTACGGTCCGTTCCGGGAAGCAGCCGAGTCGACACCGGAGTTCGGCGACCGGCGCTCCTACCAGATGGACTCACGCAACAGCGACGAAGCCGTGCGCGAGGTGCTGCTCGACATCGAGGAAGGCGCCGACATGGTGATGGTCAAGCCGGCCCTTCCCTACCTGGATATAATCTACCGCGTGAAGCAGGAGACCAAGTTCCCGCTGGCGGCTTATAATGTCAGCGGCGAATACGCCATGGTCAAAGCCGCGGCGTCGAAGGGCTGGCTCGATGAGAAGCGAGTGGTGCTGGAGACGCTGACCGCTATCCGCCGGGCCGGCGCCGATACGATCATCACTTATCACGCCAAGGATGTCGCCGGCTGGCTGAAGTAGCCGGCCGCAGCGCTAGGCGCCGTGTCGCCGAGGCGGCGGGATCAGCGGCGCCGGCAGGAATCAACAACCAGGAGCAGATTTTGGATACATCTAAATCACAGGAACTTTTCGCCGCAGCCCAGAAGCTGCTGCCGGGCGGAGTCAACAGCCCCGTACGGGCCATGCGCTCAGTGGGAACCGATCCACTGTTCATCGCCCGCGGCGAGGGCAGCCGCATGTACGACGTGGACGGCAACGATTATATTGATTACGTGGGCTCGTGGGGCCCGCTGATCCTGGGACACTGCCATCCGGCGGTTCAGGACGCGCTTGAGAAGACATTGAAGAACGGCACCAGCTTCGGCGCCCCCAGCCCGCTCGAGGTCGAGCTGGCGCGAAAGGTCGTCGACGCAGTCCCCTCCATCGAGATGGTGCGCATGACCAACTCCGGCACCGAAGCCACGATGAGCGCACTCCGGGTAGCCCGCGGTTTCACCGGCCGGGAAAAGATCATCAAGTTTATCGGCTGCTATCACGGCGCCGTGGACAGCCTGCTGGTGCAGGCAGGCTCGGGCGTGGCGACGCTTTCGCTGCCCGACAGCCCCGGCGTCACCAAGGGCACCTCGGCGGACACCATCCTCGCCCGCTATAACGACCTGGAGCACGTGAAGGAGCTCATGGCAGCCGAGGGCGAACAGGTGGCCGCGATAATCCTGGAGCCGGTCGCCGGCAATATGGGCGTGGTCCCTCCAGCCGAGGGTTTTCTCGAAGGACTGCGTGAGATCGCAACCGAGTATGGAGCAGTTCTGATCTTCGACGAGGTCATGTGCGGTTTCCGCGTGGCCTACGGCGGAGCCCAGGAGCGCTTCGGGGTGATTGCCGACATAACCTGCCTCGGCAAGATCATCGGCGGCGGCATGCCGGTGGGCGCCTTCGGCGGCCGCCGGGAGATCATGGAGACAGTGGCGCCCGCGGGCAGCACCTACCAGGCGGGAACGCTTTCGGGCAATCCGCTGGCGATGGCCGCCGGCCTGGCGATGCTCACAGAGCTGGGCAAGCCCGGCATCTATGACACCCTTGAAGAAAAATCAGCCTGGCTGGCGGGGAAGCTGGCCGAGGCGGCTGGCGCTGGCGCGGCTGGTGACGGCGCCGCGGTCTGCCAGAACCGGGTCGGCTCGATGATGACCCTGTTTTTCACCGGAGGGCCGGTCACCGATTTCGAATCCGCGAAGGCCAGCGACACCGGACGTTACGCCGAATATTTCAAACACATGCTCGACTCGGGCGTCTACCTGGCGCCTTCCCAGTTCGAAGCTGCTTTCGTTTCCCTTGCCCACAGCGATGACGATCTCGCCCGCACCGCCGAGGCGGCTGCGGCATTCCTGGGGTCCTGAAGCCGGGCTCCTTTATGGCACAGAATTCCAGAAAACATTCGATCCCGGCGGCTACCGTGCCGCGCCTGTCGCAATATCTGCGCAAGCTGCAGGAGATCCAGAGCCGTGGCACCACTACTGTATCCTCCCGCCAGCTCGCGGATGAGGTCGGTACCAACCCGGCACAGATCCGCAAAGACCTCTCCTATTTCGGCGAGTTCGGCATCCGCGGCGTCGGCTACGACGTCGAACGCCTGATCGATGAGCTCAAGAAATGCCTCGGCCTCAACCGTTCCTGGAACGTGATCATCGTCGGTTCGGGAAAGCTGGGCACGGCGCTGGCGCTATACCGCGGCTTCCAGCGGCAGGGATTCAACCTCATCGGCATGTTCGACGCCGACCCGGCGGTCATCGGCAACGACCGGGGCGCCGGTCCGGTTCTGCCGATCACGGAGCTGAAAAAATTCCTTCAGGAACACGAAGTGCACATCGCCATCGTCACCACGCCCTCGGCGGCAGCCCAGGAAGTCATCGACCAGGTAGTGGACGCGGGAGTGCCCTCGGTGCTCAACTTCGCGCCGATCCGGGCCGCCAGCGAGAAGCCAGTCATCCTGCGCCAGGTGGACCTCTCCACCGAGCTGATGACGCTCTCGTTCTACCTGGACAAGTAGCGACCGTCCGCCGCGATGACCAGCTCCGGAACCCATACCGCTAACACCCTCAAGGAGATACGCCGCAACATCATGGCCGACAGCAGCCTCTTTGGCGACCGGCTGAAGCCTGAAACTGAGATGCCGGTATCGGCGGGATACTCCGACCTTTTCATGGATGCTTCTGGCGCAGATGAAAGGGAATCCGGTTCAGCCGGAGGCGCCGCTGATATTGATATCAGTTATTCAGGTGAGACAAAGGTTTTGGAAAACTTCAGGCTCGGCATCGAATATATCTTCGAAGGATACCTGCTCCATTACGGCGAGAGCCGCCTGCTGCGCCAGGACGACGGTAACTTCAACTTGCTCGCCGGTGATTATATGTACGCCCGCGGGCTGGAGGCCATCGCCGGTCTCGAAGACCTGGCCTGCGTCGAGGCGCTCGCCGAACTGGTGCGGCTGTGCTCGTATATCCATTGTGAGCGGCAGGACCCGGGGCTGGCGGCGAAAGCCTGGGCAGTGACTACGCTAGGCCTGGCCGCAAGGATGTCATCCATTGGCCGTGGCCCGATAGGCGCGGCCTCTGTTTCCAGCGGCGGCGCTGCTCCCGATTCCGGGATACCCGCGTTTGCAGAGCTGGATAAACTGGAAGACAGGCTGGAGGAGTTGCTGTCCGGCAGTGAAATCATCGTCGACGACTCCGGCGATAGTGACACCGGCCCGGCCAACCGCGCCCCCGGCCTGCGCGAAAGATTTAGTAATATAGAAGCCGACTTCTTCCATAAAAACTGACATACTTCTTCCATGGAAGCTGATATCTGAGGTGAGTCCTGATGGCCATTGACGATCTGAGACAATTCATCGAAGCGCTGAAGCGCGAGGGCGAGCTGGTGGAGATCGACGAACCGGTGGATCCGGAACTCGAGATCACCGAGATCACCGACCGGGTCAGCAAGGCCGACGGGCCGGCGCTGCTGTTCCGCAACGCCAAAGGCTCGAACATGCCGGTGCTGATCAACCAGTTCGGCAGCATGAAGAGGATGAGCATGGCCCTCGGCGGCGGCGACCTCGATGACATCGCCGCGGAGCTGGGCGGTGTGCTCGAGATGCAGGTGCCCCAGGGCATCGTCGCCAAGGTCAAGGCGCTCGGCAAGCTCAAGAATCTGGCGGATTCGGCGCCGAAGATGGTCAAGAACGCTCCCTGCCAGGAAGTGGTCATGGAACAGCCGAACCTGGACGCCCTGCCGATCCTCAAGACCTGGCCCGGCGACGGTGGACCTTTCATCACCCTGCCGGTCGTCTTCACAAAGGATCCCGACGGTCGGTGCAACGCCGGCATGTACCGCCTGCAGAAATTCGACGCCGCCACCACCGGCATGCATTGGCATATACATAAGGACGGCGCCGAGAACTTCCGCGCCGGCGGTGAGCGCGTCGAAGTCGCGGTGGCCATCGGCACCGACCCCGCGACGACTTACGCGGCGACAGCGCCGCTACCTAAGGGCATAGATGAGATGATGCTGGCCGGTTTCCTCAAGGGCAGCCCGGTGGAGATGGTCAAATGTAAAACCATCGACATGGAAGTTCCCGCAACCGCCGAGATCATCCTCGAAGGGTATGTCGAGAAGGGCGAGCTGCGGCGCGAGGGTCCCTTCGGCGACCACACCGGATATTATTCACTGGCGGGCGATTATCCCGTCTTCCACCTGACCTGCATCACCCACCGTCGCGACCCGATCTACGCGACCACCATTGTCGGCCGCCCACCCATGGAGGACTGTTTTCTGGGGAAGGCCACCGAGCGGCTGTTCCTGCCGCTGCTTCGGATGACATTGCCGGAGATGGTCGACATGAACCTGCCGCTGGAAGGCGTTTTCCACAACTGTGCCATCCTGTCAATCAAGAAGAGCTATCCCATGCACGCCAAGAAGGTCATGAGCGCGGTCTGGGGACTCGGCATGATGTCTCTGACCAAGTTCGTGGTGATCGTCGACGAGCATGTGAACGTGCATGACGAGAGCGAAGTCGCCTGGCGGGTGTTCAACAACGTCGATCCGAAGCGGGACGTCTTGCTCACCGAAGGCCCCCTGGACGTGCTCGACCATTCCAGCCCTACGGCCAACTATGGCGCCAAGATGGGCCTCGACGCCACCAAGACCTGGCCCAGTGAAGGGCACGAGCGCGAGTGGCCCGACGATATCGCCATGACCGAAGAGGTCAGGAAGATGGTCGACGAGAAGTGGTCCCGCCTCGGGATCGACCTGGGATGAGCCAGATGGATGGGCGCGCAGCCACGTCGCCTGAAGCGCCATACATCATATGCCATGCCGGCTGACGCCTCCGACACCTCGCCGCTGAAACTACCTGGCCTGTTCGCCCGGTTCGTCAAATTCGAGCACAGCATCTTCGCCCTGCCGTTCGCTTACGCCGGCGCCTTTCTCGCCTGGGGAGGGATGCCTCCGATAAACAGACTGTTCTGGATCACCGTGGTCATGGTGGCGGCGCGCAGCCTGGCTATGGGACTCAACCGGGTAATCGACCACGAGATCGACGCCAGGAACCCGCGAACTGCCGGTCGTGAGATACCGGCGGGGGCGCTGACGCTTGGCCAGGGAATCGGTTTTTGCGGCCTCTCGCTGGCAATATTGGCCATAGGCCTCTACCAGCTTCCTCCGATCACATGGTACCTGTCGCCAATCGTGGTGGCGGCGTTCGTCATCTATCCGTACACCAAGCGTTTCACTTCGCTGTGCCATGTCTTTCTCGGCGCCACTATCGGCCTGGCTCCTGTGGGCGCCTGGGTCGCGCTCACCTGGAAGCTCTCGTGGGAGCCGTTTCTGCTCATGGGGGTGGTGACCTTCTGGATCGCCGGCTTCGACATAATCTATGCCTGCCTGGATGTGGACTTCGACCGGAAAGAAGGCATCCATTCCCTGCCGGTGTCGCTGGGAGTCTCTGGAGCCCTGCTGGTCACTCGCGGTTTCCATCTGCTAGCCGCGGCTCTGATGCTGGAAGTAGGGCTCGTGCTCGGTCTGGGTCTGATCTATTTCATCGGGGTAGGCGTCGTCGCGGGACTGCTTGCTTATGAGAACGCCATCGTCTCGGCGAAGGACCTTTCACGGATCAACACTGCCTTCATGACCATGAATGGGATAATCAGCGTGGTTTATGCGGGGTTTGTGATAGCGGATGTCCTCGCAAGGTAATCTGCGGCATCTACTTCAACTGCCCTTCAAATCGTTTCCCACGCTCCAGCATTTAGCGACCTCCGGACCAAGCGACCAGTATTTCCTGCTGCTCATGTCGAAGAGCAGCGGCTTCAGCCGGGAGATGTCGACTTTGTCCGATTCGATGAGATCCTCGTTCACGTAAGTTCCCACGACCTCAGCGACGAAGACGTCGTGGGTCGGCAACTCGATAGTCTGCTCGAGGCGACACTCCATATTGATGGGGCATTCGCTGATCATCGGCGCACCTTCCAGCTCGCCATTGAAGATATCGAACAGCGCTGACTTGTCTTCCTTCCTGCCGCTGACCAGTCCGCAGTAATCGGTTTTTACGACCAGCTCTTCAGAGGGGATGTTGACGCTGAAGCAGCCGTTCTGCCTGATACCCTGGTTGCTGTAATGAGTCTTTCCGACCCCGAAGGAGATCAGCTTCATGGTCATGATGCCCACGTGGGCGATGGTGATGAAGTTGGGCCTGCCGTCCACAACCGTGCCCACAAGAGTGGTCAGTGAAGGATAGAGGCTGTTTCGGGGTCCGATATTTACCTTGTTCATGTCTGCTCCTTTTCAGGATTGTTATCAGCCAATGCATCCCGGTTCAGCCATAGAAGTAGAATAAGGGCCAATCCTGTGATCACACTGACAAAGAAAGCAGCGGGAAGCGTAAGAAGTACTGACCAACCCTCATCGTCTGGTCCGATTGCCAAAAGAATGAACACAATTGACCAGGCAAAGATATTTGCCAGAACCCATAATGGCGTCTTTCGCAAAACCGGCCTGAAATAATAGAGCTGTGGTGCGGATAAAAACACACCAGAAACAAAACCTTCTGATGCCCCCCAAAGAACGCCGTAAGCGAACCCTTCAGAAGGGCCAGGCACTTCGAAAAATTTCCATAACTCAGGGATTGCTATTACTGAAAGACCTGCGAGTAATCCTCCGAGCGAACTTGGTACGATCCATAGCTTCCACATCGGTATGAGCTGTAGCCGCTGCAACAGTTGCCATTGCATCGCTCCAAGTACAGCGGCGTAACAAAGTCCTAGTAATGAGAATGTCAGAAGCTCAGCGGATGTCGAGTTTGATGTCTCCATATCAAAATTGCTGACTGCTGCAATGATAGACAGCAAAGAAAAAGTTGAGACCCCGCCTACCCAAAACCCACCAAACATACCCAGCATATTGAAGCCGATCCAGGACTTCAGGATATTTTTATAACTCTGGCTGATTACTACTGCTCATCCTTTACAGTATCAATGACCGTTGCTACATCGTATTTTCGTCAGGTTCCGTTGAGTAGCCCTCCAGGCTCGCCGCCCCGACCATGAACCACGCCGTCAGCGCCGGCACATACCATTCCCAGTCGAACATGTTGTAGCTGATGAATATAAGGCTCGATAGCGCTAGCGCGCGGACCAGGGGATGAGATGCCGCGATGATCCGCCAGGCGCTCAGCACAAGGATGTAGCCGATGAACAGCCCCAGCAGCGCAATGCCGATCACCCCCGTATCCACGGCCATCTGCAGGAACAGATTGTGGGCATACTTGGTGTAGACGGCGATGGTGTGCTCAGTGAAGACCTGGCTGAAGGAACCGAGGCCGGAGCCCCTGACCGGCTGCACCCGGAAGGCGTCCATCGCCCCTTCCCAGGTATCGAGCCGGTGCGGCAAAAGGCGGGCGGGGCTGAAACCGTCGCTGAAACGGGTGGAGAGGATGACCCGCATGCGCTCACTCCGGGTCGCTAGAATCGCCGCGGCTGCCAGGCCCCCGGCAGCGGCCGCCAGCGCGACCACCTGGAAAATTTTTCGGAACCTGGGCTCGTCCATATAGTGCTCCACCAGCCAGACAATGACGAGAATGGTCAGCGAGATGGCCAGGCCGGCGAACGGTTGTTTCGACTCTGACGTCATCGTCGCCGCCACTGCGATCGGCAGCGACGCCATCAGCGAGAAGAGTGTGGAGAGCATGAAGCCGCCGCGCCAGCCGCTCAGCACCAGGTATAAAGAGAGGACCGCCAGTGCCAGCATGCCGAACCTGGCATAGCTGATCAAAACCGCCGATGCCTGCAGGCTGACGGCGACCGCAAGCAGGGAACGGTCCTCCCGCTTCGCCCGCCGCTGCATGGCCACCGTGACCGGCAGAGCCATCAGTGAGAAGCAGCTGAGGGCGTTGGAATACTCGAAGGACGAACCAGCGCGGAAGACGTTGTCGAGCATGGCGGCGTACGGCCCCCATCTCCAGAGGAAGGTGACCAGCCCCCAGCCAGCAGTGAACGTCGCCGTATAGACCAGCCAGGAAGCGATGGAGCCAAGAGTCCGTTCACCATAACGTGTCAGCTGGGTGCGAACCACAAAAAAGGCGGCTAGATAACCAAGCAGCAGCATCGTTTCCCGCTCGGTAGCCCCCGGAGTGACACTCCAGAAACGGGTGGCGACAGCGAAGAGGCAGAACGCCACCAGCGACCAGAGGCTGATCGAGCGAAGGGCGGTCGCACGGCCGTAAGCGACCGTTGCCGCGATCTCCACTGCGCCCGCGGTCAGCAAAGCCAGGGCGAACGGCCATTTCTGCTCCGGGAAATATCCGCCCCGCCAGAGCGTTCCCATAAGCAGAGCCGTGAAAAGGATGTACAGGCTTGCCTTTTTGACCAGCTCTGGCACTCAGGCTGCCCTGGGCTCCGTTTTGACCAGCTTGGCGAAGATGATGATGCGTGTTGATAGCCCCCAGGGGGGATCGCAGGTGCTCAGGGTGACGGAATCATAGCCCCTGGGCTTGAGCACGCTGACTTCGGTGGGATCCACGTTCGTCTTGATCTCAACCTGGTAGGTGAATTCTCCATACGGCATATGGACCAGCAGCTCGTCACCGGGCTCCAGCTGTTCCATCCGCAGGAACGGGGCCGAATAGAGCACCCGGTCCCCGGCGATGGCGAAGTTGCCGCCGAGCCCCGGGATGGAAGTACCCTCGATATGTCCCGCGCCCAGCTTCAGGGATTCGGTCGACGAACCCTGGATGACCCACTCGCGGATGCCGAGGCGCGGAATCTCGATGGAGCCGATGCGCTGTTTCTCCTGGAGCGATGCCTGGTATTTCTTCGCCGGGATGGTGACGACCAGATTGGTCACGCGCTTGTCCAGTCGATCAGCCATGACGGCGGTCTTTCTGCTGATGGCGCCCTGCCTGAAAGGAGTTCCTGGAATCGTCTGCTCGGCTTCGCCGCAGCCAGCGGCGCCTGAGAAGGTGATGATTGCGGTCAGAAACACAAGCGGCAGTAGCGGAGACAGATTCCTGCCGAACCGGTTTTTTCGCGGTTTGCGATTTCTGTTGTCAGGCGTGGCCATCGTCCCCCTGATTCTGTTCTAAAAAGGCCGCCCTTTCAACTTGCGCCGCAGCGATTTAAACTTGAGGCCATGCGTGAGTTGTCCAATATGGAAGATCGCCCATGATCGTAGAAGATGCCACTTGATCGCCGCGGTCCAGAGAGTAACGCGAGCGCGCGTGCTGGTCGATGGCAACGTCGCAGGCGAGATCGGCCATGGGCTCGTTGTGCTGCTGGGTGTGGCTGATGGCGACGATTCGGCCGACGCGAGGTTCATCGCCGGCAAACTGGCAAGGCTGCGGATCTTCGGCGACAACGAAGGGCTGATGAACCGCTCCGTGAGCGACGTGAGCGGCGAGTTGCTGGTCATCAGCCAGTTCACCCTGCTTGGGGATGCGCGCAAGGGCAACCGCCCAAGCTTCACCCGGGCCGCACGGCCGGAGCTGGCGGAAAAGCTTTATGAGGAAGTCGTCAGCCATCTGCGCGAGGCCGGGCTAAAAGTGGAGACTGGAGAATTCGGGGCCATGATGGAAGTGGAACTGGTGAACGACGGGCCGGTGACACTCATCGTAGAGAGCCCGGAGAAAAAATAAAAATGGCAAAAGATATCAGGAAAAAACCGAAAAAGGGCGGGCCGGCGCCGAAGAAGCCGAGAAACCCGTTCGCCGGCAAGCCCCAGAGCGGCGCCGGATATCATTCCGAAGCAAAGTACGGCAAGAGGGACCGGCGTGAAGAGAAGAAGGAGATCGAGGAAGAAACCGATCCGCCTGCCGAAAGCTCACAAGATTAGCGACCACGCCGGTCACAGCCACCGGCCATCAAACCAGCGGATTATCCGCTTTCTGGATATCCTTCAGATACAGGTAGGTGGTCGGCGTGCGCGTCCAGCTGATCATACCGTAAGCCAGCGCCGCGGCGTCATAGCCGAGAAAACGCAGCACTGCCGCCAGCTGAGCCGCAAGATTGCCGGTATAGCAAATGGTGACTATCCTGCGGTCTTTCGGTAGCAGCTCCAGGTTTCCCGGGACGGCGACGGCGTCGAAATCCATCCGCAGCGCGCCCTCGATATGGCCGACACCCTCGAAGTCTTCCTCCCGCCGCAGGTCAAGCAGGAAGATGCCCTCGCGGGCCAGCTCGTCCTGCAGTATCGCGTTCAGCTCGCGGGCGGTGATGATATGGGCCGGATGGATATGCGCGGAACCATCATCGATACTGCTTTGAACAGTGGGCATCTGGCTGAAGACTTCATGGATGCGCTCGGCGATAAGTTCATATTCGTGGTCCTCGGGCGCGTGGAAGATCGCGTCCTTCGGCGCCGGGGCGTAGCCGTCGGTAGGCGGCACCCGCTTGACTGGATACTTCGCCGACTGGAATTCCTCGACCAGGCTCTCGGTCATATGCGTCTGCGTCCAGCCGCTCATGCCGGTCCTGGGGACGGCGGCATCGTAACCGAGCAGGCGCAGGCCCGCGACGACCTGGGCGGCGGCGAGACCAGTCTCGCAGATGACGATGATCTTGTGTTTGCGCGGGAGAAGCTCCAGGTTCTCCCGCGAAGCCCATTGGCTGAACTCGACATGATGGGCGCCCTCGATATGGCCCTGTTCGAAAGCCTCGCGGCTGCGGACGTCGAGCAGATAGATATCCTCATCCCGCTCTTCGTCTGCGAGCTTCGCAGCCAGCTCATGACCCCAGAGGCCATGGGCGATGTACTCACCCTCCTCAAGGGGGGTCGAGCCCAGGACGCTCAGCGCCCGCCGGGAAAGTATCTCATGCAGCAACTCGCCGATCGCTTCAGGGAAAGCGTGGCTGTTCTTTTCATTTTCAGGGGCTGGTGCCGGGGTGGTCATACAAATCCTCAATGTAAACCAGGGGGACACATTACTTAATTACTAATTAAAGTGACACATTAAAATTCCAGGAACACTATGCTGCATGCGACGCTACTCGAGGAAACTAAGGTCGGTATTGTGAGCGTCGCCTCACTAATCTTTCCCAATTCCATTATTAAGTGTAACGTATTGTCATATCCTGGCTCAAATACCCTCAGCAAAGTCACGATTGAACCACGAAATCCATTCACATCCCGAAACCAATAATGAAAATAGGGACATAATCGATGTTTGCTGGTTATGGATCCATTATTAATGTGTCACTTTAATTAGTAATTAAGTAACGTGTCCCACTGGTTATGTGTCCCCCTGGTTATCTACCCCACAAAATACTGCCCGATATACTGCAGCGCCAGCGCCACGATCATGATCCCCAGCATTGCCTTGATGAGCTTCTGCGGAACATGCTTCTGCAGCCGCGCACCAAGGTACATACCCGCGAAACCACCGATTCCGAATAACACGCCAAGGGCAATATCTGGCGGCCAGGTTGTAGCGACTCCGTCGGCGCCCGCGATCGGCACAACGCTATAGATGACGACCCCAAGGATAGAGGTCAGAAAAGTCCCCAGTAACGCCGCGCCGGCAACCGTATATACGGGCAGGCGAAATACCGCGACGCAGAACGGTGCGATGATGGCGCCACCGCCGATGCCATAGGTGCCGCCGATGACTCCGACCACGAACGCCAGTAACAGCATCGCCGGCACACTGAAACTGAAACGCTCGCCCCAGAACTCGTACTCGATCCGCTTCAGGCTGAACGAAACAGTCCTCACCACCGCCTCCGGAGGCAGACCTGCAGCGGTACGTGACTGGCGCTGCTCCCGCATCATCCGGCTTCGCATCGCGAACTTCAGGTCGAGATCACCGCGCGATTGCCGGCCTGCCTGCGCCCACCCTGTAAGCTCATAGAGCAGCCGGCCGCCGATGTAGAGCAGCACGCAGCCAACAAACAGTTTGAACGAGCTTGGGTCCGGCAGATATCTGATCCTCAGGTAATAACCGATCAGCAGGCCCGGCAGGGTGCCGACCAGCACCACCCAGGTCAGCGGCCAGGCCATGCGCCCTTCCCTGAAATACCGGTAGACACCGCTGGGTATCGCTACGATGTTGTAGATGAAGTTGGTGGAGCTGACCGACGGGCTGGTGAAGTCGAGCACGCTCATCTGGAAGGGCAGCAGGATGAAGGCGCCGGAGACGCCGCCCATTGAGGTGAAAGTAGAGACGACAAACGCCACTAGGGGTGGCAACAGGATCCAGGTCTCGACCCCGGATCCGGGAAACTGAACTGTGAGGGCGTCCATGGGAGGAAACTATCACAGAAGAATCATTGGAACAAAAACGGGCTGCCGCAACGCACCCACCGCGCCCCGATCACCAGGCTTTCAGGTGGAACAACAAGGGGCGCGGCCTTCGGCCGCGCCCCTGCTATCACATTGCATATCCTCTACTGCTTGCCGCTGCGGAACACGACCTGCGTCGCGGACAAGCTATGTTCTACGATTCGACTAGCCGGTCACCACCGGATTGCTGGCCGAACTGATGTCGGTGATGTATGCGTCCTTGCCACTGCCGTCCCAGCCCATCATGCCGAACTTGAGTACAGCTGCGTCGTAACCAAGCATCTGCAGGATAGTGGTAGCCTGCGCAGCTGTGTTACCTGTGTAACAGACAACCACGATCTTTTTGTCCTTGGGCAGCATCTTCAGGTTATCGGGCACTGCCAGGGCAGCGAAATCGATGTGGGTGGCGCCATCGATATGTCCCTTGTTGAAGTCGTCCTTGCTGCGGATATCAAGCACGAACGGCTTGTCAGCGCCACTCAAGGCCGTGCTGAGCTTGGCTGCCGTGGTCGTGTTCAGGTTATAGTCGCCACCACCGCTGGGCATCGTGGTGAAAACCTTGTTTGCCTTCTCTGCGAGCACTTTATAATCCGCGTCGGATGGCTTGCTGAAGGCTTCGGTCGACGGCGCTGCGCTGGAAGATCCAGCAGGGGTCGTAACAACCGGACCGGCCGCGCTGTTGAGCTCGGCGATCGCGCCGTCCTTGCCGCTGCCGTCCCAGCCCATCATGCCTGCCTTCAGAATTGCAGCGTCATATCCCAGCATCCTCAGGCCACCAGCCGTCTGGGCAGCGGTATTCCCGGTGTAGCAGATAACTACTATCTTCTTGTCCTTGGGCAATTTACTCAGATTCTCAGGAGCTGCCCACTGGGGGAACTCGACCTGGCTGGCTCCAGCAATATGGCCCTTGTCGAAGTCGGCCTTCTTGCGGACATCCAGCAGATAGATCTTGCTGTTCTGAGCAGGATCCGCAAGCTTGCTTGCCAGAGCGGTGCCGCCGATCGCGTTTGAGGCGTAATCATCAGGAGCAACAGGATTGGAAGCCAGGACCTGCAGCGCCCTGTCGTTGATGACGGTTGCAGCATCCTTGGTCGCGGTAGTGGCAGTAGTGGCCGACGACGTCGTCTTCTCTTCCCCACAACCCGCGATAGCGACCGTTGTCGACAGCAACAGTCCCATCAGTACGAGGATTATCAGGAACAACCTGCGGGACTTCACCATGGTCATCACTCTCCTGTCTGGTTGATGGCGGTCGGGTGAACCATTCGCCTTTGACGGCGCCATGATGCGCCGGAATGGACTCCCCCCAAAGCTCGAACGGCGAAAGCTTATCTTTCGCGGGGTTGAGTGTCAAGAAATGTAGCGCCGCTTTCGACCTGCCTGGTGCCGATCGAGTGCCGCTTTCGCGCCGGCACCTGGGTGCGCTCTAGACCCGCCGCAGCCGCCGGGGCTTACGCGGAAAACTCTGCTTTTTCGATACCGTATCGCCGGGCGTCTTGTTGGCGACCGTGATCGTCGCAGGTTCAATCGTGATTATGTTGTATGAAGGCTGGATAAAGCCGCGGGTGCGCCAGGTGCTGGCCGTGCCGCTGCTGATGATAAGCATGTCAGCTAGAGGCCATGTATAGGGAACATGGCGATGGCCGCAAAGCACCAGGTCCACATCCACTTCCCGCAGCTTGTCAAGCACGTCGCCGGCGTCCAGCACGATATTACGTTCCCGGCCCGTGCCGGGGATACTCACCAGGTGATGATGCAGCAGGAAGATCTTGAAATCCTCAGGATTGGGGAACTCCAGGTCGATCCAGTCATACTTGTCCCGGCCGATCTCCCCGTCGTTCAGGTCGGGCTTGTTGGAATCGAGCGCCAGGATCTTGACCCGCTCCTGGATGCCTTCATCATCCGGAACGCAGCAGATGCGAAAATCCAGCTCCTCGGAACGGTAATGCCGCGAGCCGAAGATCTGTTCGAAGTGCAGATAGCCTACATTGCGGCAGTCATGATTACCGGCTATGACCAGTTTCTGCTCGCACTCCACCTGGCGGATCCAGGAATGTGCCTCGTCGAACTGCTCGCGGTAGCCGTCTGAAGTAAGGTCCCCCGCGACGATGACCAGGTCCGGTTTGATAGCGTTGATCTCATGGATCGTCGCCTCCATGAGGTCGGAATCGAAACGACTGTCGCCGCAATGGATGTCTGAAAACTGGGCGATGGTATAAAAATCGCGCGGTTCCGGCATGCGCTCTCCTCACTGTTATCCGATAGGACTGCTAGATGACACGAGACCGTTATCTCTTCGGTGCGCGGACGGCTACTTCCTGTAGATACCCGGCCATGAGCGTAGATAATCCAGGGAATTCCCTCTGAATCATGCGATGACTACGAAGATTCTCCCCGAGGGGTGCAGCAATGCCGGGTTCCTAGGATACCCGCGGCGGCCTGAAGCGCCTCAGCCTCAGGGAATTCGTGACCACCGAGACCGACGACATGCCCATGGCGCCGGCGGCGATGATGGGATTGAGCAGTATCCCGAAGAACGGGTATAAAATCCCGGCAGCCACCGGGATCAGCGCCGTGTTATAGGCAAACGCCCAGAAAAGATTCTGTTTGATGATCTGGATGGTCCGGCGGCTCAGCGCGATCGCCGTCACCACTCCCTGAAGGTCGCCTGACATCAGCGTGATGTCGCCCGCCTCCATGGCCACGTCTGTGCCGGTGCCGATAGCTATGCCCACATCAGCCTGCGCCAGCGCCGGAGCGTCGTTGATGCCGTCGCCGACCATCGCTACCTTCCTGCCTTCCTCCTGCAGGCGCCTGACCTCGTTGGCCTTGTCCTGGGGCAGCACTTCGGCGAGCACCCGGTCCACACCGGCCTCAGTGGCGATAGCCTCGGCCGTCTGCCGGTTGTCTCCTGTCAGCATCACGACTTCCAGTCCCATCTCCCGCAGCCTGGCGACGGTCTCCCGCGAGCCCGGTTTGAGAGTGTCGGCGACCCCGATTATACCGACCGGATTACCATCGATTGCGACGAACATAGGTGTCTTCCCCTGAGCCGACAGGCGCGACGCCTGCTCACCGAGCCCGTCCAGCGACATGCCGCGCCCTTCCAGCAGGCCGGGATTCCCAACAAGGACCGCGTGACCTTTGACCTCTGCCTCGATGCCCTGACCGGCGAGCGCCTGAAAACTGTCAGCGACCTCCAGCTCGATGCCCCGCTCGTTGGCTCCATGAACGATTGCTTCGCCCAGCGGATGCTCCGAGCCCCGCTCGGCCGAACCTGCAAGCCGCAGTATCTGGTCTTCTTCCCAGCCCATAGTGATGACATCCGTGATCGCGGGCTCACCACGTGTAAGGGTCCCGGTCTTGTCGAGCACCACTGTGTCGACCTTGTGCGCCGTCTCCAGCGAATCGCCGCCCCGGATCAGCACGCCGTTCTCGGCGCCCTTGCCGGTGCCGACCATGATCGCGGTCGGCGTCGCCAGGCCCAGGGCGCAGGGGCAGGCGATGATCAATACCGCCACAAAATTGAGCAGTGCATAAGTGAACGCCGGTTCGGGTCCAAATATCATCCAGACCACAAAAGTGAGCGCGGCCGTCGCAAAGACCGCCGGTACAAAATAACTGGAGATGACGTCGGCCATGCGGGCGATCGGCGGCTTCGAGCCCTGGGCTTCCTGTACCAGCCGGATGATCTGCGCCAGCACCGTCTCCCTGCCGACCCGGGTCGCCTCAAAGCGGAAACTGCCCATCTTGTTGATAGTGGCGCCGACGACCTCATCGCCCGGCTGCTTGCTCACAGGCAGGCTCTCGCCGGTGATCATCGATTCGTCGATGCTCGATGTCCCCTCGCGAACGATGCCGTCCACCGGGATCCGCTCACCCGGCCGCACGATCACCATGTCGCCTGCAGCGACATCTTCGACCGGGATATCCAGCTCCTCGCCATCCCGTACAACTCGCGCCGTTTTCGGCGTCAGCCCGATCAGCTTCTTGATCGCTTCGGAGGTCTGCCCCTTGGCGCGCGCTTCGAGCATCCTCCCGAAAAGTATCAGGGTGATGATGATGGCGGCGGTGTCGAAGTACATGGGCATGCCCAACCCCTGCGCCTCGAAGAACGAGGGGAAGAGAATACCAGCGACGCTATAGAGATAAGCCGCCGACGAGCCGACCGCCACCAGAGTGTTCATATTAGTCGTTCCGTGACGGGCGGCGCTGATAGCGCCCTGGTAGAAGCGCCAGCCGACCCAGAACTGCACCGGCGTCGCCAGGGCCCACAGGACATACATGTTATTAAGCGGTCCCAGGTCGCCGAACCACTCCGGGAAACTGCCGAGGAAGATAGGCAGGGAGAGCGAGGCGCCGATGATGACCTTCATCTGCAGCCGGCGATACTCGCGCCGGCGCAGGCGCGCCTCGGCATCCTCGGTCTCTTCCTCATCACCGGTGTCGAGCACCTGATAACCCGCCGACTCCACGGCTCGCACAAAGTCGTCACGGCTTACGGCGCCCGGCACGAATTCCACCGTCGCCCGTTCGGTCGCCAGGTTCACTCCGGCGGAAATAACCCCGTCGACTCCCAGGAGCGCCTTCTGCACATGCTCCACACAGGAGGCGCAGGTCATCCCCTGTACCGCCAGCTCGATCTTCTCAGTGATCACCTTGTAGCCGATGCCGCTGATCGCGGCCGTTAGCTCTGAAACACCGACCTGGTCGGGGTCATACTCGACGGTTGCCTGTTCCGTGGCGAAGTTGACCTCCGCGGACAGGACACCCCCGGTCGCACGCAGGATCTTCTCGTTGCGCTCCACGCAGGAAGCGCAGGTCATGCCCTCGATGGGCAGGATGATTTTTTTCGCCGCAGCCATAATCTTGCTCACTTTAACGGGTATAAGGAGTAAATTCCTCTTTTTGCAGGGAATAAAACAAATCAATCCGGCATAACTGTTAAACACCACGATGCTATCAGTTATGATTCAGGCGTGGCTGAAAGGATTCATGTGTACAGCATGCTGCAGCCGCCGACCGATATGAAAGATCTTCCCTGACATGAGAGCCGCATCCCGATGATCATCAAAGCTGGTGCGCTCAACAAACGCTACGGCGATGTCGTCGCCGTCGACTCCCTCGATTTCGAGGTGGAAGCCGGTCTCTGCTACGGCCTCGTCGGCCCTAATGGCGCCGGCAAGACCACCACCATGAAGATGATCTACTGCATCGCCGAGCCGACCTCGGGCTCGCTCAAGGTATTCGGGCTCGACGTCAGGGATCATCCCCGTGAGATCAAGGCCCGCCTCGGCGTGGTCCCCCAGGAGAACAACCTGGACCCGGACCTTTCCACCTGCCAGAACCTCAGGGTCTACGCCCGCTACTTCGGCATCCCGGCTGATGTCGCCGCCAGCCGTTGCCAGGAGCTGCTCGAGTTCATGCACCTGAGCGACCGGGCCAACGCGCCGGTGCCGGCCCTATCCGGAGGCATGAAGCGCCGGCTTATCCTCGCCCGGGCACTGATGAACGACCCGGAGCTGATAATCCTCGACGAACCGACCACCGGCCTCGACCCCCAGGTCCGCCACCTGATCTGGGACCGGCTGCTGGAACTTAAGGAGCGCGGCATCACCCTGCTGCTGACCACCCATTACATGGACGAGGCCCAGAAACTCTGCGACAAGGTCCTGATCATGGACGAAGCCCGCTCAATCGACGTCGGCAGCCCCGCGGAACTCATCCGTGGGCACATGCTCCCATATGTGCTGGAGCTGCGTGTCGATCGCAGGCGGTCAGCCGAGATACTCGATCGATTCAGCCACCTGGAGCACCAGACGAGCGGTCAGAATCTTTACTTTTACGGTAATACGACCTCGGAGTTCGACGACTTGACCGGCGCCTATCCTGACATGGAGCGCCTGTTGAGACCCGCGTCGCTGGAAGATGTCTTCCTCAAGCTAACCGGCCGGGAGATCAAACAATGAGTGCGGGTGTCATCCGAGACCGGGGGCCGGGGCGATGAACGAGGGCATCCTCAGCGTCCGGCGCTCTTTCTACAAGGTCTGGCTGCGCAATGCCCAGGTCTTCATCGCCCTCTGGAAGTTCAACTTCTGGCCGGCCCTGGCTGAGCCGGTCCTGTTCATCTTCGTCATGGGCCTCGGCATCGGCTCGTACATCACCGAGATCGAAGGCGTCCCCTACCTGGAGTTCGTCGCTGCCGGCATCCTTGGCAGCGCCGCCATCATGCAGGCGACCTTCGAGTGCACCTACGGCTCGTTTTTCCGCATGCGGATCCAGAACACTTTCGAAGGGATAATCTCAACCCCGATCAGCGCCGATGAAGTGGGCCTGGCTGAGGTCGTCTGGGGAGCCACCAGGGGGCTGGTCAACGCGACCCTGGTTTTCATCATCCTGCTGCTCATGGGCATCTTCCACCGCTGGCAGGTCATATTCCTGCCGCCGCTGATGTTCCTGGCGGCCTTCAACTTCGCCGCCATCGCCCTGCTGGTCGCAAGCCGCATCGCCCAGATGGAATACTTCCGCTTCTACTTTGCGGGCTTTGTGCTGCCGGCGCAGTTCATCTGCGGCACTTTCTTTCCGGTAGAGCGGTTTCCGGACGCGGTGCAGGTTTTTGCCTGGATAATCCCCTTTACCAGCTATATCGATATCTCCCGCTCCCTGATGCTGGGCCGGCCGGCTCAGGCGCCGGTGCTCGAACTATTCTATGCTTTGGGTACGACGCTGATTTTCACCGAACTCGCGGTCCGCAGCATGCATAGGCGCCTGGTGAGGTAGAATATGCAGTCAGCAGACTTGGAGGAGACCATTGAACGATGACAGTCTGAAAAAATTTCCCGGCCTGGATGGGCTGATCGCCTTCCACGGTCATATCTGTCCCGGCCTCGCTATCGGCTACCGGGCGACCGTGGCCGGTCTTGAGCGCCTCGGCATCGAGCGGGCCGAGGACGAAGAGCTTATCGCCATCGTCGAGAACGACAGCTGCAGCGTCGATGCCGCCCAGTTCCTTGCCGGCACAACCTTCGGCAAGGGCAACTTCTTTTTCCGTGATTTTGGAAAACAGGTTTTTACTTTCGCCCGCCGTGACGACAGTCACGCAATCAGGGTAGCTATCAAGCCAGACGAGAAGGGGCCGCAGCCGGCTGAAAAAAACGCTGACTGGCGGCAGGCGCGAATCGATTACATACTGACCGCGCCGATAGAAGACCTGTTCACGATCAGCGATGTCGAGATCGAGCTGCCTCCCCCAGCCAGCATCCGCCGCTCAGTAATCTGTGAAAGCTGCGGCGAGCCCGTAATGGAAACACGAACAGTCAACAGGGATGGGAAAACCATCTGCCGGGAATGCGCCGGCCAGGAGTAGAAACAAAAGGCAACATGTTCACTGTCATCCTTCCCACCTACAACGAACGTGAGAACCTGGAGCGTTTCGTCGCAAGGCTGCTCGAGGTCTTTGAGACCAGTAGCCTCGACGGACGCATAATCGTCGTCGACGACGGCTCGCCCGATGGCACCGGCGAGATCGCCGACTCGCTGGCGGCGCGCCTCGATAACCTGTCGGTGATACACAGGGCGGAGAAACAGGGCATCGGCCCCGCCTACGTCGCCGGTTTCAAGCAGGCACTCACCACCGACACCCGATACATCATGGAGATGGATTGTGACTTCTCCCACGACCCGGCGAACATCCCCGCGTTCCTCGAAGCTATAAAGCATGCTGACCTGGTCCTCGGTTCGCGATACGTCCCTGGAGGCAGGGTGGAGAACTGGGGGCTGCTGCGGCGGCTGATCAGCCGCTGGGGCGGGCTATACGCCAGGCTGGTCCTGGGTATTCCGGTGAACGACCTGACCGGTGGCAACAAATGTTTCCGCAGGGAAGTCCTGGAGGCGCTCGACCTGGACGCGGTCTCCTCACAGGGATATGGCTTTCAGATCGAGATGACCTACCGGGCTATCCGCAAGGGCTTCAAGGTCAAGGAGATCCCCATAACCTTCTCGGACCGCCAGCTGGGGCAGTCCAAGATGTCGAAACGGATTGTTTTTGAGGCGGTTGTCCTGGTCTGGAAACTCAGGCTCCGGCCGAGCTAGCCGGGTCTGACTCCCGGCTTGGCGCCTAGCCGGCGCCGACTGTGCGCTTCCTGAGAGCCTTGCGCACCGCTTCACTCAGTTCGTCCGGCGTGAACGGCTTGACCACAAACTCTCTTGCTCCAAGACGGTCGGACTGGGTAGCCATGTCGAATGTCCCCAAGCCGGTGATCACGATGGTGCTGACATCGAGGCTGGTCCTCTTGATTATCTCCAGCAGTTCCAGTCCGGACATATCCGGCATCATGATATCGGTCACCACTGCGTCAAAATCATGTTCGCTGACAAGGTGTAACGCTTCCTTGCCGCTGGCCGCGGTCGTCACCGCATAGCCCTCGCCCTCGAGGATCTGCTCGCAAACATCCCTTATAACAGCTTCATCATCAACAACCAGAACGTTTTCCTCAGACATTTGGAATCCCCCTGAACCCATTTCCCATTGGCAGAATCAAGCCACCCGTTTGACGCCCGCAGATATATTTGCTGTCGGCAGTTTCACTGTGAACGTTGAACCGGCGCCAACCTGGCTCTCAACCTCGATGGAACCGCCATGCTCTTCAACGATCCGCTGGGATACCGACAATCCCAGGCCGGTACCCTCTCCTGCTTCCTTGCTGGTAAAGAAGGGGTTGAACACCATGTCCAGCTTATCCGGCGATATGCCGGAACCCGTATCGGCGAACGATACTTCCACCCAGGGGCGCCTGCCATCCGGCTTGGCCGCCTTGATGCCGACTGTGAGCCTGCCACCACCCTGCATGGCATGAAGCGCATTATTGAGGATGTTGATGAAGACCTGTTTCATCTGGTTGACGTCTATGTATACCTGCGGGACTTCATCGTCGTAATCGATCACGACCTTCACGTTGATCAGATCTGCCTGTTTACGCAACAGGTACAGGGTATCGTCCATGACATCCCTGATGCAGGCCTTGCGCTTCTTGAGACCCTCCTGGCGGACGAAATCGAGCAGGTTGCGGACGATGTCCCGGGCCCGGATCGTCTCGTTCTCGATGACCTTCAGATTCTTCAGGCTGGGGTCGTCCTCGTCGAGCCCACGCTGCAATAACGCGGAGTAGCCAAGCACGCCCGTGAGCGGATTATTGATCTCGTGGGCGATATTGGCGGCCAGTTCGCCGAGAGCTGCCAGCTTCGTTGATTGTGTCAGCTGTTCCTGCAGCTGGTTCTGCTCCTCAACCTGCTGCTCGAGCATCGCCATCATGTTGTTGAACGCCTCTCCCAATCCCGCGAGCCTGCCGGTATGGGCGATCCGGTAGACTTCACATTTCTCGCAACGACCGAATTTCTGGGCGAAAACACCCTGTACCTCGCCGCCGCAATGGGTGCCGGCCACCTGCCAGCAACGGAGATTCTCGGATTTGAAAGATGGACAGTCCACCGAGCTGCAGCTTTTAACCTCCCAGCATTTCGCCAGACCCGGATTATCAAAACGTACAGAGAAGCTTCGCTCCTTCTCCGCGGAGCCGATCAGGTGCCGGATCTTCGTCGTGGCCTTGGCAAGGTCGGCGTTCTGTTCTGCCAGCTCACCGGTCTTGCCCTGAAGGTCCTTGAAAAGGAGTGCGTTCTCCACAGCCATCGCCACCTGGCTCGCCATGGCGCTAAGCAGGCTCAGATCTGCTGCAGTGAACCGGCCTTTCTGCTCGCTGCCAACACCGAGTACCCCGAGCAGCTTGCCGCGGAACTTCATCGGGACCGCTGCCAGTGAGGCAACTCCATCGGCAGAGACGACCTCTGCTGTCTCACCAGGAAAATCATCGATATCAACAGCCATTCCTTCATTCTGCTGGGCGACCATACCAACCAGGCCTTCCCCCAGCTTCAGCTGTGCGATGCGCTTGAGAAATTCGGGACTGCCACCCTTCCACACCCTGAGATCCAGCTCTTCCCTGTCGGAGTCATAGAGGTGGACGCAGGCACGATGGGCTGTGAACAGGTCAACCACCTGGTCCAGCGCCGCACCCAGGATCTGGTCCAGGTCGAGAGACTGGCCGACAGCATTCGATACTGCGTTGAGCGCCGCAAGCTCGCGGTTACGCTCGAATACATGTTGTTCCAGTTTCTTTCGTTCGGTGACATCACGGGCGACCCCGACCTGAGCGACTGCCTGCCCACCCTCGCGATATGCGGTACCGGAGATCTCTATAAGCCGGGCATTCCCCATGCCATCGACGACTTCCAGTTCGTACGGTAAGATCTCATCGCCCCACATGACCTTCTCGAAGTTGTTGACGGCGCTAGCGATTGAACCCGATGCGACTATGTCGATGAATTGCCGACCCATCAATGCTTCAGGCTCATATCCGAGGACGCCCTCGCTGTCACCGCTGACGAACTGGAAGCGGCCGTTGGATGCGATCACGAAGATCACATCGTTGACGCTGGCCATGATGTTCTCGCTGAAACTTTTCAGATCCTCCAGCTCGCGCGTGCGGGCGGCTACTTCCAACTCAAGCGCCCTGGAGCGTTCGCTCATTCGAAAACCGACCATGACACGGTCGGCGACATAGGCGATAAGGGGGAACTGGATGATAAGCGACAGTATGAAAATGTGCTCATACAGGTTTCCGCGGAAATCATCCAGCAGCGACTGGCCGCTCACGATCACGATGCCGAAGTAAATGAGATTGATGGCAACGCCGGTAAGGGCGATTACGAAGACCAGCCAGGAAACCTTTACCCGGTTTTTGGCGAGTGCGTCAGTTGCGGTCGCCGAAGAGACGTCCGGTACCATACCTTCCTCCTGAATACCCTGGGTCCTGCCCGCATAAAACGAAACGACTGTAATGCCGCGACGTGTGTGCCATATCGGAAGTAGTGGAAAATCCTTTAGTCAGCGATCTCCAGCCGGGAAGAGCCATCCGGTATTTGACTCATTGCCTTTAATCGTCTATGTTTTTAACTGAGGGGCCGAAGCCCCTTTTAGAGGAGCCGAAGCTCTTTAAACCAAATCCGTACCGATTCGACCTCGAAGGTCTGGAAGAGCCGCTGGGCTCCCGACTTCGAGGTTTTTTGTTTTTTTGGAGGAATGGCCATGGAAAAAAGTAGCGTTATAGCAGTGATCGACGGGATGGGCGGCAATATCGGCCGCCAGATCGTCAGCCAGCTTCGGCGCGAGCTGCCGCCGGAGGTAGAGATCGTGGTATTCGGCACCAACTCCGCGGCGACGGCCAACATGATGAAGGCACGCGCCAGCCGGGGAGCTACCGGGGAAAACGCCATAAGGGTCTCCATCGACCAGGCGGATATCATCCTGGCGCCGGTGGCGTCGGTCATCCCGAACTCCTATATGGGAGAACTGACACCGGGCATCGCCGAAGCCATCGCCGTTTCAAGAGCAGAGAAGATACTACTGCCTCTGAGCCAGTTCCAGTTCCATTTTGTCGGAGTTAACCGGCAGCCGTTGCCACACCTTATGGAAGAAGCCCTGACACGGATAAAAGAGATACTGAATGGCGCGGGGGAGGTGAAAGCAGATGTGTGAACTCGCTGTATACCTGCTCGAGAACGGTGAGGAGAAGATACTCATGGAAGACGTTGCCAGCATCAAGCCTGAGGGAGAGAAGCTGGTGCTGACCGACCTGCTCGGGCAGCAGGAGATCGTCGAAGCGAAGATCAAGGAGCTGAAGCTGCTTGAACACAAGGTCTACCTGATCAGATAACAAGGAGTGGAATGCATATACCGGATGGTTATCTCAGCCCGCAGACAGCGGGCGGTATGTGGGCCTTCATGGTTCCCGCCTGGTACTGGGCGGGCTATAAGGTAAAAAACACACTCAACTCAAGACAGGCGCCGCTTGTCGCGATCGCGGCGGCATTCTCGTTCGTGATCATGATGTTCAATATCCCGCTGCCTGGTGGGACCACAGGGCATGCGGTCGGCGGCACGATCATTGCCATCGTCATCGGACCATGGGCGGCGGTTATTGCCATCTCGGTAGCGCTGGTCATCCAGGCGGTCTTTTTTGGCGACGGGGGCATCCTCGCCATCGGTGCGAACTGCTTCAATATTGCCTTCATTTGTCCTGTCATCGGCTATTTCACCTACAGGTTCCTCGGCAAGGACGCTGCTACAAATTCACGGCGGCGCTGGCTGGCTGCCGGAGCCGCAGCCTGGGCAGGCCTCAATGTTGCTGCACTTGTCACTGCTGTGGAGTTCGGCCTGCAGGGAGAGCTGTTCATGACAGCCGACGGGTCAGCGCTGTACTCACCTTACGGCCTGAATACAGCTGTCCCCGCGATGATGATCCCTCACATGCTCGTTGTGGGGACGATAGAAGCGGTGACGACATCGCTGATATATGTCTTTCTTCTGAAGACCAACCCGGTACTGCTGGACAACTATGACCATCTGAGCACGCAGGCCGTCGGCAGCTATAAATTAAAACCTTTGATAATCGGCATCGTATTGCTGCTGGTTTGTACGCCGCTTGGTCTCCTGGCGACGGGAACCGCATGGGGTGAATGGGGTAAGGAAGAAATCGGTGAGGAAATCGGTTATGTGCCCGCGGGCATGGGACGATTTGCCGGCCGCTGGGAAGGCTTCCTGCCCGAATATGCATTTCCTGAGGAAAAGGGAGAAGCAGCTGCCGTCAAGGAAACAGCGGCTCCAGTAGTTAGCGCCAGTGGGACAGTCGAGGAAGAAGCAGCTGAAGAGACAGCGCCCGTTTCTCTTGAAGGCGTGGGTGAATCAACACCCGCCTACCTGATCTCTGGCGCCTTGGGACTGTTTCTGGTTATCGGAGTAGCGCTGATGACCATCAGGGTGCTTACCGGAAAAACGCGCAAAAAAGAGCAGCTTGGCTGACAGGCTTTCCATACCGTCCTGGATGACCGAGTCGGGCTCTGGTGGATGCCAGCGCCCGACCTCCAGTCGCCAGCGGCGCGAAAGTGCGGTTCAAAAGACAATCATGGGCATGTCAGGCGCGATCCGGGGAACCGTGTTCTCAGAGCGAGTGGCAAGCCGTACAGGCCTTCTGCAGGAAACCGACCCCCGGGTAAAAGTGGCAGGCCTGCTCGGATTGCTGCTGGCAACTTCGTTTCTGCATACCTGGTACATCATATTGTCGATATATGCGTTGACGCTGGTGATGGCGGCGGCTTCAAGTATCTCGTCATGGTTTTTTGTAAAGCGCGTCTGGCTCTTCGTCCCCATATTCGCGGGGATTGTAGTACTGCCAAGCCTGTTCAGCATCGTCCGCCCGGGAGATGCCCTCTGGACTATCTGGGACTTTGGCCACGAGGTTACGTTCGGGCCCTGGTCGCTCGGTTCTTCCATTGCAATCACCCACCAGGGGCTCAAGGGCGCCGTTGTTCTGATTCTGAGAGTGGCGACTTCGGTTTCCCTTGCTGTTTTGCTCACGCTGACAACCCATTGGGCAGACCTGCTGAAAGCACTTCGGATTTTCCTGGTGCCGCGGATTTTTATTCTGATCCTGTCGATGGCTTACAGATACATCTTCCTCATCCTCGGAATGGCTACGGATATGTTCACCGCGCGCACGAGCCGCATGGTAGGTGGCTCAAACCCCCGGGAAGACCGCAGCTTCGTCGCTTCCAGCATGGCGACACTTTTTGGTAAGTCCCATGCACTCAGCGAGGAAGTCTACTCTGCCATGATCAGCCGGGGTTACAACGGTGAACCATTGACATTGCACCGGTTCAGAACTGATGTGAAAGACTGGCTTTGGCTTTCCTCCGTGATCCTTCTGGGTGCTGTAGCGCTGGGAAGTGACCAGTTACTTGGCTGAGACCAGCATGGACAATCACGCCGTTTTCAACGTGGACACCGTTTCTTACGGATATGAAGACTCCACGGCGCTCACTGATGTGAGCATCGTGATAAATCCGGGCGAGAGCGTTGCATTGCTGGGCGCTAACGGATCGGGCAAGTCGACTTTGCTAAAGATGCTGGATGGCCTGATCTTCCCCTCTACTGGAAGCATACGCGCTTTTGGAGAGGGACTGACTGAGATGGCTTTAAAAGATGAGGGATTTTCGCAGTCATTTCGGCGCCGGGTCGGATTTGTCTTTCAAAACTCTGATGCCCAGCTATTCTCACCCACCGTTTGGGACGAGATCGCCTTCGGGCCCTTGCATCTTGGCCTGCCGGTGGAGGAAGTGGAGAAACGGACCGAGGATACGATGCACATCCTGGGGCTTGAACATCTGCGGAAGCGTCCTCCGTATCACCTGAGTGGTGGGGAAAAAAAGAAAGTGGCACTCGCTTCCGTACTTGCCATCGGGCCAGATGTGCTCCTGTTTGACGAACCGACAGCCGGGCTTGATCCAAAGACGGAAAGCTTCCTGGTCAGGTTGATCGTGGAGCTGGCCGCCGCTGGGAAGACCATCATCACGGCGACCCAGGACCTGCGGCTGGTCGAAGGAATCTCCAAACGGGTGATCATCCTGGGAGAAGACCATCGGCTTGCAGGAGAAGGTAGCGCTTCCGACATCCTGGCCGACCGGGAACTGCTCTTATCGGCCAATCTGATCCATGACCATCCGCACCGGCATGGAAAGATCGAGCATTACCACCCGCATAGCCATCTGGAAGATCATCATGGGCATGAGTCTGAGTAGCCGGCTGACCGCAAGATCTTCCTAACGCTCAGCGGCGAGGTCGGCATATCGATGTGAAGCCGGCGATCAGAAAGTGCTTTTCACTTCAAACGAAGTGTATCCCTCGGCGGACTCGCTGTAATCATCGAGTACCTTATCGACACGGGCGTGGGCCGGGCCTTCGTGGCATAGTTCCACCATCTTTCCTACTGTCTCGGCGCTTCCCTCGAAAACCGCTTCGACGCGGCCATCCAGCCGGTTACGCACCCACCCGGTCAAGCCCAGGCGGCGGGCGTTCTCTGATACCCAGGCGCGGAAGAAGACGCCCTGAACGCGGCCGGAGATGTAGACGTGTACTCGCTTGATCGCCATATAAATCCCTGAGGGGAAAGTGACCTGAAAGGTAGTAACCTGTCCCCTTATTTATGAATTAAGTAATGTGTCCCGCAGGGTGGATCCCCGCCGGGTGGATCAGGCCAGGACCCGCAGCCCCTTGTATTTGAGCTTGCGCAGACGTCGCACCCTGAAAGCGAGATACATCAGCAGCAGTACGAAAACATATCCGGCTGGAGGAACCAGCATCATCAGGACCGAAAGTATCAGGATGCTGATGTCCAGCGCCGGACCGGGATCACGGCCTTCGCCGATCATGACCAGTCCGCGCAGCACATAGGAGCCTAGCAGCGCCAGGACAGCGCCGATAGCTATTCCGGCAAAATGGGCGGCTCCGGGAAATTCCCCGGCCATGGCGGCCGAAGCTACAAGGGCGCCAGCGGCGACAGAAAGCGGCAGACGCAAGGCCTTCTCGACTGAAACCAGTGCCTTGATGCGGGTCATCAGCACTTCGAGCACCACAAGGACCAGCAGCACGAGCGCCGCCAGGTCAGAGATGATGAAATCCATGGGGTTGTCTTCCACCTGGAAACCCCAGACCCAGCCCATACGGGCCACCAACATGTATACAGCCAAAGGTATGAAAGCACGAAAACCCGCCAGACCCGCCAGGCCGGCGCCGGCTCCGATCGCCCATGCTGCCTCCATCAGGCTCCTCCCCTGTCACTAACATTGATATATATACAAACGTCAGGATTCTACCATTCCCGGCGTGTTGCTTCTAGAAACAGGCGCGACTAGAATCAAATGTCATGACCAGGATCGAATTTGACAAATATGAAGAGTTTTATGCGAAGCGCACCGGAGGCATGCGTTCTTCGGTCATGCGTGACCTGATGGCGATTATCGCGCGCCCAGACGTCATATCCCTGGCGGGAGGCCTTCCCAATACCGAAAGTTTCCCGGCAAAAACACTCGCCGAAGTCACAAAGGCGGTCTCTGCCACAGGCACAGCTGCCGCCCTGCAGTATGGCCCGACCGAAGGCTTCGAGGAGACCAGGAAGAACATCGTCGAGGTGATGGCCGAGGAGAACACGGTGGCCGACCCCGACAACATCATCGTCACCACAGGCGGCCAGCAGGGTATCGACCTGGTGACCCGCGTGCTCGTGAATCCGGGCGATGTCATCATCGCCGAGGCTCCCACATACCCGGGCGCCATCCCGTCCTTCTGCAGCTTTGAGGCGGAGGTCATCCAGGTTCCGCTGGATAATGACGGCATCCGCACCGACATCCTCACCCGGGAGGTCGAGAGACTGGCAGAGGCCGGCAGGAAGCCCAAGTTCATCTACCTGATCCCGGATTTCCACAATCCCGCCGGAGTCTGCCTCAGCCTGGAACGGCGGGTGGAGATCGTGGAACTGGCAAAAAAACACAAACTGATAGTCGTGGAGGACAATCCCTACGCCCAGCTGCGCTTCGAGGGCGAGCACCTGCCCACGCTTTATTCGCTGGACCAGGACCAGAACGTGATCTACCTGAGTACGTTCTCCAAGATCCTGTCGCCGGGCATCCGCCTGGGCTGGATGGCCGCGCCTACGCCGTTGCTGGCGAAGTTCAACCTGGGCAAGCAGGCAGCCGACCTCTGTCCTTCGACCCTGGCCCAAAAGATCGTCAACCAGTATTTCCGGGAATTCCGCTGGCAGGATTATGTGGAAGAGGTCATCAAGGTCTACCGGAGCCGGCGGGACGCCATGCTGGCGGCTCTTGAGGAGTTCTTCCCGGCTGAGGCGAGCTGGACCCATCCACAGGGCGGCTTCTATATCTGGGTCACCCTCCCGGAATACCTGGACACCGCCGACCTGCTGGCCCTGGCCATCGAAGAGCAGAAAGTAGCGTTCGTACCGGGATCAGGCGGCTGGATTGACGGAAGCGGCGCCAACCATATGCGGCTTTCTTTCAGCGCCGTCCCCGAGGATGTCATAACCGACGGGATCGAGAGGATCGCCAAGGTCATCAGGGAGCAGATGGATCTGTACCGTGCCCTCCGGGGTTCGGAGTAAGCGTCGGGGCGCGGCCCTTTAAACTGGCCAGGCAGCCAATAACCAGACTCATGGGGGTTTGAGATGAGCAAAAAAACCATAGCAGTCCTCAAGGGCGGCCGTTCTCTGGAGCGCAACATCTCGCTCAAGTCCGGCGCCAGGGTGGAGAAGGCTCTCAGGGAGCAGGGTTATGCAGCTGAGGGCATCGATGTCGACGAAAGCCTTGTGAGGACTCTCAAGGAACTCAAACCCGACGCCGCCTTCATCGCCATGCACGGCCGCAGCGGTGAGGATGGGACGGTCCAGGAACTGCTGGACATCCTCGGCATCCCCTACACGGGGTCAGACGTACTGCCGTCGATCCGCTGCATGGACAAGGTCCTTTCCAAGCACATTTTCGTCGCCGATGGCATCCCGACTCCTCCCTTCTACGCCTTCAACCGCGACGCATTCCAGGAGCTGGGGGCAGTTGACACTATGCCCATAATCGGCGAAGAGCTTGGCTTCCCCATCGTGGTCAAGCCGGCGGCTCAGGGCTCGGCGCTGGGTATCCGTTTCGCGCACACGGCCAGCGAACTGCCGGCGGCGCTGATCTCAGCCTTCAGCTTCGACAACAAGGTGCTGCTGGAGAAATACGTCAAAGGCACCGAGCTTGCCGTGAGCATCCTCGGCAAGGAGCCAAGGGCACTGCCAGTGGTCGAAGTACGGCCCAAGACAGATTTCTTCGACTTCGAGTCACGCTATACCATGGGCAAGGCCGACTACCTGGTGCCCGCCGAGATCCCGGAAGCTGCCGCGGTCGAAGTCGCGGAGCTGTCCCTGCGTGTTTTCAAATCCCTGGGGTGTTCGGGCTTCGGCCGTGTGGACGTAATGATGGACGAGTCTGGCGGGCTGCAGGTGCTGGAGATCAACACCATCCCCGGCTTCACCGAGACCAGCCTCCTGCCCATGGCCGCCCAGGCGGCAGGCATCGGCTTCAACGAACTGGTGGAGGAGATCCTGCTCTGCGCGCTTGAAGGTTAAGGTCGCATGTGACGCCTGGCGGAATCAGTTCAAGACAGTGGTGCTGATCGGCCTGATGGAAGCATTGGTCCCCGATTTGCTACACTTTCATAGCTTCCATATGCCCCGATAGCTCAGAGGATTAGAGCGACCGCCTCCTAAGCGGTAGGTCGAAGGTTCGAATCCTTCTCGGGGCACCATGATCGACCCTATCCAACCCGCTTCAGGTGCTTCCCTTCTTCTTCGTTCAGCAACTGGACAAACTTCTCGACCAGCACGGGATCGAACTGGCTTCCTGCCGCAGAGCGAAGCTCGGCTATGGCTTCGTTGACAGACAACGCCTTGCTGTAGGGGCGGTCGCTGCGCATCGCCCGGTACGCGTCAAGAATGCCCACGATGCGCGCCATAAGCGGTATCTCTTCACCATGAAGACCTTCAGGATAACCCTTTCCATCCCATCTTTCATGATGATACAGGACGGCCGCGATCAGGTCCTTGACCGTATTGGCCTCCTGAAGGATCTGTTCTCCCATCTGGGGATGCTGGCGTAGAATCTCGAGCTCTTCGGGAAGCAGATGGTCCGTCTTCTGCAATATCTTCTTCGGGATGCCGATCTTGCCGATGTCATGCAGCTTGGTGGCAAGAATGAGCGCCTCGACCTGATCCGGAGTGAAGCTCAGCTCCCTCGCCAGGGAAGTAGCGACCCGCGAGAGGTTATTCATATCGTGCTCCGGATACTGGTCCCGCACATCCACAGCCTTGGCGAGCACGCGGATAGTCTGGAAACCAGCTCCTTCCAGCCTGGTGTTGAGATTATCCAGATCGTCGCCGCTCAGCTCGGCATCTGACAGATCCCTGAAGTAGGAGACCCGGTTCCGCCCCTGCCTCTTTGCAAAGAGCAGAGCGCCGTCCGCAGCCGCGATCAGACTGGTGTTATCTGGCGCGCAATCAGGAAAATCAGCCACGCCGAAACTGGCGCCCGTCTGATGCTCGGGGAGGTTGACCTCGAGGTAGAGCATCTCGATCTTTTCCCGCAGCCTGTTTGCCGCATCGATAGCGCTGGGAGCTGTAGTCTCGGGCATCACGATGACGAACTCTTCGCCTCCGTATCTGGCTACGTAATCAACGTCCCGACACTCCTCACGCAATATTCTTCCTACGTGCTTCAATACCGCGTCTCCCTTTTGATGACCGAACTTGTCGTTGACCTGCTTGAAGAAATCAAGATCGATCATGATCAGGGAGAGGGGGCGTTCATATCTCCTGGCGCGGTCGACTTCGTGGTGAAGGTGCCGCTGAAAATGGCCGTGGTTCTTGAGTCCTGTCAGCCCATCCGTGTTCGCCATCTCTTTGGCTTTTTTATGATGCTCAGCCAGCTCTGCATACTGGCCCTGGAGCTTGTCGTGGGCATCACCCAGCATGTCCTCTTTTTCCCGAAGGGCCCACATCAGGCTGTAAAAATTCTCACTTATCTCGCTCACCGGATTATGGGCAAGAGCAGTCTGATAAATCGTGCACTTGGAGCAGTTGCCAAGCTTCTGGGCAAACTTGCCCTGGACTTCACCACGGCAGAATGTGCCGGCCACCAGCCAGCAACGGACATTATGTTTTCCGTGAACCGGGCAGTCGGTCTTGTCGCATTTCTTGACCTCCCAGCAGGTGGGAATGTACTCATCTTCGAACGATACATCCCAGTGTTTATCGATGATGGCCTGCTGCGTGAGCACCGAGAAACGTTTCTTCGCATCTTCCAGGACCTCTGCATGCCTGCCAATCAATAGCGCGACCGTGCCTAGAAGAAGTGGAGCCAGAACCAGGTGTATCTTCTGTAGTTCGACTCCCAGCAGCGGATCAAGGATAACGACAGCGATAAATGCGTATACGACACCCAGCAGGGCGCCGACTATCCCATAAATAATTGATTTTCTGAATATTTTTGCGGTCATGACGGACCAGCCTCCTTAAAAGGATGCTTAACCTTCGGCCTTTCGGAAAATTAGTTGACCCATATTCCGTTATCCTTGCTCCGTGCATATCCGGCACTGGAATAAAGGTTCACTGAACCGGGTAGAGAATCTTCCAGAATAGCCAGGTTTGACGTTCATTGTTTATCCCGACGATTCCCGGCGAGGCCGCCATTCAAATGAGCATGCCAGACAAAATCCGTAAATTTCTGAACCGGAACCTCCGGGGGATGGACCGGCTGGAGCTGTTCCTGGTCTCGGCTGTCGTGACCATCCTGGTGGTGAGGCTGTTCCTGGAGCTGACCGGCTACCCGCAGGTAGGTGGTAGCGCTCTCCATGTGGCCCATGTTCTCTGGGGCGGCCTGCTGATGGCGATCAGCATCATCGTCCTGTTCACCCTCCTGGGGAAAAAGGCCGAGGCTTTCGGCACCCTGGTTGGCGGCATCGGCTTCGGACTTTTCATAGACGAAGTAGGAAAGTTCGTCACCAATGACAACGACTACTTCTTCCAGCCGGCTGTGGCGATCATGTATGTCACTTTCGTCTTCCTCTATCTGATATCCCGCTGGTTCCTCACGTCTACTGCTTATTCCGATACAGAGTATCTAGTGAACTCGATCAACGAGATGCGGGAGCTGCCGATCGGCGTGGCGACTGAAGAGGAGCGCAGCCTGATCCTTTTCTATCTGGGCAAAAGCGGTTCCGGGAATCCGTTGACTGGAAAGCTGAACGAGATCGCCACCAGCACCAGCACCAGCGTGCCAGGAAAACCTGGACCTTTCCTCCGTGTGCGCAAGCGGCTTTTTGACGGATACCGCAACCTGACGACCAGGCGCTGGTTCATGCCGGCGATCAAGGCTTTCTTCATCCTGCAATTCGCCGGCAGCCTTGGCATGGTGCTGACGCTTCTGCTGGATCCCGGCGAGATCCTGTCCCAGCTCGACGCGTTCGGCTTCTCCGACTGGGCTGTCCTGGCGTCCACCGTCATCTCAGCCGTTTTCATCGCCCTGGGCGTCCTGTCCCTGCGCCGTTCCCGCCTGGAAGCCTTCAGGATGTTCGAGCGCTCTGTGCTGGTCCAGATATTCGTGGGCCAGCTGTTCCTTTTCTATAAGGATGAGTTCAGTGCCATCCCCGGATTCATCTTTTATCTGCTGTTGCTGCTGGCGATACGATTCATAATCGAACGCGAGAGAAGCGAACTGATCAGCGAGGCGATTGCGCCCGGGGACAAGTCGAAGTAGGATGCCTAACGAAGGCATTCAGCCATCCGAAACTGACTGGAAACAGAGATCGGGAGTGCACAGATGAACCAAGAGACGACGATGGACAGGACCCTGGACTCCCTCGCTGACGCTCTCAGGCAGGAGAAGCGGGTCCTGATAACCTGCCACGTGAAGCCCGACGGCGACGCCATCGGCAGCCTGATTGCCATGCACAGGGCCATGTCCGGTCTTGGCGCCGACAGCGTCATGTACCTGGCAGACGACAGCCCGGTAGCTCCCGAGTTCCGGTGGCTCCCGGGGCTCAGCGAAGCGGTCTTCGGGACTCCTCCCACCGACCATGCCTCCAGGACACTTATATCGGTCGACTGCGGCAGCGCCGAGCGCATCGGCAACGAGGATCTGGTCGTTACCGCTTCACGGATCATCAACATCGACCATCACAGTGACAATACCCGCTTCGGCAAGCTGAACCTGGTGGTCGCCGGGGCCAGCTCGACAGCCGAGATCCTGTATTTCGTCCTCAGGAAGATGGGAGTGGAACTCACGATGGAGATCGCCGAAGCGCTCTACACCGGCATCCTGGTCGACAGCGGCCGTTTTCAGTACTCTTCCGCGACGGCCACGACTTTCCGGGTCGCGGCCGATCTCATCTCCCGGGGGGTCGATCACACAGAGATATTCCATAACGTCTACGAGACGGTTCCGCTCGCCAAGTCCCGGCTTCTCTGCCGGCTGCTGACTAACATGACCATAGCCTGCGATGGCAGTCTGGCTATCGGGCTGCTCGACCGGGAGGACTTCGAGTCCGCGGGAGCCGGCAACGGCCTCACTGAAGGCCTGGTGGACAACCTCCGCGCCATCGAGGGGGTCAGGGTGGCCGCGCTTATCTATGCCCGGCCCGGTGGCTCTGTTGAACCCGGCCATGAGGATGCACCCGGAAAGACCCTGTACCGGGTCAGCCTGAGGTCTTCTTCCGAGGCGTTAGACGTTCAGAGGATTGCAGGCGCCAAAGGCGGCGGCGGACACAGGCAGGCGGCGGGATACACCGCCGAGGACGAGAGTTCCCAGGAGATAATCGACTACCTGACAGCGAGTGTCGCCCGCGCGCTGGAAGAGGATTAGAATCAAACCGGCACGGGTAAAAAATCCCATGAAAATCGCTATGCTCGCTCCGCCGTGGATCAAGATCCCACCCGCTGGGTACGGAGGAATCGAATGGGTGGTCCATTACCTCACCGAGGAGCTGGTGGGTCGCGGTAATGAAGTCACACTCTTCGCGACCGGAGATTCCATCACAGCGGCGAAGCTCGAATCTGTTTTTGACGAACAGATGCCCGACCGCATAGGCGAGACGTTATACGACGTCCGGCAGGTAGCCGCCTGCCTGCGCCGGGCTGATGAATTCGACATAATCCACGATCACAGCGGCTTTGCAGGAGTCGCCTTCGCCGAGCTTGTCGACACACCGGTCGTCCATACCCTTCACGGCCCGTTCACCCACGACATCTGCGGCTTCTACCAGGAATTCCGCGATTCGGCCCATTACGTCAGCATCAGCGATTACCAGCGCAGCTGCTGTCCGGACCTGCAACATGCCGGCACCGTCTACAATCCCATCGATGTGGAGGGCTGGCCATATCGCGGCAGGGATGAGAAAGAGGACTATCTGCTGGCTTTCGGCAGATTGTGCGAAGACAAGGGGTTCCATACGGCGATCGAGGTCGCGAAGCGCACCGGTGAAAGACTGGTGATCGCCGGCGCCATCCAGCACCAGTCCCGGGATTACTACGAAACCATGGTCAAGCCCCATGTGGACGGAGAGCACATCAGTTTTGTGGGAGAAGTGACCCTGACCGAGAAATGGAACCTGTTCTCCAAGGCGAAGGCTTTTCTTTTCCCGATCCAGTGGCCGGAGCCTTTCGGGCTGGTGATGATCGAAGCCATGGCAGCCGGAACCCCGGTGATAGCCTTCCCGGAAGGCTCGGTTCCTGAGGTTGTAGCAGATGGCCGGTCCGGATTCCTGGTGCCCGACGCTGATGGTATGGTAGACGCTATCGGGCGCATAGACAGCATCGATCCGGCAGAGTGCCGCCGGCATGTACAGGAGAATTTCAGCGTCAGCAAATGCACCGACGGGTATGAAAAAATCTACCGGAAAATCCTCGAATGCTAGCGTTCTTGTTCGATTAGCCCGCGTAAGCTATAATTGACGGCGGTTTGAGCCTCCCCCAAGAGGCTTTTTTTAAGTTATGAAAGATCCTCGACAAAGGCTATGGGTTTGATTCCACAACGCGGGCGGCATTACAAAAAACCGGCGCTATGGAAGAGGATACTCAAGTGGACCGCCCTCTCCCTCCTGGTAATAATTCTAGCTGTGGGTATTGCCGGCTTCATCTTCGTTTACCATACACTCGGAAAGATCGGACTCGATACCGAGGTCATCTACGAGGCCAAGCAGCAGCTGGACATCCCCCTTCCCGACGAGCCTGAGAACATCCTCATCATGGGTACCGATTCGGACCCTGATGGCACCAACAAACGCTCGGACACGATAATGCTGGCGCGGGTCAATCCCAAGGGCGAATGTCTTTCGATACTCTCGATGCCCCGTGACCTGGTCGTCAACATCCCCGGAGTCGGCCAGGACAAGATAAATTCAGCTTACGCTGTGGGCGGCGCCCCCCTGGCCATCGAAACCGTGCGGGAACTCACCGGGCAGCCGGTCCACCACTTCGTCATGGTCGACTACACCGGCTTCGAGAAAGCTGTTGACGCCATGGGCGGGGTCTACATAGACGTGGACAAGCGCTACTTCAACGATAACAGCGACGCCCTCTGGGGGCAGGAGTATGAGCCGATCGATATCTATCCCGGCTATCAGAAGCTTAGCGGCAAGGACGCTCTGGCTTTTGTCCGTTATCGCCACACCGACAGTGATTTCATGCGGATCGCACGCCAGCAGCTCTTTATCAACGACACCAAGGCCCAGTCCATGAAATGGGGCAACATAACCAAGATCCCCGAGCTGGCCGACGTATTCGCCAGCAACACGACCTCGGACATCGGCCGCAGCGACGTGCTTTCGCTGACGAAGTTCATAATGGGCCTCAGCCGCGACCGCATCTTCCAGGTGCAGGCTCCCGTGGATGAATTGAACGGCGGTTATCTGGCTGTTTCCAGAGAAGCGTTCTCACAGGCGCTCGAAGATTTCAATTCGCCGGCTTTCGCCAAACCTGAGCCGCAGATCCCCGGCGCCGCAGCGCCTGAAGTCCCTTCAGAAAAAACCAAAAAAACCCCCCTCGAGGTACTCAATGGCAACGGCGTTGAAGGCGCCGCCAGCCTGGCCGCCAACCTGCTGATGCAGAAGGGTTTCACCTCGGTCGCCATAGGCGGCAACGCCAGTAACAGTTATGGGGATAATCAGATATACTTCCGCGAAGGAAACCAGCAGGCGGCCGAGGAACTGGCTACCCTGCTCAAGCCTGCGACGGTTTCGCCGATGCCTCCGGAGCTGAGCACGAAAGCCCAGGTGCTGGTCGCGGTAGGAAGCAACTTTGAAGGACAGCTGACCGAGAAGCAGCCCGAAGTGAAATCGGCGCTGAACTTCGAGCAGGACTCCGAAACGGGACTCCGCAGCTGGCAGTCGGCTTCATTGCAGGTTCCGTTCAAAGTACAGAAGCCAACCAGCTTCCCGGCGGAATTTGATTATGCCGATTTTCATATCTATGAGATCCAGACGGATGATGGACCCCGCCCGGCACTCAAGGTCGTCGGCGAGAGTGAGACGGGAGACAGCTGGGGCATCATGGAGACGACGTTCGCCAATGCGCCGCTGCTCGATAATGCGACCATCGAACGTGAGGTCTCAGGCAGGAATTACCGCTTTTATTATGTTGGCGACAAGCTGAAATATCTCGCCTGGCAGGACGGCGATGTAGTTTACTGGTTAAGCAATTCACTGCAAAACACGCTGAGCGAGGACACCATGGTCCAGCTGGCAGTATCTTTCAAGACCGTATGATGGCTAAAGAAAAAACATCGGTAGGCATGATCGGCATAGGCTATGTAGGCCTTGTCACTGGAACCTGCCTGGCCGAACTCGGCAATGATGTGATCTGTATGGATATCGATGTCGAGAAGATCGCGGCTCTCAGGGAAGGCCAGGTGCCTATCTACGAGCCGGGCCTGCCCGAGCTGGTGGCGAAGAACCGTGAGCGCATGACGTTCACCACTTCGCTGACAGACATATTCGAGAACTGCGAACTGGTCTTCATCGCGGTGGATACGCCTCCGACCTTTACCGGGGACGCCGACCTCAGCCGTGTCTTCGCGGTAATGTCCGCGCTTCCCGGGCTTTCAACCGATCACCACATCCTGGTCATGAAGAGTACCGTGCCCGTCGGCACCGGCAACAAGATAAGCTCGGAGCTGGCGCGGATGGACGTCGGCAATATCGACTATGTATCCAATCCGGAGTTCCTCCGGGAGGGATCAGCAATCGGCGACTTCCTCAATCCCGACCGGGTGGTCATCGGCTCGCGTAATCCGGAAGCCGGCGAAAAAGTCGCAGCGCTTTACAAGGACGTGGATGCCCAGGTCCTGCGCACCAACATCCCCACCGCGGAGATGATCAAGTATGCATCCAACGCCTTCCTGGCAACCAAGATCTCTTTCATCAACGAGATAGCCAACGTCTGTGAAGAGGTAGGCGCCGACGTGACCGTGGTCGCTGACGGCATGGGCCGCGACAAGCGCATCGGCAAGCATTTTCTCAACGCCGGCATCGGATTCGGCGGTTCGTGTTTTCCCAAGGACGTGACCGCGCTCAAGCAGATCGCCGGTAACTCCGGCTATCATTTCCAGCTGCTCACCGCGGTCATAGAGGTAAATGAATTACAGAAGCGGCGGGTAGTCAACAAGCTGCAGAAGCACCTGGGGACGCTGGCGGACAAGACGATCGCTCTGCTCGGCCTCGCCTTCAAGCCCAACACCAGCGACCTGCGTGAAGCTTCGTCGATCGTCCTGGCTTCACGGCTGCTTGGCGACGGCGCCCTGGTGAAGGCTTACGACCCCGTAGCTATCCCTTACGCCGCCAAGGCTGTCCGTGGCATCCTGCTTTGTGATGACATCCTCTCGGCGGTCAAGGACAGCGACGCTGTGGTTCTTGTCACTGAGTGGGAAGAGTTCGCCGAACTGCCCCTCGAGGAGATGAAGAAGCTCATGCGCCACCCGCTGATCATCGACGGCCGCAACTTCCTCGATCCGCAGAAAGTACGCGATGCGGGATTCACTTACGAGGGTATCGGCCGCACCTAGCTGCTGCGGCTCCCGGACCAGTGCTCCTGGTTTCACCTTCCCTTCCCCCGGTTAAAATCTTCTTATGGCGGCATCACTCAAGATCGAACTCAGGCAGGCCCTGCTCGCGGGAGACTATGAGCGGATTGCGGCGTTGGCCCAGGACGACAAGCGCACTTTCAGCAAGCTAGTGGCCCTGGCTTATAACAAGGACGACCTGCTCTGCTGGCGGGCTATCGAAGCCATGGGCGTAGCTGCACGCGCAGTCGCTGTTGAGAACCGGGAGGCCGTCCGCAACGTGGTCCAGCGTATCCTCTGGTCGGCCCGCGAGGAATCGGGTGGAATGGGGTGGAGCGCCCCTGAACTGCTTGCCGAGATAGCCATCGCCGCGCCCCGGTACTTTCCCGATATCCCGCCGATCATCGTCTCGCTGCATTCGGAAGACGAAGAGAAAGTCTTTCTCAAGGGCGTTCTCAGGGCCGTCGGGCGCATGGGCGAAGCAGGCATCACTGATATCGCCGACTGTGACGAGCTCATCAGGAAGTCGCTTGAACACGATGACCCGGCGGTTAGAGGGTTGGCCGTCTGGGCTGCAAGGCGCGCAGGGGTCAATGCTGACGAGACCATCGGCGGCATGACCGGAGATGAGGGTGAGCTTCGTCTCTATGAAAACGGCGAACTGGTTCAAACGACCGTGGGAGCACTGGCCCGGGAGGCACTGAAAGCCGCCTGACGCTGGCCTAGAACTTTATGGACCCTTCCCTGATCACCGTGCCCGGATAGATGCGCACATGGTTGGTCAGGATATTGTCCCCCTCGACCCTGGCGCCTTCACCGATAATGGCGCCGCCTGCGACGATCGTGCCCCTGCCCACCGATGCGCCCCTGGCGATGATACTGCGCTGGACGACGACGTTCTCTTCCAGGGTGCAGCCTTCCTGCAGGATGGATTCTTCGATGACACTGCCCGCCTCGATGGTGCAGCCCGCGCCGACGATGGCCATTCGGCCCACGCGAGCCCCCGCCTTGATCACGCAGCCCTCACCGATGATGACCGGTGGTACAAGCTTGGCGCCCTCTTCCAGATGCACCTGCCCCTGCATGCAGACGAAATCCTGATCGAGACAGGCGGAAACGCTGGTCTCCACGTTCTTTTCAAGAATGTCGTAATGGGCCTGCAGATACTTCTCGGGCGTGCCAATGTCCATCCAGTAGGCATCGCTACGGAAACCGTAGAGTCCCTTCCCGACGAGCTTCGGGAATACACCCCGCTCGAACGAATATTCCATGCGTTCCGGGATGAGGTCGAATACCTCGCTCCTCAACACATAGGTGCCGGCGTTGATCAGGTTGGTGTCGATCTGGTCCCAACTGGGCTTTTCGAGGAATCCCAGAACTGCGCCGTCCTCTCCGGTACGAACCAGCCCGTAAGCCGTGGGATCCTCGACCGGTGTCAGCGCTATGGTTCCGACCGCCTGGTTGTGGTTGTGATACTCGATCAGGCTCCTCAGATCGAGGTCGGTGAGGATGTCGCCGTTCAACACCAGGAAATCTCCATCCCGGACGTATTCTTCCACGTTCTTGACCGCGCCCGCAGTCCCCAGGGGGCGGTCCTCGGTCACATAGGTCACCTTGAGGCCGCAATCGCTGCCGTCGCCGAAATACGACTTGATGCCATCGGGCAGGTATCCCATGGAAAAGACTACTTCGCTGATGCCATGATCCCTCAGCCGCTCCAGTACATAGGAGACGAACGGCTTGTTGGCCAGCGGCACCATCGGTTTCGGCGTTGTCAGGGTCAGAGGCCGCAGCCTCGTACCCTGTCCGCCGACCAGAATCACAGCTTTCAACAGTCCTCCTCGCGGAGTTTGAGTATAAATAGCAATCGCCGCTTGCCAGGCTGATCGCCACGGCCCGACTAGAGTCAGACGGCAGAACGGCCTGTCAAGATTAGACAGCATCACAACCGGTGTCAAACCGGCTGGGGCCGGGCTCTACAGCTCAGGCAACAGCATAGTCGAGATAGCGCTTCCAGGATAGATGGATCTCGCTGACCGCCATGCAGATCAGCGCTCTGGGGTCGGGCGGACGAGGCTTGCTGCGCAGCTGCATGTTGACCTCGTATGGCAGCCTGTCACCCTTTCGCGAATTGCACGGGGCGCATGAAGTAACAATATTCTCCCAGGTACTCTCGCCACCGCGACTTCGCGGGATTATATGGTCGATAGTCAGGTGGAAGCGAGAACCACAGTACTGGCAGCTGTGCCGGTCGCGTGCGAGCACCGCCCGGCGGGACACCCTTCGGGTCTTGCCATGAGGCACTTTTACAAAATTGCTGAGCCTGATGACAGCGGGAAGCGCGAACGCGCTCTCGGCAGAATGAAACACCCGGCCAGACGTCTCGATCGCCTCGGCCTTCTGCTTGAGCATAAGCACGATAGCCCGGCGGGCGGAACAGACGTTGAGCGGTTCGTAGGTGGCATTGAGCACCAGTACCTTGTCGCTCATGGAAATTGCGTTCCTTTGACGCAGCGGTAAAGCTGGAAAAATTGTAGCCCTCAGTGAGCAAAGTATCAAGGAAAGAGCGAAGATAAAGTTGCGCGCCTGTGCTATGGAGATGGTATCAGCCGGCGCGCGGCGGCCAGTAGGTCTAAGTGTTAGAATCATGGAATGGGCGACCCGAACCTTTTTAACCAGCAAAGTCCGGATGTTCCCGAGACTCCGCGCGAAGGAGCCCCACTGGCGCATCGCATGCGTCCTTCGACTCTTGAGGAATTCGCGGGCCAGGAGGAGATACTGGCGTCGGGAAGCGCCCTTCGCCGTGCGATCGAAGCCGACCGTCTGCCCTCGATGATCTTTTTCGGTCCTCCCGGCACCGGCAAGACCAGCCTGGCTATGATAATCGCCGCCAAGACGAAAGCCAATTTCCGGCAGGTAAGCGCCGTTAGTTCCGGTGTCGCCGATCTTCGCAAGGTCTTCGCCGAGGCCGAAGACGAACTGAAATACCGGGGACGGCCGACCATCCTTTTTGTCGACGAGATCCATCGCTTCAGCAAGGCACAGCAGGACGCCCTGCTGCCTGTTGTGGAAAGCGGCGTAGTCACCCTGATCGGCGCGACAACAGAGAATCCCTATTTCGAGGTGATCGGGCCGCTGCTTTCCCGCTGCGAGCTTTATGAGTTCCACCACCTGGAACCACCAGAGCTGAGACGCCTGGTTAAAAGCGCGCTTGAGGACGGCAAGCGCGGCCTGGGGAAAGCCGGCCTCGCACTCGACGATCAGGGCTTCGAAGCCATCGCCAGGGCTAGCGGCGGTGACGCCAGAGCGGCGCTGATAATCCTGGAGACCGCAGCCGAGCTGGCGCCTGAAAGCCACAAGGGGATCATCCCGATGGAAGTCATCGAAGAAGCAGTCCATCGCAAACCGGTCTTTTACCAGAAGGGCGGCGATCTCCACTACGACGCCATCTCCGCTTTCATCAAAAGCATGCGCGGCAGCGATCCCGACGCGGCGATCTACTGGCTGGCAGTCATGCTTACCGGCGGCGAAGATCCCAAGTTCATCGCCAGGCGGATGGTGATCTTCGCATCGGAAGACATCGGTAACGCCGATCCACAAGCTCTGGTCGTAGCCACTTCGGTATCGCGCGCGGTGGAGTTCGTGGGCCTGCCGGAATGCCAGATCAATATGTCACAGGGGGTCGCTTATCTCTGTCTCGCACCCAAGAGTAACGCTTCCTACCGCGCCATTGGCGCAGCCATGAAGGACGTCAAGGAAGAGGGGACGCGGCGGCCGCCCAAGCACCTGCGCGACTCGCATTACCCTGGGGCGAAGAAGCTGGAGCACGGCACCGATTATCAGTATCCGCACAATTTCAGCGGGGCTGTAGTCGAGCAGGATTACCTTCCTCCCGGCATGGAAAAACGAGAATATTACTCACCTTCAGACCGGGGGTTTGAGAAAGAGTTGAGGCGGAGAATTAAGGAACTGAAGGGCGGCGGCGGCGGTAGCTCATAGACACCCTGCCGGGAGCAGGGAATATCCTGCCAGTCCGCCTTTCCGGTTTTACTTTGATTTGGCCGACACTGGTATTAAGATGTTGTCCTCGCTACTGACGTTGGAAGGATGATCCTGATGGCAAAGTTTTCCCGTTTATTGTTTGGCGGAATTGTAGGCGCCGGTCTCGCATACCTGTTCTCCCGCAAGGATGTGAGGCGCAGACTGATGGGCGGCGGACAGGGTCAACTTCCTGCTCCCGGAGCTCCCCGAACCAATATACCAGTGACGGTTCCGACCCCCATGGCGGCACCCGTTGAAGCGCCAGCTGAGGCGCCAGCCGGCGCGCCGGCAGCAGCGCCAGCCGAAGAACCTGTTTCTGAATCACCCGAGTCTGAAGAGCCTGTGACCTCAGCGATTGTGGCCGAAGATCTTGAGGCGCAGATCGAGGAAACCCGTCGCCAGGTTGAAGAACATCTGGAGAAGCCTTTCGCGGCGCCTGAGCCTGCCGTTCCAGGGACGGCAATATCCGAGGAAGAGGTCGATACAGGTGAAGCGCCGGAGATCCTGCTCGAAGAAGAAGTGATCTCAGATACGCAGGCGACCAGGGAAGAGCTTGAAGAAGCAGAAGCCGAAGCGCTAACCGAAGCAGTCGAGACCAACGGTATCGAGATCCCGGCCAAGGAAGAATCCGCAGTGCTCGAGGCTGAGAAGACTGCTGGACTCGAGGCGGGAGTAAAACCTGAGCTCGAGGCGGAAAAGACGGTTCAGTTCGAAACGCAGGCAGTACCGGAGACTGACGAGTTCGCCGACCTCAAGACACCAGTCGCAGGCGAGCCGACCACTACCGGGCAGGAAGCCGGCGAAGCCGTGCTGGAAACGGAGACAGGACCGGCTCCCTCACAGATCGATCGGGACGAGATGCGCCGGCGCATCGATGAGACCCGCGCCCGGCTGAAGGCAAAAGCCTTCGACGCCCTCGTCAGCGGCGAGACTTTCATCGAACCTGAGCCTGAAGCGGGCCGGGAAAAGCATGAGGCCGCCGGCGTCGAGATCGACAGTGAGATCGAGGAACAGATAGACCGCTCGCTCAAAGAAGAGGAGTAACCGGACGGTCGGCTGCCCGCGGCTCATCCAGCGGCCGCCTGAACAGATTCTGTAACTCCGGCCAGCCGACTTCTCCGCGACCATCGACAACCTCGAGGAATCCTTTCACCTTCGCGTCGAGATTATCGACGTGATGCAACACCAGAGCCTCGGCGCTCCTGGGGCGCTTGGGCGCTCCCCATTCCAGTTCCCCATGATGGCTGATTATGGCGTGAAGCAGTTCCAGCTCCTTATCCTCTGGAAGACCGCCGATCTTCCTTATTTGATCCTCGACCAGCCGCTGGCCCAGCAGCACGTGGCCAAGAAGCTGGCCTTCACGGGTATAACGAATGCGGCCATCGAACCGGAATTCCTCGACCTTTCCTATATCGTGGAGCAGGGCGGCGGTCATCAGAAGATCGCTGTTGAGACGCGGGTGCTGGACGGTGACATGCTGACAGAGGGTAGCCACAGAGACTGTATGTTCCAGCAACCCTCCCAGATAAGCGTGATGTGAGCGGGCATCCCCCGGAGCTTGGCTGAACTTTTCCATGAATTCCATGTCACCGAAGAATGATCGGAGCAGGCCTGAATAATCCGGATCGAGGATCTCTGAGACAAAATAATCGAGAAAGCCGCGAAGTTCCTCCACATCGCGGTAGGAGGCAGGCACGAAATCCCGTTGATTGAGATCTTCCGGGTCAACGGGTACGGCACTGCTGATATTCAGCTGAAGCCTTCCACGCCAGCTTTCGACAGTGCCGATGACCCGGACGAATAAATCCGGCGCCAGCCCGGCTTCCAGGGCTTCTGTGCCCTTCCAGATGCGCGCCTCGATGCTGCCGCTATGGTCGCTCAGCTTCAAAGCAAGGTATCTGTTGCCGTTTCTGGCGATACCCTGCCTGACTTCCCTCAGGTAGAAAGTCTCTTCAATGGCGGAGCCTGCCGAGAGGTTCGCGATGGACCGCCTCTGATAATCCGGAGAATCGTTCATGACAATGTCCTTTTCATGATCTGTACCGCCCTGGGAAAGGCTTCTTTGGGGAAGAATCTACACCTGATGATCCTAGCATAGCGGCCGGACATCACAGACGCTTGAGAAACCGGCTTCCCTGCCGATAGTGGGGTTACAAAAAGCCCGGCCATGGGTAACAGGCCGGAACTGAAAGAATTCAACCAGGAACGGATTGGGACGACCCTTCATGAATGATCCCCGTGATTCAGCAAATTCCCCCATCAGAAATGCTCTGATGTACTGGCTGCGCCTGCCGGCATCGACTGCGGTTCTCGCCTGCGCGATAATCCTGGCTGTCATTCTGATGATGTACGTTACTCCTGACGGCAGGGGCGCCGAGAAGGTGACGCCCTGGCTTGATGACAGCAAGCCTGTCGCCTCGTTCCTCTTCACCGACGAGGTCATGCTCGGCCGCCTGCAGACTGACCTGAAGCTGACACCGGCCCAGACTGACATGATCCGTGCCGCTGGCAAGAAGGAAGCTGCTTCTCTGGCAGCACTGAAGTACGAGTCAGAGGCAGTCGTCGGCCGCACCGATCTGGCTATCGACCAGAAAAAGTCCGCGGTTAATGAAATGCAGTACGATCAGCGGCTCAGCGCCGCGGTCAGAACAGCCCGGGCTGAAGTCGAAGCGGCGCTGGATACAGGTCAGAAAGCCCAGCTGGCAGGCTGGGTAGAAGTGCGCATGGATGAGCAGCGGCAGCAGTTCGCAGATGCCGCCAGAACAGCGACTGCGGGAACTACGGGTATCACGGGGGCGCCCGGGGGCGCCACTACCACGGCTACGCCAGGTGGCTACCGCATCTATGCCACCCAGTACTATTCCCATTTCGGACCTGACAGCGTCGACGTGGCAGTCCCGGATAAATACGCCAAGTTTGCCAGCCTGGGCTGGGAGTACCACGCCGGTTACCCGGCGGGTGGCAATTATTCAGTCAATCTGTCTCTGAACGGACGGCAACTGAACGGTGTCCAGGTCAAGGATTGCGGACCCTGGAATATCGACGACAACTATTGGAACTCTGCTGGTGGAGCCAGGCCCAGAAGGCTGTTCGCAGGCCTCGCGACTGGACTGCCGGAAGCACAGGCAGCCTATTTTGACGGTTACAACGGCGGGAAAGACCAGTTCGGCCGAACCGTGTCCAACCCGGCGGGAATCGATCTTTCGCCCCAGGCGGGGGTACAGCTTGGCCTTGGATACCTGGTGAGCGGCTGGATCTACGTCAACTTCAACTGGGAAGCGCCAGCGATACCCGTAGTCGGCGCGATCCTCGGCAGGTATAACCAGCTGGGTGGAGCCCCGGGTGAGCCCAGGAACGCCGAATATGATGTACCCGGCGGCCGCGCCCAGGACTTCACCAGCGGCCGGATGTACTGGAACCGCGCCAGCGGGCAGGTCACCTGGGTAAGGGGAGCTATCCTCGGCAAATACGACCAGATGGGGGGTCCGGGTGGACTGCTGGGGCTGCCGGTCAGCGATGAACTCGATGTCGCGGGTGGCCGAGCCAGCTACTTCCAGGGGGGCCGCGTCTACTGGTCGATGGCGACAGACGTACATCCGGTATTCGGCGGGATCCTGGCAAGATACCTGCTCCAGGGAGGCCCGGACCGGCTGGGACTGCCCGCCTCAGATGAATATGATGTGCCCGGCGGCAGGGCACTGAATTTCCACGGCAGCCGCATCTTCTGGTCCATGGCTACGGACGCCCATGCCGTGACCGGCGCCATCCTCGGCAAATACGACCTGGCTGGCGGTCCTGGAGCACTGGGCATGCCGGCTACCGAGGAGATCGATACCCCCGGAAGGTCAGGAGGTAGAGTCAGCAATTTCCAGCGCGGCGCCATCTACTGGTCGACGACTACCGAAGCCCATACTGTTGTAGGCGGGATTTCCGCCAGGTACAGGATCGCGGGTGGCCCGGAAGTCCTGGGATTGCCCACTGGCGACGAAGCCGATGTGAGTGGCAAACCGGGAGCACGGGTTAGTACTTTCGAACGGGGAAGGGTCTACTGGTCGATGGCGACAGACGCCCGCGCGCTCCAGGGTGGCATCCTCACAAAATATGACCGGCTGGGCGGCCCTTCAGTGCTGGGATTGCCGCTGAGCGACGAGTCAGACGTACCCGGCAGACCAGGAGCCAGGGTCAGTATGCTTCAAAGAGGCCGCATTTACTGGTCGATGGAAACCGATGCCTATCATGTCGTGGGCGGTATCTTGAGCAGATTCGACCAGCTGGGAGGGCCTTCAGGTGTCATGGGCTTGCCAACTACTGACGAATTCGACATACCGAATGGAAGACGCAGCAATTTCCAGGGTGGATACATCACCTGGGAACAGGCCACCGGCGCGGTAAGGACCGTTTACAATTAGTCTGGGCGTCTACTATTAGACGAGGTCGGCGCCGCTAGAGAGTGGCTCCGCACAGACTGCGGAAGAATTTCCGCTATCGGGCTCCACACAGACGGCAGAAGAGTTTCAGCTGGCGGGCTCCACTCAGACGGCGGGAGCCGGATTCATGGAACCACCCATCCCCCAGGAATTCCTGCGGTCACTGGCGCTCTCAAAAACAGGATCCCCGCGGAACATAACGGTGCCACAATCGATGCAGACACCACTGTATTCGCCGGATGGCAGAGGTACAGCCGAAGCGCACCAGGAACATGAGAGCTCCATGGCTTCGAGCTTGCGTTTGCCAAACTTCCCGGACATGATGTTTGCGGGCATCGCTACCTTCCTTTCCTGAATCTTTTTTGGCTGAATATGAATATGCGGCTTCCTTATTTTCTCCGTCCGGCTTTGTTATCCTTTAGGAGAGGTGCCAATCAGGCTGGAAGGATGTGAGGAAATGAAAGAGGCTGTACTTGTATCAGCGAAGATATCCTGCGGCCATTGCAAGATGACCGTGGAAAGCACCGGCAATTCCCTGGAAGGCGTCAGTTCGATATCAGCCGATCCGGAAACCAAGAAGATCGACGTCACCTACGACGAGAACGTGATCACGCTGGATGAGATCAAACAGGCGATGGAGAAAGCCGGTTACCCCACAGATTAAGCTCGTGGAAGGGGACCTGTGACTTGAGGTCCCTGGCAGGCGATGACGCTGGTCAGCTGCCGGCTCGGGAGATGATCACCCGGCGGAAAGGCTCCCTGCCTTCGCTGCTGGTTTCGATGCCGTTGCGCTCCTGAAGGTGGATGTGCACTATACGGCGCTCGGCGGCGCTCATCGGCTTCATCTCGTAAACACCCTTGCCCTTCATGACTTCGCTGGCGGCGCGGTCTGCGAGCGAGCGTAATACCTCTTCCCTGCGTTCGCGGTATTCCTCGGCGTCCACGATTATGCGCTTTCGGTCTTCGAGGCCGCGGTAGACGATGATGTTGGCGAGATACTGCACGGCGTCCATGGTGGAGCCATGCCGGCCGATGAACAGGCCCAGATCCTCACCGATCAGCTCGGCGGCAACCTCCTCACCCCTGTCAGTGACTTTTACTGTCGCTTCCAGGCCCAGGCCGTCGGACACCTTTTCCAGCAACTCTGTGAGGCGGTCTTCTGCTTCAGGAGACAGGGGAACTGAAGGCACTGCCGGAGACTCTGCCACTTCGCCTGCTACACCTGCAGGTGAATCAGGGGATCCCGTCTCTGCTTCGCCATAGCTCTTGACGCTGGCCTCGACCTGCGCCATCGCCGAACCCATCCCGAGGAAACCTTTTGATCCTTCGGAAATCACCTTGTATACGACCTGATCGGGCATGAGCGCGCCCGTGATCTCTTCGAGCTTCTCCAGCGCGTCGACTTCAGCGTCCTCGATCGTCTTTCCTTCGCCTACTGCTTTCATATCAGCGCCGTTTCCTTTTTGATTTTCCTCCACCTTTGCCTCCGGTCTTCTTGGCCTCGGTAAGACTGGCCGATACCGTTTCGCCCGTAGTAGTGGCGATAGCGGCTTCCTCCCTGGCTTCCTTGGCCTGGATTATCTGTTTGACCACCAGTTGCTGCCCGATGGTCCAAATGTTGGTGGTGACCCAGTAGATGAGCACACCCGCCGGGAAGTCGCTGAAGAGGAAGAACACACCGATGCCCAGGGGCATAACGATCATCAGTATCCTCTGGGACTTGTCCACGGCTGTCGACAGCAGCAGGCTGGACACCAGCTGCGTCGCCATGTAAAAGAGGACCAGCAGCTGGCTCGACTGGGTGATGTCCTCGATCCAGAGAAAACTGGACCCGGCGAAATCACTGCTGTGCGTGGTCAGCATAAAATACAGTGCCATGAAGATCGGCATCTGCAGCAGCAGAGGCAGGCAGGAACCGAAGGGATTGACCTTGTTCTCGCGGTAGAACTTCATCATCTCTTCGTTGAGCTTCTGCTTGTCGTCCTTGTACTTGGCCTGCAGCTCCTTCATCTGCGGCTGCAGTTTCTGCATGGCCCGCATGGAGGTATATTGCTTGACCGTGAGCGGGATCAGGACGATCCGGACAAGGATGGTGAGCAGGATGATCGAGACCGCCCAGGAGACCCCGACGTTGTCGTGGATCCAGTTGAGTACGCTGTAAAGCGGATCGATGATGAAGCTGAGTTTGTCTGCCATCAGGAACGCTTCCTTACCGGGTCATGCCCGCCATGGGAAAAGGGGTTACAGCGCAGAAGCCGCCAGGCTGAAAGCGCAAAGCCCCGGAAAAGGCCCCACTCGCGGAATGCCTGGATGGAGTACTGGGAACAGGTCGGATAATATTTGCAGCGTTGAGGGATGAGCGGCGATACCAGCCTCTGGTACAGGCCGATCACCACGATCAGTATCTGTTTCAATTCAGTCTGTTTCCTGTATCAGGTTAGCCCGCCGGAAGAGATCCTCGATCATTTCGACGATATCTTCATGCCGGCTCTTCTCCAGGAAGTCCGGCAGCCCATGGCGGGCGATAATTACATAGTCATAGTTGGGGGCGAGACGGTCCTGCAGGCTGCGGAAGATCTCTTTCAAAACCCGCTTTACCTGGTTGCGGACGACTGCGCCGCCTACTTTCTTGGAAACCGATACGCCCAGTCTGGGCGCTTCTTCTCCACTTTCCGAGACACGCTCGAAGTAATACAGGACCGCATGCCTGCCGGCCACTGACTTTCCCTGGCGGTATACCCGCTGGAAGTCGGCCGACCGGGTCAGCCGGTGCTTTTTTTCCACCGTAGCCGTGGAAGTACCTAGGCCGATAGCCTCTTCCTGCCCTTGGCTCGCCTGCGTTTGATGACACGGCGACCGGCCTTCGTGCTCATCCTGAGCCGGAATCCGTGGGTTTTCTTTCTCTTCCTGGTGTTTGGCTGATATGTGCGCTTCACGAAATCGTCCTTTTTCGGGTAGACCGACCATGTAGTATACAGTCAGATTTTCACTAAAGTCAACAAAGCCGGTCAGGGCGGTACGTGAGGATTATACACGGTTGTGGATTATGTGGATAACTCCCCGAGTCCGCATCACTAAAAGCATCCCGGCAGTTGACATTCGTTCCCGTTAAAAATCTGACAAAGGAAGTCAGTTAGCCTATTTTTGAGCAGAGTGCCTGCAAATAGCAGGATAAATCTGTTTGCTCTCTTGAATAATGATTTTCCTTACAGCTGTTGCCGCCGCTGTCGACAGCCAGAAAACCGGAAAGCCTGAAAAAAATTGTTTTTCCACAAATAGAACTTCCTTTTCATATTTGAGTGCTTTCCTTTGAAAATCGTCAGAGGTCGTCCTAAAGATATGCTTCGCTGCGAAAACTCAGATAGCGTTTTTCCGCGACTATCAGGTGATCGAGCACTTCGATTCCCAGCAAGCGCCCCGCTTCCACCAGGCGCGCGGTCAGATTGAGGTCCTCCTGGCTGGGCGTGACATCGCCTGACGGATGGTTATGGACGAGGATGATGGCGGCAGCCGAACGGGTGATAGCCGGGCGGAAGACCTCACGCGGATGGACTATGTTGGCGTTGAGGCTGCCGATCGAAACGGTCTCCTGGTGGATGATTGAGTTACGGGCATTAAGGTAAAGGGCGAGGAAATGCTCTCTTGCGGCCGCACGGATGCCTGATGCCGCCCGGCAGGCGTCTCGAGGCGAGCGGATGGGTCCGAGGCCGTCGTCCGGCCAGAGAAGGCGCCTGGCGAGTTCGATGGATGCCGACAGCCGCTCTGCATCAGCAGCGGACACGCTGCAGCTGGTGCTGATTTCTTCAGGAGTCACAGGGGAGAGCGCCCTGCCTGCAAACAGCTCGAAGATGTGGTCGCAGAGGCGGACCAGCCCGGAGTCAGGCTCGTGGTCAAGCACCAGCCCTACGAGTTCATGATCGAAAAGCGAACTGGCTGGGGCAGGAACCGCCTCACGGGCGATCATGCCTTCAGTGTTTGCCCGGATCCGGTCGTCCTGCGGGGTACATGGGTCTTCCTGCTGAGTGCTATACGTCATTTTCGGGCTCCATTACACGCGGAGCGAGACGATGCGGACGTTCATCTCTGCCTGGAGAGAACGAATGTTGCGGGAAACGAGGGGGGAGTGGATATTATCCGACCGGTCTTAAAATCGCAAGCGGTTTTCCTAGTCTGCGGCTCCCGCGGCGCCGCTCGCCATCGCCCTCAGAACGGCGATGCGCTCCTGGATCGGCGGATGGGTATCGAACAGGCCGCGGGATTTCTTCTCGAACTTCTTGATCGGCTGGGCGATATAGAGATGGGCGGTGGCGCGGTTGGCCACCTCCAGAACCTCCTGGTCACCTGAGATCTTCTCAAGAGCATTGGCCAGGCCCTCGGGATTACGGGTGAGCTCAACAGCTGAGGCATCAGCCAGATACTCGCGCTTGCGGGAGATCGCCAGCTGCACCATGCGGGCGGCGATGGGGGCGAGGATGGCCAGAACAAGTGCCGCTACCAGGAGTATCGCTCCCAGGGCGCCGCTGTTATCGCTGCTGCTGCGGCGGCTGCCGCCAAAGAAAGTGAAGCGCAGGAAGAAATCGGCCATCAGGGCGATAGCGCCGACCATCACCCCGACCAGGGTGGCGAAAAGGATATCGTAGTTGCGCACGTGCGACATCTCATGGGCGATAACACCCTGGAGCTCCTCACGGTTCATCTTGTCCAGCAGTCCCTGGGTGACTGCAATGGATGACATCTCCGGCTTGCGTCCGGTCGCGAAGGCGTTGGGCGCTGAATCGTCGATGATATACACGGCCGGCACGGGATTACCCGAGGCGATCGCCATCTCTTCGACCACGTTCCAGAGCTGCGGCTGTTCCTCGCGAGTGACCGGCCGGGCGCGGCTTGTGGCCAGAGCGATCTTGTCACCCTTGAAGTAGCTGGTGAGGCTCATGGCCACCGCGATGAAGACGGCGATGATGAGTCCGAACACAGCACCACTCATCGATCCACCAAATGCGGCGGCGCCCACGACGAACCCGAAAACGATAAAAAACGCCGTCATCACCACGATGAGAACATAGGAGAGCCGCTTGTTTTTTGAAATCTGCTCGTACATGGAGACTGCCTAGCGCAGGTCCACCGCCACGACTTCCTTTTCCTCTTCAGGGACCTCGAAGTATTCCCGTGCCTTGAAGCCGAAGGCTCCGGCGATGATGTTCGAGGGAAAGGTCTGGACCTTGTTGTTGAAATACATGACCACGTCATTGTAGAGCTGGCGGGCGAAGGAGATCTTGTTCTCGGTCGAGGTCAGCTCTTCCTGCAGCTGGGAGACGTTCTGGTTGGCCTTCAGGTCGGGATAATTCTCCGCCACCGCGAAGAGCGACTTGAGCGCCCCGGTGAGCATGTTCTCCGCCTGACCTGCCTCGGCCGGACCCGAAGCCTGCATCGCCTGAGAACGCGCTTTGGTCACATTCTCCAGCACTTCTTTCTCGTATGACATGTAATCCTTCACCACTTCCACGAGGTTGGGGATCAGATCGTGGCGACGCTTGAGCTGGACATCGATCTGCTTCCAGGCGTTGTCCACCTTGTTCCGCTGGCGTACCAGGCTGTTGTAGATGACGATGATGCCACCCACGAGAAGAACTACCACAGCTATGACGATTATCAAGGCAATCATGGCGCCTCCTTCCGCCGGCCGTGACGGCCGGCATATGATTTATGACTGGCTGGCTTCCGCTGCCGCCTGCAGTTCGGCCAGGACCTCATCCAGGACAAGACCGTGTTCCTGCGCCATGGTCGCCACCGTACGGGCTCCACCGCAGCAGGAATCCACATCCAGGCGGTGAAAGACTGGCAGCGTCCAGGGGTAGAGCTTGATCACATCGTTAATGACCATGTCGCCGGTTATCTTCTTTTCTGCCATCGCCTCCGCACTCCTTCCAGTTGCCGGGTTATTTCTTCAGGCACCCGGGCATAACTTCATGCTGTCCGCACATAGTATTGCCTGGCGGCTCCTGAGTAAAACGCACTTCCTTGCGGCTGCCCGGGCAAGCCAATAGAATTGGGTCCGGAAATCAGCGCCCATGTTCAAGTACTCCAGGAGGTTCCTATGGCCAAGTGTAAACGATGCCGGAAGTTCATGTGCGGGATGATCCTGGGATTTACAGCCGGCCTGTTGCTGGCTCCAAAATCCGGCCGGGAGATCAGGCAGGAACTGTTCGGCGGCCAGCTCGACATCCTGGCAGAGCCAGGCACCGAGACCGGGATACCCGTTGTCGAGGAGCCTGAGTCCTCTGAAGAACTGAAGGCGAGGATCGAGGAAACCCGGGAACGCCTGAAGGCGGAGATTGAAGCCCAGCAGGAAGGCTAACCGCCAGGTCAGGCGTCAGGTCAGACTGCTCCTGGCGCGGACGCTGCTTTCAGCCGCTATCCTGGCGGCTGCCGGTTTCGGTTACATGCTCTTCGAGGCCCAGTGGCTGCGCCTGCGGCGGCGGCGGCTGGAACTTCCAGGTCTCCCCTCTGAGCTGGAGGGGCTGAAACTACTCCATATCAGCGACCTTCACGCCGGTGCGCCCGGCCCGGCAGGCAGGGCTATCGGCAAGCTGATCAAGGCATCGCGCCGCGCCGACGCCGACCTGGTCCTTTTTACCGGTGACATGACCGACAAGAAGAAGGACCTGCGTCCATGGCTACCCCTCCTGGCTGAGATCGGCGGGCGTTATGGCAAGTTCGCGGTGCTTGGCAACCACGACCATGGGCTTAGAAAGACTGTCCTCCAGGATCTGGCCCGGCGGTTTACCGGCCGAAATCGCCTGGGATCGAAAGAAATCCCTGTCGAAGACCTTGCGAATACCGTGTCCCTCAACCGCGAGCTCCTCGCCCAGTCGGGAATCCGTCTGCTCGAGAACGAATGTGCGATAGTCATGACCCGGGGCGGCAGCGTGCAGGTCTGTGGCATGGATGACTTCCAGTATGGTTACGCCGATTTCGAAAGCACAGCCTCGCAGGTAGACCGCCAGGCAGGGCTGCGCGTGCTCCTGTCCCACAGCCCGGATGTGGCTGAACTGCTTACCGCGGGCTCTTATGACCTGATCCTCGCCGGGCATACTCATGGCGGTCAGATCTGCATCCCTCATCCCACAAAAGGAAAGATCCTGTTATCTACGTCTGGTTCGGATTTCGGTGCCGGGATCTACCGTATTGGCCGCCTGACCATGCACGTATCCCCGGGAGTCGGCACGACCCTGCTGCCATTTCGCTTCCTCAGCCGCCCCGAGATCACGCTGCTTGAGCTGGTTTCCGGCGAATAGTGCCTCGTTTTCTGGGATTGCCTCTCCAACAGATTCTTCCCGTAAGTTATAATGTTGATGTATCTGGGAAAGAGAATCCTGTTCGATTGGATGACTGTTGCCTGCAAGGGTGCGACAGTCTACGGACAACGACGAGTTCACGGATGGTTCGATAAGTGATCTTTCAACTTCAGGAACTGGACAAGGCGGCATTGGAGATCCTCCCCGAGGAATGCCAGTGCTGTGGCTGGTGGCAGGGGCACGATGACAGCTGGCCTGCCAGCGCCGCGGATGACTGGACTGAGACGGCAGTCGAATATTTCGGCAGCTGGGGAAAGCTTGCGACCGCTGATGACGAACTGATGGGTATGATCCAGTACGGCCCCGCTCGACTCTTCGCCCGCGCCAACGACTTTGCCTGCGGCCCGGTCAGCGGCGATGCGGTGCTGCTGACCTGCAGCTTTGTAGCCAATTCCGACTTCGAGCCTACCCGCAGAAGCCTGCTCACTGCCGTGCTCGCCGATCTCAAGGAGCGCGATGTTGATACGGTCGAAGCTTTCTGTTATCAGATAGATGCGCCTGAAGGCGATTGCCGGCTGTTCGACCAGGATTTTCTGAGAGACTGCGGCTTCAACCCGGTGCGCAGCTCCCGTGGCCTGCAGCTGATGAGATTCGAGATGGGCGGCGTCCAGACTTCCAGGGCGGCCGAAAAACATAAATCCCGCCGCCGGATCCTGGAACGCATCAAGCGTACCGCTCCGGCTCCGGCGCCCGCCGCCATGTGCGAGCCGGTGAAAGCAGGCGACGGCCGGGCACCTGTTTGCCCCTGATCTGATGGCCAGCCCCGCCAGGCTCGCCAGATTCTATCCTCTAGCTTTACTCGCGTTCATCGTCCTGTTCCTGGCTCTGGGGCTATCCGGCATCGACCGCAGCTGCCTGGACGCAGCTGACAGCAGCTATCTGATAACCTCGCGGGCGCTGGCAGACGGCCAGATGCCTTATCGTGATTTCCTGGTCGCCCATCCGCCGTTGCTTTTCCTCCTGGGTGCTCCTCTGGCAAGACTAGGCGCTGGAGTCATCCCCTTCCGCATCTTTACCCTGCTGTTGATGGCAGGGCTTGGAGTTGCGGTATGGCGGCTGGCCTTCCGCATCACCGCCAACCAGCAGCTGGCCATTGTCGCCGGGGTGCTGACGCTGTTCGCGCCGCTGGGTCTTTTCTTCTCCAAGACGTTTATCAACGACTACCTTGTTTCGCTGATAGCCGTTATTTCCATCCTGCTACTGATGGGAAGGTCTCGCGCCGCTATCGTCGGCGCCGGCGCCCTGGCCGTGCTGGGGACACTGACTAAACTGACTATCCTGCCCTTCATTCTGGTGTGCATCGCCTACGTGTTGATATTCCGTAGAAAGTTGTCATGGATATACATCGTCGTGGCTGTAGGAGGCTCATTGACAGCGGCGCTGGCGGCCCAGTGGATCACCGACGGCGCCTACCTCGCTGACATCCTGGGAGCGCAATCCAGCAAGGGTTACAATTTCGCCAACCTCTTCGATGGGCTGCGGCGGATCTGGCAGATGGACTGGCCGCTGATGGTGCCCGCATGGGTGGGTGCCTGGTTCGCCGCCAAAGCGTTGCGCAACCGCGAAAAACTCGGCGGCGAGCTAAAAGGACGCCTGTTCCTGCTGGTCGGCTGGCTGCTGGCCGGCGTAGCGGTTCTCGGGACCCTGCCAGCTGAAGGGCATGACACCAACCTGTTTCTGATCGCTGAGCCTGCCGTGGCGGTACTTGCAGCCTGGGGCATCGTAGCCCTCGCGGAGAGGGGTAGCCTGGTGCCACTGCTGTTGATCGCAGCCTGGCTGGTTTTTGCAGTGCCGAACCTGGTCAACAAAAGCGGCGACTATTTCTTCCGCAGCAATGAGAGCGACGTAGCGGTTATCGTGGCCGAGACCATCAACCGCAGCACTGATTGCCAGCCCGTGCTGATACCCGGATGCTATGCGCTTGAAGCCGGGCGGCCGGTGACACTCGATTTCTACGACCCCTTCCTCTGGGAAGAGAAATACAAACGCGGAGACGAGAACGCCATCGCCCTCTTCGACGGTCTGAGGATGGATCTGGCCGGGGTCAAACCGCCGGTAGTCGTATTCGCCCCGGGTCAGCCGAGCGCCGAGATACTCCAGCCTGAGCTCGCTGACAAATATCAGGTTGATTATCACAGCGAATCCTGGCCACCGATCGATCTTTGGGTGCCGAAGGCGGCCAAGGCTCCCGGCTGAGCGTGAATTCAGACCGTCCGTGAGGCGGCTGCTGCATCTTTCCGATAGTCCCGGGAATCACCGGACAAGCAGAATCCTGAGATCTTCCTGCTTTCTTTTCTGAAGGTTCCAGTCCCTTTACGGCGAAAACAGCACCGCGATGGTTTTTTCCATGCCTGAAATGGATAGAACCGGACTAACTGGCACAGGCTCATTCAGAAAAACCGGTTATCAACTATTACTCTTACCCCGGGAGAAAAAATGCGTGAACATCGCAAAATCCTGATTCTGTTCCTGATTACGCTTTGCCTGATCGGCGGTTTGCTGTTTTTTACGGGTTGCGGCGAGGAAAAGGCGATCACGGAATCCCAGATCGCCGACTATAACAAGCCGGGCATCGTCTATGTAGTGACTACCTGGGAAGCCGATGTCGATATACCGGTTCTCGACATCGACACTGTCGCCCTGACCAATTACCTGGCGGCGGAAGTGCTCGCAGGGCGGGTCGCGAACAATGAAGACGCCATGTTCGTCGAGGCGATACTGGAGCTGCTGTCGCGTCCCGAGATTTATTTTGTCCCCTCCGCGACCTCGGAAACCAGGACAATAACGGTGACCAGCAGCGGCAACGGCTTCCTCGTATCTCCCGATGGTTATGTTGTCACAAACGCGCATCTGGTCAAGGACGACGAAGAAAACCTCGACTATATGATGGCCGAGGAAGCGGCGACCAACTCGATCCTGGACGAACTGGCCAGTTTCGAGGAAGAGCTCGGATTCGAGCTGACCGACGCCGAAGCGGAACGGTTCATGACGGCCGGCCTGACCATCTACGCTGATTACCTGACTGTGGGCAAGACCAAGTCCAAGACGCAGGTCTATACCGGCAACATGATCGACAAGGCCCGTGAGGAAGAAAAAGGCCTTACCGCGGAAGAGATCGAGGTCGGCGATCCTATCGACATGAAGGAAGACACCGGCAAGGATATCGCCATCCTGAAGATCAACAAGAGTAACCTGCCGACCGTGCAGCTTGGTGACGATAGCAGCGTCCGTGACGGCGACAGGATCAGCGCCCTCGGTTACATATCAGACAAGTCCGACGAGAGCGGCGACACCGGACTCAAGGAAGACAAGCCGTCGCTGGTCAGCGGCACCGTCGCGGGACACCGCGAGATGGAGGACGGCTGGGATGTCCTGCAGCTGCAGATACCGCTGAGGCAGGGATCCAGCGGCTCGCCGATCCTGAACAACAACGGCGACGTGATCGGCGTCGAGACGTTCGGCAGGTCTGAGACCGACGAGGAGACCGGCACCAGGACCGAGATCGAGACCGAGAACTTCGCGATCCCTGTATCGGTCGTCAAGGAGTTCATGAACTCCGGCAACGTCACCGCTTCGGAAGGTCCCGCCACCACCCTCTACCGTGAGGGCGTCGATCTCTTCCACGAAGAGCACTACAGCGCCGCCAAGAAGAAGTTCGAGGAGGTCAAGAGCACCAGCTCCGACTTCCCGTTCATCGACGAATATATCTCCGAATGCCAGGACAAGATCAGCAAAGGCCTCGACAAGGGGACCTTCCCCTGGCTGTGGGTGGTCATCGTGGCCGTGATCGGCGGGATCGTGGCGGTAGTGGTGCTGGTCGTGCTCCTCGTAGTCCTGCCCCAATCGAAGAAGAAGAAGGAAGCTGCCCAGGGCGGTCCGACACCGCCAGCTGGTACGGCACCGCCCGCGGGCCCGGCGACGCCGGCAGGTCCGGCACCACCGGTGAGTCCGACACCGCCAGCGAGCAGCCCAGCACCGCCCGCGGAAGACAAGGGCGGCTCAACAGCACCGCCGGCTGAAAATGCAGACCCATCCGTGCAGCCTGCTGAAGGCACAGATCCGGCTGCACCACCCGCCGCTGACGAAGGTCAGTCAACCGAGAGCGGCGGTCCAGCGGCCTGATATTGATGGCTTTACATATCTGAACAAAAAAAGGCGCCCCGCAAGGGGCGCCTTTGATTTCCGGATTGCGTCCGGGCAGCTGACGCTTAAGTCGGCTCCCCCTCCTCGGTCTGCGTCATGGTGAAACCGGTCTGCGGTTCCTCCACTCGCAGCGGCTTGCCGTATACCTTGGCCTCAAGCACAGTCAGACGGTGGTCGAGCTCATCTACATGCTCGCGGGTGGCGACGCCCATGGCGCGCAAAGTATCCTGATATGTGTCGGAGGCCATCTCCTTGATATTGGCGCCGCTCTCCTTGGCGCTCCCGGCGGCTTCCTTGATAAAAGCCTCACCTTCCTCCTTGGTCATCTGGCCCCGCTTCACCAGCTCATTGGCCAGTTCATCGACCTTGTCCCTGGTCAGCGAGGCAGCGCCCACGCCCAGCAGCAAAACCTTCTCCATCAATTCGCTGATCATGACTTCCCCCTTCGTTAGAAAAACATTTGGCCCGGCTCAACCAGCCTGAGCCTTCTCCGTTATCTTCGCTTTGATATCCACGAATTGGGTCTCGATCCACTTCTGGATGTCGTTATTCCTGACTGCCTCCCTTATCATACCCGCCCTGCGGCTTTTCTCATCCTGTTCCATCACCAGCGCCTGATAGATGGCTTCAGCCTGGCTTTCCAGGTCGAATGGATTGACCGAGAGGCAGTGTTCACCCAGCTCCTCGTGGGCTCCGGTGTTCTCGGAAAGGATCAGCACGCCGTCATGGCGGTTGATCAGGCCGGCCTCCTTGGCTATCAGATTCATGCCGTCGTAGATAGCATTTACCATCAGCACGTCGAACTGCTTGTAGGCGGCTACCGAACGCATGAAGTTGTCCTGCATGCGCACGTCGATCGGCATCCAGTTGGTGGTGCCGTGCTTGGTATTGATCATTTCGACCTCGCGCATGATCTGCTCGCGGTAGGTGTTGTACTCTTTGACGTCTCCGCGCGATGGTTGTAATAGCGCCAGAAAGGTGATGCGCTGTTTGAACTCGGGGTGAGCGTCGAGGAACATGTCGAAGGCCTTGAAACCGCGGACGATGTTCTTGGAGAGATCCATGCGGTCCACCCGCAACACCAGGTACTCACGCCGCAGCGCCTCGATGGCGCGCTCCTCCTCGAGCACCGGTTGGCTCTCAGCCAGCCGCTCGAAATCGGCGCAGTCAATAGAGATGGGATAGGCCCGGGCCCAGACGTCGCGGCCACCGATGCGGATGCTGGAACGGCCGTAATCGATCTCCACCTCATCGCGCAATAGCTCCTCGCAGCTGACCAGGAAATTCCTGACATACCTCTGGGTATGGAAGGCGACGATGTCGTTGGCCAGCAGGCCGCGGACGATGGCCTGCCGGATATGGCGCGGCAGCACTCTCCAGGAATCTGACTGAGGCCAGGGGATGTGCACGAACTGGTGCAGAAACGCTTCGGGGTGCCGCTCGCGCACCAGGGCGGGACAGGTATAGAGATGATAGTCGTGGAGCATCACTACCGGCCGCTCGCCCTCGCGGCTGTCGAGCTCGTCACAGACAGCGTCGGCAAACTCCTGGTTGACCACCTGGTAGCCATTCTCCCAGGCCTCGAACTCGTTCTTGCGGATGTCCGGCACTACGGAGAGATCCCAGAGGTAGTGCTGGATGAACCAGATAAGCGGGTTGGCGATGATATTGTAGAACTTGTTGTAGACTTCGGGGTCGGATACTACGAAGCGCAATCCCAATCTGTGTTCGTCATGGGTCACCTTGGTGCTGCCGCCGCCGACGCGGATACTGATCTCGGTATCTTCGGGGGTCATGGCGCTGGCGATCCAGGTTATCTCGCAGGAAGCGGCTACACCCAGAAGCGCCGTCACCAGTCCGCCGCCGCCGCGCACGGTCTTCAGTTCACCGTTGTCATCGCGTGTATATGAGATCGGCCCGCGGTTCGAGACCAGGATCAGCTCGTTTTCAAAAGGACACTGTTCCAAGAGACCTCCCGAGACCGGCCGTGACCTGCGAGACCGGCCTGTCGATTTAACCCTTCAGTTCAGTGAAAAGCTTCAGATAATCGCGAAGCAGCCGTGGCGTCAGATAGTTGGCTCTGACATGTTCCTTGCCGGCGCGTCCCATGGTCTTGGCATCCTTGGGATTATCCAGGACCCACATAGTCTTCTCCGCGCACTGCTCGACCGAATCCACCAGGAAACCGGTCTTGCCGTCGTCTATCTGCTGAGGGATGCCACCGACGTTGCCACCGATAGTCGGCTTGGCCTTCCACAGGCCCTCGCTGATGGTGAGGCCAAAGCCTTCCCGGGTGGATTTCTGGATGATGACGTCGGCGCGCGACTGGAAGGCATTCACTTCCAGATTGCCCACATTGTTCAGGTTGGAGAGTATGAGTACGTCGCTGTCGTCACCGGCGTGTTCCACGGTGCTGGTAAAGAAGGTCCAGCCCTCGGGATCGTCGGTGGCCATGGAGCCGACCAGCGCCAGCCTCACTGAGGCGAATTCTTTCTTGACTATCTTGTAGGCGTCGATCACGCCGAGAGGGTCTTTCCAGGGATCGAATCGGGAGATCTGCAACATCAGCGGCCGGTCCGGCTCGACGCCGAACTGACTGACCACGTAATCGGCGTCCTCCGGGGACAGCGCCATGTTCTTGGTGGACAGCGGATCGATAGCCGGCGCGATCACCTTGATGGGGATGTTCAGCCCCTTGAAGACATACTCCTGCATGGTGAACAGCGCCGTATCATATTCCTGGATGTAAGGCAGCAGATAGTCGGCCACATCCTGATTAGGCGTCGATGTATCGATATGGCAGCGCCAGATCCACTTGGCTCCCAGGTCGCCGGCGTAATGGCGCAGCAATAGCGGCTGAGGGTCGTGGACCACGACGAAATCGAAGCCCTTGCCCAGCGACTCGGCGGTCAGCCGGTTGTTCTTCTCGTAGATCTCCTTCTGGGTATCGTCTAGCCCGATGGCGTTACCCTGGAGGGCGTTGTGAGTGATCTTGGTACCCTCATAGAATTCCTGCTCCGCCATGATGATGCGCCACTCGGCGTCGAGGCCGACGTCGCGCATCAGCGGGACGAGCGTATAGAGGATCTCGGCGACACCGCCGCCGAAGGATGTGGCGTTCACGTGGAGGACCCTGGCGCCCTTGAGCCCTTCCGCCAGCTCCCGGATCTCCTCGATCAGCGGGCGGACTACGACGCTCTGGTAATCCGCCAGAAATTTATGGCCTACATGGACTTCCTGCAGCAAAAAAGTTACCTCCTGCGAGTACACGACTGCGATACCTGAACGCGGTACCTTAACACGATACCGGAACGCGGTACCAGAATACGATGCTGATTCATGTTTAGCAGGGGCGGCCCTTCGGGCCGCCCCCACGGCGGTTACAAGGATGACACGCTATCGGCCGGGGCGCTGGCAGCCTTTAAGCTTCGGTTTTGTCTGCCCCAGACTGGATTATATTCAAATCTTCACCACAGAAGGTACAATAACCTTCCCGGACGTCGATTTTACCCAGGCTGTATCCGTCCCGCCTGATGACCACCCGCCTGCAGTTCGGACAGACCGTGTTCTCCCCTTCATGCCCCGGGACGTTGCCCACGTATATGAATTTCAGTCCTTCCTCACGCCCGATGGCCATCGCCCGTTCCAGAGTCGAGATCGGCGTAGGAGACAGGTGTGACAGCTCCAGATAAGGGAAGAACCGGGTCACATGCCAGGGCGTCCTGTCACCCAGCTCCCTGACGATCCAGGCGGCGATGGACCTCAGTGTCTCCTCGTCATCATTGACCGTAGGGATGATATTTGTGACTATCTCGACGTGGCAGCCGTGGACTTTCTTCGCGCGGGCCGCTGCTTCGAAGATAGGTTCGACATCCGCGATCTTCGCCAGGAACTTGTAAGTCTCAGGCCGGAATCCCTTGATGTCGACCCGGTAGGCGTCAAGATGGGGCGCGATGATGTCCAGCGCTTCCCTGGTGATATAGCCGTTGGTAACGAAGACCGTGTACAGGCCTTCCGCATGGCAGGCTTTGGCGCCGTCCAGGGCATATTCGAGCCAGATCGTCGGCTCGTTGTAAGTCCAGGCGACGCCGGAGCAGTCGTTCTGTACGGCTATGCGTGGCAGGTTCCGCGCCGGCAGCTGCCTCATCTGATCGCCGTCGTCGACAGCGTCGGCGTGAGCTATCTGCCAGTTCTGGCAGTGAAGGCAGCGCATGTTGCAGCCGAGGGTGCCGATCGACAGCACCTGAGTGCCGGGATGGAAATGGAACAGTGGTTTCTTTTCGATGGGATCGGCCGCTACCGAGACGACCTCGTCGTATATCAGCGTATAGCACTTGCCGCCAACGTTGGTGCGGGTCTTACAGATCCCGAGCTTGCCTTCAGCGATCACACACAGGCGGGGGCAGACATGGCAGCGGACCTTGCCGCCGTCGCGCGGTTCCCAGAGTAATCCCTCGTGCAGGTTGTCTTCCTTGGCTTTGATTCGGGCTTCCCTTGCGGCCGGACCGGTGCCGGCGTGATAGCTAGTACTTATGTCTGCCAGCTTCCCGCAGGCGGGCCTTTCCAAACTTGCGTGTCAGGCGGTCCCATAAACGGTTCGGAGCTTGTCAATTCCATCGTCCATCGCCTGGATGATGGCGTCGAACATCTCCTGGTTGGCCGCAGCCACACATGACATCTGGAACGAATGGTCTGAACCGAGCAGCAGCCTGCTCTCCAGCGGCTTTCCCCAGCCATCACCGAAGATGGCGCCTGCCTCGCGGGCGATGATGCCGGCGGCCGCCAGATCGTGAGGCGAGTTGTTGAGGACGGCGCCCTTGCCCACTTCTTCGAAGATCGCCTTGACCTCAGGGACATCCTCGATCATGCGGGGGCCTATATCTATATAAGCGTCCAGCTGGCCGGTAAGCACGCGGGTGATCGAATAGGTGGCGCTGCCAAGATCGAAGACGGCGCCGTCCACCGAGGACAGGTCTACCAGGTCGCCCATGGCCTCCATGAGTACCCGGGCAGGGCGGCCACGGAAGCCGATGGTCCAGAAAAGTCTTGAAAGATCTTTGTTCTCCGAAAGGATGACCGGCACAGGCTCGCCGCCGGCGGTGGTGATCGTGACTCCCTCGCCACGGGCAGCGGTGAAGACCGTGCCGCTCTTTATCTCATTCAGGCAGCCGAAGACCACGTCACCCATCGTGGGCGCCTCAGTCAGCTCAGCCACGGCCACTGAGACCATGGCGCATTCCAGCCCTGCTGCCGCTGGCCTGGTGCCATCCACAGGGTCCACGATCAGCACATGCGCCGGCTCTGAATCGCCGAAACGGAGCAACCCCCGGTCCTCGGAATAGACGGCGATGCTGATGCCGCTGTCCTCGAGATAACCAACGAGGAAATCCTCGGCCAGCTCATCGATGCCGAAGGTGACATCGCCGCCAACGGCTGTGCCGGCGTGGGTGCGCGCGGCCGCCTTTCCGATATGTGGCAGAACGATCTGCCGCAGCGATGTGCAGAGATCGACCGCCAGGTCCTTGATGTCCGGTGATGCCTTGCTCACAAGCGGTTAGTATAGCGGAAAAACCGCTTCCCTGATTTCATCAGTGCCCTTACGGGCCAGGTCGCGGGCATTGGCTGTGACCTCGGCATCCACCGGGGGCGGTTCGTCGCCAGTCAGGGTCAGCGGCACCTCGTTATCGGCGTAGCGGCCGCAGAGCTCGCGCCAGCTTTCCGGCAGGGGCTCGGGCAGGTCGGCGTCCGCCATCTCGGCCATCAGCCGGGTCCAGGCCCGGGGCACAACCGTATATGCCTGGTAACCGCCGCCGCCAGTGCCGAGCCAGCGGCCATCGCAGACTTCATGTACCAGCTCGTGCAGGCGGTGGCCTAAAGCGGCATAGCCCGGCAGAGTCAGCCCCAGGTGCGTCAGGGGGTCGCTCCAGTGGCCGTCGCAGCCGTTCTGGGTGATGATGATGTCCGGCCGGAACCGGCGGGCCAGCCCGGGCACCAGCGAATCGTAGGCTTCGAGGAAGACCTCATCGGTAGTGCCCGGCGCCAGGGGCAGGTTGACGGCGTAGCCGCGCCCGTCGCCGTCGCCGGTCTCGCTGGTGAAGCCGGTCCCCGGGAACAGGTACATACCGGATTCATGGAAGGAAACTGTCAGTACGCCGGGGTCGCTGTAGAACGCCTCCTGGACCCCATCTCCATGATGGGCGTCGAAATCCAGGTAGAGAACGCGGGCGTCATGGTTCTCGCGCAGCCAGGCAGCCGCCAGTGCCACGTCGTTGTAGATGCAGAAACCTGAGGCGCGGGCGCGCTGGGCATGATGCAGGCCGCCGCCCACGTGCAGGGCGTGATCGAGCTCCCCATCCATGATCATGCCGGCCGCCACCAGGGCGCCGCCGGCTATGGTGGCCGAAGCATCGTGCATCCCCGGAAAAACAGGATTATCTCCAGTACCTAGCCCCCAGCCAGGTGCGTAATCCTTTTCCACATCGGGGTCGCTAAACTCGCGGACTTTCTCGATGTAGGCGGGGTCATGAACGAGGGCAAGCTCTTCATCGGTGGCAAGGCGCGGTTCGACGATGCGCATACGTTCATCGGGAAGATCAGGAAGGGCGTAAGCCCTGATGAGTTCGGCGGTCAGCTGCAGCCGCACCGGCTTCATGGGGTGCCAGGGGCTGAAATTATAGCCCATGTAGCTGTCGCTGTAGATGAGTGCGGAGCGTCCCGGCATGGCAGGCTTATACTACCACGCAGCGCTGGCCTCAAACCGGGCCGTTATTGCTTCTGGTGCAGGTCTTGCCACTGGCCCGCAGGCATTACCGCCGGCAGCCCCACTGCTGCCCCCGAGCCGCTAGACGCGCTCTGGCCGCTTGGCGAGCTCGATCTCGATCTCCTGGGACTCCGTGCCCCGCGCGTAGGTCAGCCTGATCTTGTCCCCAGGCTTTCGCTGGGCCAGGTAACCGGAGACGGCCTCCATGGAATCCATCTTCTGGCCATCTATCCCGGTGACCACATCACCGGCCTTGAGTCCGGCCTGCTCCGCCGGGGCGTTGGCGACCACTTCGGTGATCAGGGCGCCCTGCTCTACCGATAGCTGTTCTTCCTTTGCCGTATCGGGATCGACACTCTGGCCGATGACGCCCAACCAGGCATATTCGACCTCACCATTGGCGATGATCTGTTCCATCACTTTCTTGGCGGTGTTGATGGGGACCGCAAAGCCGACGCCGACCGAACCGCCGGTGGTCGTAGCTATCTGCTCGTTGAGGCCGATCACTTCGCCGCGGGAATTGAACAGGGGGCCACCACTGTTGCCCTGGTTGATAGCGGCGTCTGTCTGGATGGCGTCCTGGATGCTGAAGCCTTTCTCAGGCGATTCGACAGTACGATTGATGGCACTGACGATGCCCGAGGTCAGCGAACCGGCATATTCTCCAAAGGGGCTGCCGATGGCGACAACTGGTTCGCCGACGACGACTTTGTCCGAGTCGCCAAGCGCTACCGGCACCAGGTCGAGTCCCGCGGGATCGATCTTGAGGACGGCAACGTCACTGCTGGTCAGGTCATAGCCGACGATCGACGCCTTGGCTTTCTTGCCGTTAGCGAAATTGACCTCGACGTCATTAGCCCGCGTCGTACTGCTTGCACCCTCGCTTGTAACTACATGTGCGTTGGTGAGGATATAACCTTCAGTCGAAGCGACAAAGCCTGAACCGATTCCCTGCTGCTCGCCACCAGAATGGAAGAAGTCGGCCTGTCCCTCGAAGGTCGACACTATCTGCACCACCGAGTCCGCGTAAGTCTTGTAGATGCGTTCCGGGCTGGAATCCCCGCTCGAGGTAGAGGATGAAGAGACCATCTCGGTGGGCCCCGGTATGGTCACTGTCGTTTGGGTTTCACCGAATCCGCCGAGGTTCAGCGAATAAGCCATCAGAAAAAACAAAGCCGCCCCTACAAGGCCGGCGATACCGCTGGTGATCATGTTAACGAGCTTCTTCACTTATTCCCTCCTGGAACAGAATCGGGTGGCCGACCAAGCCACCCGATTTACCAAACTTTCTTGACCCAGGCCGAGCCTTTACTAACTCAACCATAACCAATTATACCCATGTGCAAAATAAAGCCAACGGAGAACGGGTTAAGCGAGGTTAAGTTGTGTTAACCGCCCCGGGGAAGGGTGATGCGCCGGGCTCGCCAGTCCCGAACCGACAAGGCTCCTGCCTCCAGCCGCATCAGGGAGTGTCCCCTGCTGGCAGCGTCACCGTGAATACCGTGCCGTCGCCGGTGGAATCCACCTCGATGGTGCCGTTCATGAGCCTGACCAGCTCGTGGGCGATAGAGAGTCCCAGCCCGGTGCCGCGGATGCGCCCGGCGGCCTTGCCCCGGTAGAAGCGCTCGAAGAGGCGGGGAAGCTCTTCCTCGGGGATGCCGGGGCCGTGATCGGCCACGACAAAGCTCACCGACATGCCGTTCCTGCTGCCCGATATGTCGATAGTCCCGCCGGCAGGTGAGTACTTGAGTGCATTGTCTATCAAGATCCTTATCAGTTGGGCGGTCCGGTCGGGATCGCAGATCGCGACCAGGGTGTCCGGCAGGGAGCTGGTATCGATGGGAGCATCGTGGGAGGCCGAATATGCCGCGAACTCCCTGGTCACCATGTCGAATATATCCTTGAGCTCGACCCGGCTGGTCCTCACGTCCATCGCGCCCGAATCCATCTGTGACAGGTCGAGCAGCTTCCTGGCCAGGTCAGCCAGACGGTCGACCTGCTCGCGCATGGTGGCGACGAACTCATCCCGGGTCTTCTCGTCGAGGTCCTCCTCCTGAAGCAGCTCAAGAAAACCGCCCAGCGAGAACAGAGGCGTCTTCAGCTCGTGAGACGCGTTGGCGATGAAATCCCGGCGGGACTTCTCCAGTTTCACTTCCTGGCTGACATCACGGAGCACGAGCAATGAAGCCAGCTCCGCCTGGTCAGAAAGATAGGAGCTATGTACCAGCAAGGCCCGGCCGTCGGAAAGGATGAAGATGTCCTCCCGGTTAGGGCTTTCCTGGCTCATGGATTTCCAGAGGTCATAGATCTCGATCGGCAGGCACTCGTCAAGGAGACAGGGCGCCATGATCTCCTGGCCCAGGAGGTGCTCGGCAGCCGGATTCACCACAACGATATTTCCCTCGGAATCGATGCCGATCACGCCCTCGTCGAGGTCATCGAGCAGTACCTTCGCCCGCCGCTTCTCGTCATCGACCTGCTGGAAGGCAGAGCCCAGGCGTTCGCCCATGTCGTTGAAGGTTATCGCCAGCTGGCCCAGTTCATCCTGCGAGGTGACCGGCACCTTGATATTGAAATCACCCTCGGCGATGCGGGCCGCGCCCGACTCTATGCGGCGGATACGCCGGGAAAGGATATAGGAGACCAGGTAGATGACCGCCAGCGCGATGACGAGAGCCGCCAGGGCAGCGATCACCATCAGTTGCTGTACGAGCGTCACGGCCGATTCGACTTCATCCATGGAAGAAGAGACCACGATAGCGGCGACTATACGGTTATCGCGGGAGACCGGCACGGCGGCCATGGCATAGCTCCTGCCCCCGATGGAGGTCACCGTGGTCATCAGATTACCAGTGGACATGGATGCATTGGCGACACCATAGTCAGCAAGGTCGAATCCTTGGCCCATCAGTGAATCGGAGAGAAGGCTTCCCGAAGAGTCGATCGCCAGGATGCGGGAATCGGAGCGCTCGGCATACTGCTGGGTGAGCAGATCAAGGTAGATGCGCGAAGCCCCCTGATTCAGGGCCTGCAGATAGCTCTCGGAATACAGGGTGGCGTAGTCGCCGAGATTGCCGAGCTTCTGGTCAGTGAGGCGGCTCTGCAGCTGGGGCACGACCACGGCGAAGATGATGCCGACGGCCAGCACAAACACTGAGAAGAATACCAGGCTCATCTTGACGGCGAGGCTCAGGCGGATTTGATTTCTGAAAGACATAAGGAGACTGGGCGGTCCTCGCCCGTTGGCTTACATGTCCCTGAATTTGTACCCGGCGCCGCGAACGGTGAATATATATTCCGGATCATGGGCGTCAGGTTCGATTTTTTCCCGCAGGTGCCGGATGTGCACGTCCACGGTACGCGGATCACGGTATTCGGCGTCGCCCCAGACCAGCTGCAGCAGGGAATCGCGCCCGAAGACGCGGCCGGGATGGCTTACCAGGGTCTTCAGAAGCTCGAATTCCTTGTAGGTGAGATCCACTTTCTTGCCTGACACATAGACATTCCTTTTGAGGAAATCGATACGCAGGCTTTCGATTTCGAGGACCTCGCGGGCGAGTTCGTTGGGTTGCTGGATCATCTGCGACCGGCGTAGCTGCGCCTTCACGCGGCTGCGGAACTCGCGGATGCTGAACGGCTTGGTGATGTAATCGTCGGCGCCGATCTCGAGACCGAGCACTTTGTCGAACTCGTCCGACTTGGCGGTCAGCATGATGATGGGCACGGTGCTCTCGGCGCGGATCAACCGGCAGACGTCGGTGCCGTCCATCCCCGGGAGCATGATGTCCAGAACCACGAGATCGAATGGCTGCTCACGGAACTTCTCCAGGGCGGTCTCGCCGTCCATCGCCTGGACGATCTCGTAGCCCTCCTTCTCCATCGGGAAGGTGAGCAGTTTCTGGATCGCTTCCTCGTCATCCACAAGCAGGATGCGGGGCGCCTTGTTCTCGTTCAAGGCTTTACCTCCTCGGATTCCGGCGTCAGCAGTTGCCGTACCCTGAATTCAGCACCCATCTTCTCGGCAATACTTCGACAGGCCTCGATGTCTACCTCCGGCAGGTCCACAACTGAAAGCGTTACTTTCAGCCCGGCCGCCAGGCAATCTTCGGCAAATCTAAGCACGGCCCGGTAGGCTTTACTGAACATGGGCCTGCATAACTGATTGTAGACTTCGGAATTGTGAGCCACAAGGCTGACCGAGACGGCGCCGATGCCAGCCACCGCCAGTTCGCGCGCGACTTCGCGCTCCGGGTGGAGAAGCTGCCCGTGGCCATTGGTGTCGAGCCTCGCCGGGATGCGCCGCAACCTCAGCCATTCGGCGACCTCGAGGATAACGTCCAGCCTCAAGGTCGGTTCGCCGAAACCTACGAAGACGACTTCCCCGGCTGGTCCTTCCAGAAACTCCAGTTCGAGGTCATGAATGATATCTTCCACTGACGGCTCGCTGGCCAGCTTCAGGTTGTATCCGCAAAAGGTGTCAGTGAACCTGGCAAGGCAAAAGACACAGTCCGAGGAACAGCGGTTGGTGATATTCAGATAGATGTTGCCTTTGGCCCGGTAGGCTATCGTCATCGCGGCATTCTCATCATGGTCGCGGGAAGTCCGGCACCCTTCACACGGGGATCGTTTCCGCTCACGTCAGCTCCCGTTCCCGCAACCAGAGAAGCCCCTCGTAGGCCTTCTGGCGCGGCATCTCGAAGGTTATCGTTATCGTCTGGGGCAACTCGCGCAACGCCTTGAGGATGGGAGTAAAATCGATGCGGCCTTCGCCCAGCGGCAGATGCAGGTCTTCGTGATAGGTATTGCCGCCTATGTTGTCGTGGATGTGTACGTGGCCGATGCGGTCCGGGAAAGCTTCGATAAATCCCAGCGACTTGTTCTCATCACCCAGCAGTTCGCTGTGGCCGATGTCGACCGTCAGCATCACACCCGGATTCGAATCCAGTACATCCTTCATGTCGACCGGGTCTTCGCTGGTGTTCTCACAGGAGATGCTGGCGCCATATTCCTGAGCCAAGGCCGCCAGGACTCCCACTTCCCTGATCTTGAGCTCTATCTTCCCGGGTGTGTTCGACCTCGGGGCGAGGATGGGATGGATCGTGATAGTCCGGGGCCGGAAGCGCTTCGCGTACCTGACCGCGTCGCCGATAAGACGCATGCCGTCATCGTTATCCACCCTCAGGTCGGGGGCATGGGCGACAAAGAACATACCGGCCTGTTTTGCCGCCTTGAGCATGGCTTTTTCCTCGCGCCTGATCTTGTCGATCTCGTTCAGGTTGAGATCGGCGAAATCAAATCCGTGAGCAGCGAGGAACTTGATTCCTTCGAGTCCGGCGGCCTGACCGCCAAATCTGAGGTTACTCATGAGTGTCCGCTGAGATTGCGCAATACCATTAATAGTTTACCTGTATCAGGTAATGGTTGCAGGACTCCGATATCAGTAATGAAAGGCTTTAACGTATGCCCTCAGTTGATTTAAAAGAACTCTCACCCCGCCACCGCGACGAGCACGCCCGCCGCCTCCGCCGCATCAAGAGATCGATCGAACGCCACGATTATCCAGTGGATTCAAACCTTGTTGCCTGCGGCATGATCAGGGAAGCCTGCTCGTTCGAAGCCGCGAACCGGCTCGCTGACTGACTTTCTCGAAAGAACCGCCGCGCCTTCGAGGCAGTAAAGATCAAGGCATCAGCGCTGTGCGAAGCATCTTCTGGACCAGTTCCTCGTAGCCTATATTGGCCGCTTTCGCCTGGGCAGGCAGGTCAGAAGTCTCCGTCATCCCCGGAAGGGTGTTGATCTCAGTCAGCTGGGGCGTCCCCCCGGCATCAATGATGAAGTCGACACGGCTGAATCCCCGGCAGCCAAGCACTGCGTGCACCTTCATGGCGAGTTCCTGGGCCATCGTCGCTGTTTCCTCGGGAATCTCCGCCGGAACGACAAACTCTGTCATCCCGTGGTTGTACTTGGCCTCAAAATCGTAGAATTCTGCGGAAGGTTTCAGCTGCAGAACCGGTAACGCCGTCACGGTACGCTTGTTCTCGAGCAACCCGACCGTGATCTCATCCCCCTCGACGAATTCTTCGACGATCGCACAGCCGAAGTCACCGCAGGTCCTCGTGACCACGTCCGCCAGCTCTTCAGGATCACTCACTTTGGAGACTCCAAGGCTCGAACCCTCTTCGCATGGTTTGACCATCACCGGAAAGTTCAGCTGGTCTTTGGCCTTTATGCAGTCGGCGCCAATATCCTGACCGGGTTCGAATATGGCGAATGGAGCAGTGGGTATTCCATGAAAGACAGCTATCTGCTTGGTTCGCACCTTGTTCATGCCGATGGCGCTTGCCAGCACCCGGGATCCCGTATAGGGGATATCCATCATCTCGAGAAGCCCCTGGATGCTGCCATCCTCGCCATACTTGCCGTGAAGGGCCAGGAAAGCCACCTGGATGCCCTCGCTCCGCAACTTTTCGGCAACATCCCGGTCTACGTCGATTCCCACGGCATCGTAGCCAAGAGACTGGAGGGCGGCAAGGCAGCCGGCGCCCGACCTCAGGGAGATCTCCCGCTCGCGGGAAAGCCCGCCCATGAGGACTCCGATCCGGCTGGTTTTTATAATAAGGTCTGTCATGATATTTATTGTGTGCCCGGGTACGGACTATATGTCCATATGCGGCAGAGCGTCATTATACAGCAAGGGGCAGGGTTGGGGCATAATCCAACGGATTTAGTATATACTTCTCGGCGGCGGCGAGAGACCCGCCAGGCCACTTTCCCCGGGAGGGACCATCAGTCCGCAACATAAGAAATACCTCCGGATGGCCGCGCAGATAATCATCGTCGGCGCCGTCTTCTACTTCATGGGCAAAAAGATCCGGACGGACTGGCCCGAGATAACGTCCCGCGACTGGCAGTTCGACATCCCCTGGCTCATCTTCTCGCTGTTGATGCTGCTGGCGCTCTATCTGGGTCACGCCTGCGGCTGGCTGATAATCCTCAAGCGATTCAATCATCCGGTACCTTTCCTGCCCGGTCTATATGTCTGGTGCAAATCCTTGCTGGCGCGATATATCCCCGGAAACGTGATGATGGTGGTAGGCCGGGTCGTGATGATCGAGCCCTACGGCGTCCCCAAACGGGTATCACTGACCAGCGTCGCCTACGAACAGGCTCTGCTTCTGACTTCGGCCGCGACCGTGATCGCCGTCGCCCTGCCCTTCTGGCCGAAGTTGCAGAACTTCTCGCAATGGATATGGCTTGTTCTTGTAGTGCCACCACTTGCGGTCATCTTCCTTCATCCAGCGATGCTCAACAGGGTCGGCAATTACCTGCTTCGCAAGGTCAAGCGGGAGGCTATCGAGGAATTCCTGCCGTTCGGGGACATCGTCGGCATCTTCTTCTTTTATTGCTTCTTCTGGATCGTCGCCGGCCTGGGCCTTTTCGCCATGGCGCAGACGGTTACTTATGTGACCTGGTCCAATTTCCCGATCTTCGTCGCCAGCACGCCCCTGGCCTGGCTGACCTCGGTGCTTTTCTTCATCTCACCCAGCGGGCTGGGAGTAAGGGAAGGCGTATATGCCTATACGCTGGACTTCGCCTTCCCCGACAGCAGTGGCGAGCCTTCGCTGGCAATCGCTTCAGCTTTCGCCATCCTCATCCGCTTCTGGCAGACGCTGGTGGAGATCGCCGCGGTCGCAGTGGTGATGGCGCTGGTGAAGATCAGGCACATCAAGATCAAGGCGGCTACGATGAAAGAGATCTCGGAAGATGACGAACACGGCCGGGATAATCCGACGATCTGACTGGCGCAGACGGGTTTTTCCCTGTGCTATAATTTCTTCAGAATAACTCTCCAGCCGCGCCCGCGGCGGAAACCAGGAGGTAGCAAGAATGTTTTACTGGGGCGATCCAATCTTCTTTACCAGCATGTTGCTGCTCATTCCGGGCATAGCGCTCTCCATCTACGCCCAGATCAAAGTAAAAAGCACATTCAGGAAATATTCCCAGACGAAGGCGGCAAGCGGGATCACCGGCGCCCAGGCCAGCCGACGGCTGCTTGACCAGGCGGGGCTGACCGACGTCGCCGTCGAGGAAGTGCCCGGCGAGCTGTCGGACCACTACGATCCGCGCAAGCGGGTGCTCAGGCTCAGCGAAGGTGTGGGCCGCAGCGATTCGCTGGCGGCGCTGGGAGTGGCCGCTCATGAGACCGGGCATGCGATCCAGCACGCCAACGGCTATGTGCCGATGAAGATCCGCTCGGCCGTGGTGCCGGCGGCGTCATTCGGTTCCGGCGCGGGTCCTTTCATTTTCCTCATAGGACTTTTCTTCAGCACCAACGAGACGCTGATGAACCTGGGTATCGTGCTCTTCACAGCGGCGGTTATCTTCCAGATCGTGACCCTGCCGGTCGAATTCGACGCCTCATCACGAGCCATGCAACTGCTACAGAGCAACGGAATGGTGGTGCAGAGCGAAGCCCAGGGGGCACGCAAGGTACTGACCGCGGCGGCGCTGACCTATGTGGCGGCGGCGCTGATGTCGATCCTGTCGCTGGTGCGCATGATCCTGATCAGCCGTAATAGCTGAGCGCCAGACCTATATGCCAGCTCAGCAGCTGGATCAGCAGGCTGGCTGAGCGCCGAACCGACGGATCCGATCTGAGCACCTAGAAATACTTCCAGAACCAGTACTTCTCAAAGGCTACTTTCTGCCAGTGGAGCATCTTGTTCGGCTTGCGCGCCTGGATGGCCGGATCCGGTTCGGCGTAGAAATTGCCTTTTGCATAGCCTGCGGTCCCATCGCCGACTTCCAGAAAACAGAATCCGAGTCCATCATATGGCTTTGGCTGAGCTGAACCCTTGATAGTCGCGGCTATCTCGTGGGCTACAGTCTCAGCGTGCTTATGGGCGAAGACACCCGCCTTGGGGAGCATCTTGCCGTTGGGAAGCTTGATCGCCGCGGCGTCACCGATGACGTAGAGATTCTCATGGCTGGTAGTCAGCCTTCCGGGATCCACGGGCACCCAGCCGCCTTCGCCGGTGAGGCCTGAGTCCTTGATGACCTGGGCGCACTTGTGCGGCGGCACGTATAGAAGCAGGTCGTAGGGAACCGCCTCTCCACCCTCCAGCAACAACTGTTTCGTATCGGGATCGGCCGAGGCGATCGTGGTATTGGGCCTGTAGGCGATACCGGCCGGTTCCATCATCGACAGGACTGCCTGTCCCATCACCGGACCAGCGACCGGCATCGGCTGCGGCTCCCAAGTCACGATCTCAATCTCGGTCTTTTCGCGCACTCCCGTCTTCTTAAGCATCTGGTCGATGATCATCGCCGCCTCGTAGGGGGCGGCGGGGCATTTGTAGGGCATGCGGCAGATGGCGATGACGATGCGGCCACCCTGGAACTTCGCCAGTTCCTGGTGGGCTTCCGTGAGGCCGTCCACGGAATAGATGTTTATGCCGGAGCGGGAAAGGCCCGGGATCATGCCCGGATCGAGGTCCGCGCCCAGGGATACCACCAGGTGGTCATAACCCATATCCTTACCACCCACGGTCACCTTGCCGGCAGAAGCGTCGATGCCGGAGACCTCACCCTGCACGAACTCGATTCCCTTCTTATCGAGGACTGAGAGATCCTTCTCGACCTGCGAGCCCACCCTGGTGCCATTTAAAATCCACATGTACGAGCCGGTGAAGCTGTGCCTCGGGCTCTTGTCGACCACGATCACCTTGTCGTCACGAAGCAGGTGGTGCAGCTTGTTCGCGGCGACGATCCCGCCGATCCCTCCGCCCAGCACCATCACAGTCTTGCCTGACATCAACGCCACCTCCACTAGTTCATATGATTGCTGCCGATCCCGTGATTAATCTGAATCTTTATGGAGCCCCTGGCTGTAACGGATCAGAACGTCAGCACCCTGTCACAATCCGCAACGATCTCGTACATGTCATTCATTCCACCTATCGCACAGATCTTGGGCGTCATCCCCCGTATTTTTTCCGCACAACTGCCACAACAAAGAACAGAGCCGCCGAGATCCATAAAATCCGTCATCATCTGGGTAACTGCAAACTGTTCCGTATCAAGCTGCTCCGCCTCTACTCCTCTTCCGGTCAGAAACACCCGCACCTCATCGCCCTTGGTGAGCGGCTTGAGCCCGAACCGGAAGGCATTCCAGACGGTCTCCGGATCATTGGAGTTTATGATGATTCCAAACTTCACGATTACCTCCTGTTGCTCAAATGCAAGTTTTTATAAACAGGCAACGGATGAAGCCTGGATCGTCGCCAGTCTTAAAACCAGTGCCTCAGCCACCACTTCTCGAACAGGACCTTGCCCCAGTGCCATGGGTGCATCGGCGGATACATCCGCACGGCCGGTTCGGGTTCGGCATAGAAGTCGCCGCTGGCTATGCCGGCCTTGCCGTCGCCCATCTCCAGCCAGCAGTAGCCCTTGCCGTTGAATGTCGCTGCCGGCGGCCGTCCTTCGAGTTCGGCGAGGATCCGCTCGGCGACAACCCCGGCCTCGTAATGGGCGAAAACGCCTGCCATGGGGAGGTTCTTGCCGTTAGCCAGCCTGATGCTGTTGACGTCGCCGATGGCGTATATGCCTTCATGCTCCGTTTCCATCGTGTGCGGGTCTGTGTGCATCCACCCGGACGAACCGATAAGCCCGGAGGAGCGCACTACCTCGGGCGCCCGGTGCGGAGGAATGGCGAGAAGCAGGTCCACTTTCTGCGGTTCACCGCCAGACTTGATGATGGTTCGATCGGCCGGATCCATCTTCTCGAAAGTGAAGAGAGGATGGTAATGGATATTGCGCTTATGCAACACCTTTGTTATAGCATCCCCCATCGCCGGCCCAGTGATCGGCATTGGCTGGTGCTCGGGGGTGTAGATGTGGATCTCCGATCGGTCGCGCACACCCCTTTTGCGGAGGAAGGACTCCACCAGCAACGCTGCCTCATAAGGCGCCGCGGGACATTTGAAAGGCATGTCGGTGACCAGCACGCCCACCGTGCCGCCGGAAAAAGCGTCCAGTGCGGCATGGATCTTTGCCGTACCCTCCAGGTCATATAGGTTGAGGGCCATATCATCGAAGCCTTCTACCTCGTCGGGCCTCAGCTGAGCGCCAAGCGAAACAATCAGAAAATCAAAATCGATCGCCTGTGACTTCGTTCTCACCTGCCGGGCGGAGGCGTCTATTTCCACGACCTCCTCATTGATAAACTCGACGCCCTTGCGGGCCAGATCTGAAAGCGGTCTCTGGATCTGATCGGGCCGGCGCTGCCCCACCGCATGCCACAGCAGTGAGGACTGAAAAAGATGATTGGGCGCGCGGTCGATGAGGATGATCCGGTCCCTGCCAGAAAGCTTGCGGCGCAGGTGATGGGCGGCAACCAGCCCGCCGGCACCGCCGCCAAGGATCACGATGTTCGCTCCAAATCCCTGGCCGGCCCGCCGGGGCACTTCCCTTACGGCAGGCTCAGCCTGCGCTTCGGACGGCTCCTCGAAGAGCTTCTCAACGACAGCGGCAAAGCCCTCCTCTTCAAACTCGCTCTCCCACAGGACTACCTTGCTGTCGGACCCTACCAGGAGGGTGTAAGGCACCCAGCCATTGCTGAGCTTTTTGAATATGGTCCCGTCTTCGTCAGGGATAACGTCAAACGGCAGCTCGTACTCTTCCTTCCACTCCTGGCAGGTTTCCTTAGTTTCGAAAGGCCCAACGTAGACGGCCGAGAGTCCTTGGGACGAGAAGCGCTCATACAGGCGCTTTATGGCGGGAGCCTCCCGCCGGCAGCCCTGTCACTGGCCCTTCCAGAAAACGATGAGCAACCCCCCGGTAGTGGGAGCGGGCAAGCCCAGTTCATCCAATGGAACCAGCGTTCCTTCAGCGACGCCCTTGTTGCCCTCGTCGATGACTTTCATTTCTGTCTCCTTTTTCTCATTTTATTTTTAAGCAGCGGTGGCCAGGATTACGGGATTAAAACGCCAGGTTCATGTCCGCCGCTATCATCACATCTTTATAGAAGGTGGCGGGGTCTGCTACGGTCACGCCAAGCACCAGATCTCTCTCGCTCATACCAAACACAGAAAGGTTGAGCGGGCATGCCAACAGTGTTGCTCCTTCATAATAAAGCGACTCCATCATCAGGCTGATCTCGGGCAGGTCCATCTCTTCCATCCTTTTGGTAACCGCGTCCTGCACCTCCTGAGGCTGATCCGGAAGGCAGACCAGATGGTCGATCTTGTCCTTATGTACCGCGTTGATGCCCCGGGAGCCGAAAAAGATGGTGACCTTCGAACCGGACCTGAGCAGGCTCTGCGCCGTCATGAGCGCATTAAAGACCAGACACATCTCGTCATGAAAGCACATTATGGAAACGACTTTGGCTGGTTTTTTCTCATCGCTCATGATTTCCTCCCAAAAAGATTAATGCTTTCTCGCCCCCGGGTACTTCCCTGTCCTGGTGACAGGACAGCACGCGGGCGCCGCCAGGTCTTCATCGTATTGCTTTCTCATTAGTTTCAGGAGATCCGGCACAATCGGTTCAACCAGGAAATAGCAGCGCAGACGGCCGTCCATGTAATAGTCGATAAGACCGCTCCTGCGAAGAAGACCCAGGTGCTGGGATATGTTCGGCTGGCTTGCCTCCAGAAAATCGTCAAAGTCGCTGACGCATTTCACGCCACTTTCGAGCTGCTCCAGAATCTGGACCCTCAAGGGATGCCCGATGATTTTCAGAAGCTCGATCCGGTCTCGTTCGATTTTTTTGGGTTTTGTGGACGCTTTCATGGCACTCTCGATCAGTTGAAATATATAATAGTATTCTTACATGATTATATATTATGCGTCAACCACGGTATTCATTGCAGCTTGCCAGCAGGGAGCGAGAGCCTAAGCAGAAAATCCTGATATAATTTGTCCTCGCTTGACGCAACGACCAAAGCAGGAAACACTTTTCCTGCAATCAGAGACAATCGGAGCCGTTTTTGAAGATCCTCATAACCGGCATAACCGGATTCGCCGGCAGCCACCTTTCCCGATACCTGCGGTCGATCGATGGCATGGAAGTATCCGGGCTGGACCTGCGGGCGCCAGACGCTGGTTTCACGGACCTTTTTTCCGGTGAGCCGCCGGTCGTCCACTGCTGCAACCTGGCCGATTCGGAACCCCTGACCGAGATCATCGAGCAGGAAGCCCCTGACGCGGTCGTCCATCTTGCAGCCCGGGCCCAGGTCGCGGGCGCCTGGAAGGAAGCCCCGGGCATCCTGGAGACCAATATCGTCTGCACCCAGGTGTTGATGCAGGCGCTGCACGAGAAGGCTCCGGACGCACGGATGCTGCTGATAAGTTCCAGCGAGGTCTACGGGAAGGTTGACCAGGACAGGCTTCCTGCCGGCGAGACCAGCGCCCTCAAACCAAACAATCCTTATTCGGTCAGCAAGGTGGCTCAGGAGTTCGTCGCCCTGCAATACCATGAAGCTTTCGGAGCCCAGGTGATAATCGCCCGGCCTTTCAACCATGTCGGGCCGAAGCAGGTCGGCAATTTCGTGGTGCCCGCATTCGCGAAGCAGATCGCTGAGATGGAGGCGGGCCTTCGGGAGCCGCTAATGCGCGTCGGCAACCTTGAGTCGCAACGGGATTTTACCGATGTTCGCGACGTAGTCAGGGCATATCACCTGCTGCTGATGGGAGGCAAGGCCGGAGAAGCGTATAATATTGCTTCTGGAACCACCCATCCGATCAGCGAGATACTGGAGAAACTGATAAAGCTTTCCACGGTAATGCCCGAGGTGGAGAACATCCCTGAACTGATGCGGCCGTCCGACACTCCGGTAGTCGTCGGCGACGCGGGCAAACTGAAGGCGCTGGGCGAGTGGCAGCCGGTCATCCCGCTCGAGCAGAGCCTTAAAGATGCGCTCGACTATTGGCGCGAACAGGTAAAGATTTTGGGGGCTTCGGCGTAATCCAACAGGAAGGGAAAAGATGCAAAAGTCAGCCTTGATCACAGGCATTACCGGACAGGACGGCTCCTATCTCGCCGAATTCCTGCTCGAAAAGGGTTATAAGGTCTTCGGGATGGTGCGGCGTTCGAGCACCGAGAATTTTGAGCGCATCGCCCAGATTCGCGACAAGGTGACACTGATCCAGGCGGACCTGCTCGACCAGATGTCGCTGATAGCCGCGATCAGCGAGTCCGAGCCGGACGAGATCTACAACCTTGCCGCCCAGAGTTTCGTTCCTACCTCCTGGACCAAGCCGGTGCTTACGGCGGAGTTCACAGCGCTCGGCGTGACCCGCATGCTCGAAGCCATGCGCCACACCAAGATCGATGCCCGCTTCTACCAGGCTTCGTCATCGGAGATGTTCGGCAAGGTGGCGGAGGTGCCGCAGACGGAGAACACGCCGTTCCATCCCCGCAGCCCCTATGGCGTCGCCAAGGTCTATGGCCATTTCATAACAGTCAACTACCGGGAGAGCTACGATCTGTACGCCTGCTCCGGCATCCTTTTCAACCATGAGTCGCCCCGCCGCGGCTACGAGTTCGTGACCCGCAAGGTCACCGACGCTGTCGCCCGCATCAAGCTGGGCGTAGCTGACGAGATCCGCATGGGCAACCTCGACGCCAAGCGCGACTGGGGATATGCCGAGGACTATGTGCGGATGATGTGGATGATGCTGCAGCAGGACGAGCCGGACGACTATGTCATCTGCTCGGGCGAGACCCACTCGGTCGAGGAACTGGTGCAGATCGCTTTCGATCATGTCGGGCTCGACTGGAAGGAGTATGTCAAGATCGATCAGAGATTCGTGCGGCCGGCTGAGGTCGACCTGCTCATCGGCGACGCCACCAAGGCCAAGGAAAAGCTTGGCTGGGAGCCGCAGGTCAGCTTCTCAGAGATGATCCAGATGATGATCGAGAACGACCTCAAGATCGTCCAGGAAGAGATCGACGCCGGGATCCGGGCCGAGAAGAGGCAGTAGCAGCGCTTCTTATTCGATATCTGTCGATTCCCGCTTTTTCAGCCGTTCGGCCAGCCGGGGCACGATTTCTTCATCCCGTCTCAGTGTAATGCCGTCTATCTCCCGCACCGGGCAGACGCCCAGCAGGCTGTTGGAGAGGAATGCTGCATCTTCCTCCCTAGCCAGCTCGTTGAGTTTCAGTGCCCTGAGTTCTATCTCGACGCCCATCGCCGAGGCCATGGCGATCAGCTTTTCCCTCACCACTCCAGGCAGAATCGGCTCTTCCTCGCCGGCGGTAAACAGTTTGCCGGAAGCGAGAATGAAGAGGTTGGTAAACGATCCTTCCAGCAATCGCCCGTGGCCGCTCGTGAAGATGGCCTCCCAGGCTCCCGCGATCGCGGCTTCCCGGCGGGCCATGATCGTAGGCAGCAGGCTACCTGACTTAAGCGAAGCGTAACGTCCCCGGTTTGCGGATACGGTCACGCATTTTACTCCCTCTCGATAGATCTCTTCCGGATAACCTGGAAATGGTTCAGCAGTCAGCAGCAGCGTTGGCGTGAGTTCTGGCACCGGATCGACACCGGCGGCGACAGTCGGGGTGCCGCGGGATAGCTGGATACGCAGCCGCCCCTCGCTGATACCGTTGGCCTCAACCAGTGACAGCACCTGGTTGAGCAAAGTCTCCCGTTCGAGAACGACTTCATATGCCGCCAGGCCCATGGCCCGGACAAGCCGCTGAAAATGGTCAGCGAAAAATACAGGGCGGCCATTCAATACTTTCAGGGTCTCGATCAGCGAGTCGCCATATGCGAAGCCACGGTCGAAAACCGAGACGGTGGCAGCCGTATCGGGGACAAGATTGCCGTTGAGGATGACGTAACCCATCCGTCTTCCCCTAAGCTTCCGCGGCCAGAAAAGCAGACGGCTTTGCCGGGGACGCAGCCGACCCATGCTTCGCCAGCTCCACCGCCCTCACCATCGCCTCGGCCTTGCGCAGCGACTCCTGGTATTCGCGTTCGGGGTCTGAGTCGGCGACGATGCCAGCGCCGGCCTGCATATAGACCCGGTCGCCGCAGCGGACAAGGGTGCGGATGATGATGTTCATGTCCATATCGCCGTTGTAGCCGATGTATCCGAAGCTGCCGGTATAGGGCCCCCGGCGCACTGGCTCCAGCTCGTCGATGATCTCCATGCAGCGTACCTTGGGGCAGCCGGTTATCGTGCCTCCGGGGAACATGGCCTTGAGCAGATCGTAGGCGTCCTTCCTCTCATGCAGCTCTCCCAGGACGTTGGAAACGATATGGATGACATGGGAATAAGCTTCGTTGACCATGAGCTCGTTGACCCTGACGCTGCCGTAATCACAGACGCGACCCATGTCGTTGCGCTCCAGGTCGACCAGCATGATGTGCTCGGCGCGTTCCTTGGGATCGAGGTTGAGCTCCTGGGTCAGGCTGTCGTCCTCGCCATAATCGAGACCGCGGCGACGGGTGCCGGCAATGGGACGGGTCTGAGCCCGGCGCCCCTGCAACTGCACCAGCCGCTCCGGTGATGAAGAGATGATCTGATAACCGTTAAATTCGAGATAACCGGCGAAGGGCGACGGATTCACCGCCCGCAGGGCGTCATAAAGCTCGAGGCTGTCTCCGTCGTAGTCGAGTTCCAGACGCTGGGAAAGGTTGGACTGGAAGATGTCGCCATCGAGGATATATTCCTTGGCCCGGCGGACCATGTTCTGAAAATCCTCGCTGGTCAGGTTCGAGCGGGTTGCGGAGCTGAGGCTGAAACCATCCTGGCCGATGCTTTCAGGCCGGGGCGCGGCGCCCGCCAGTGCCTGACGGCGCAGGGCAGTCTCGACCTCCTCGAGCTCGCCAGGCGCGGCGTCCTCGAAGAGCAGATTCGCCATGCCGCCCTGATGGTCATAACAGATCAGGCGGCGGGGGAAGATGACGTCGAAGTCGGGGATAGCCAGGTCGTCAACGGCCTGATGAGGCAGCGACTCGATATAGCGGCCGGCATCGTAACTTACCAGTCCGAATAATCCCCCGGTCAGGGGAAGCCCGCTGGCTCCATCGGGAAGCAGCAGATCGTCGGGAGCCATAGCCGCCTGCAACTCTCTTAAAAAATTGAAAGGATCCGGAGCCGGCAATACCGTGCTGGCAGCCAGCGAAGACGCTTCAGAAGGTGACTCATCCGGCCCCGATAGAGTGGCGATTCCCTGGCGGATGGTCACTGAAAGGCGAGGGCTCCAGGCAAGGATGGAATAACGGCACAGCTCGGGGTTGCCGCCGGCGCTGTCGAGAAACACGTAGGGGCCGCTGCCAGGCAGGCCAAGCCTACGGATGAGGCCGACAGGATTCACCAGCTCCACCGCCAGTTGCCGGTGAGAGATCGAGCGGGCTGGAGTCAGGAGCTCAGACTCAGCCATAGCTGCCGAAGCCGAGAACCCAGACCCTGGCCGCGCCGCCTTGGCTGCGAACTCAGACCCTGGCCGCGCTGCTGAAAGATGTGTATTTATCCTGGAACACAAGGTCGACTGTCCCGGTTGGCCCGTTACGGTGTTTGGCGACTATCAGCTCGGCTGTGTTCTCCATATGGCCGGACTCGTTCTTCGGCCGGTAGATGAAGAGCACCATATCGGCGTCCTGCTCGATGGCGCCGGATTCCCTGAGATCGGTCAATTGCGGGCGCGGTATCTCCCGCTTGTCGGGCGCCCTGGAAAGCTGCGATAGCGCGAGCACGGGAACCTTGAGCTCGCGGGCCATGATCTTGAGCGAACGGGATATCTTGGCGATCTCCTGCTGGCGGTTCTCATAGCGGCCGTCGGACATCATCAGCTGCAGGTAGTCGATTACCACCAGCCCAACGGCCTGTTCGCTGGCAAGGCGCCGGGTCAGCGCCCTGATCTCGAGCATGTTGGTGCCCGGTGTATCGACGATGGTTATCGGAGCTTTTTCCAGCCGGGCGCAGGCTTCGGTCAGCTTCGACCAGTCGTCTGGGCCGACGCTGCCGGTGCGCAGGCGATGGCTGTCTACCCGCCCCTGGGCGCACATCATGCGCTGGGCCAGTTCGGTGTCGCTCATCTCCAGGCTGAAGATGACTACGCGGATGTCTTCCTTGAGGGCGATGTTCTGGGCGATATCGAGGGCCAGTGAGGTCTTGCCCATGGCCGGCCGCGCCGCCAGGATCACCAGGTTTGAAGGCTGCAGCCCGGAAGTCATCTTGTCGAGGTCGGCAAATCCCGTGGGCACACCGGTGATCCTCGTGCCCTTCTCGTGCAGCTTCTCGATCTTCTCGAACTGCTCAGAAAGCAGTTCCTTCAGCGGCCGCACATTGCCCCGGATCTGGTGCTGGGAGATCTCAAAGACCAGCTTCTCGCTCTGGTCGAGGATCTCCTGGACGTCTCCGGGACGCTCGTAGCCCATCTCGGCGATGCGGTTACCGACCTGGATCAGCGACCTCAACACCGAGTTCTCGCGGACAATGGCGGCGTAATGGGCAGCGTTGGCCGCAGCCGGTACAGTGGAGACAAGGGTATGGATATACGCCTTGCCGCCTACCCTGTCCAGCACACCCCGGGCAACGAGGCTCTCGGTTACAGTGATCGGATCCACCGGGTCGCCGTTGGCGAACAGATCCGTGATCGACCGGTAGATCTCGCGGTGCGAGTCACGGTAGAAATCGTTCTCCCGCAGCTTGTCCGCCACCGCGGTGATGGCATTGGGAGATATCATCATGGCGCCGAGCACCGACACTTCCGCCTCCAGGTTCTGGGGCGGCAGCGACGGAGTCTGTTTCAGTTCTCGCGCCATAGTCAGATCCTTATTCTTGTTTTATGCCGGCTTCAGCATGAATCCGGAACCTGTCCCGATCCTACTCCTGGCCAGCCGCGGTCACGATCACCTTTGTGGTCGCTTTGACTCCGGTGTTGACCTCGATCTCGACCATGTAGTCGCCGGTCTCCTTGATCGGTTCTTCCAGGTTGATCTTCTTCTTGTCGATCTTGACGTTCCGGGCGCGGAAGATCTCCTTGGAGATATCAGCCGCGGTCACGGAGCCGAACAGCTTGCCGTCCTCGCCGGCCTGGGCCGTAACGGTCAGAACGGTCTTGCTCAGCATCTCAGCAGTATCGCCGGCGCGCTCGATATCGCGGACCTTCTTGGTTTCCTCTTCCTCCTGGCGCCGCCTGACTTCCTCGATGCGGCCTGCAGAGGCCTGTTCCGCCAGCTTGCGCGGCAACAGGAAATTGCGGGCGTAGCCGTCTGAAACGGCAACAACCGCGCCCTTGCCGCCGAGTGTCTCGACGTCCTGCAACAATATCACGTCCATTTTTTTCCGTCTCCTCTCTTAAAAGAATAATCCCGCTATTTACAGCGATTATTTTATTGCGCAATTTGCGCCCACCGCCGGACCTTATTGACCAGAAAGATTCTTCCTGATAAAACGGCGGCGATAGTCCAGCCAGGTATCAAACAGTCCCATCCAGCTAGTCAGCGACAAGGTCAGCTGCAGCAGGACAAGACAAAAATAGACCGCCAGCCGCTTCGCCCTGGCAACCTTGTAGATCCAGAGGAAGAAATTAGCTATGGCCATCCCCTGGATAAAAAACAGCACTTCGGAAATGATGAACAGGTTCGCGCCGACAAGCTCCATGGCCGACCTGTACTGCTCCGGCGAATACGGAGCCACAAGTTCACATATCAGCCCGATGATGATCGCGTAAGCGAACACCCAGTGCGCCCTGAAATCCCGAAATACAAAATCGCGCGGAAATGGCTGGCGCAGCTGCTCGAACACCCGGCGCCCTATGGCCAGGTTGGCCCCCGAGAACACGATGGAGACCACCAGCAGCACTGCCGGAGCCAGATAAGGCAGGAGCAGCGCAAACTCACGCGCCTGCGAGATAGCCTCGTCCACGTCCTGTTCGTTCATCCCCATTGCCTGATAGATCTGGCGGCTTGGTTCCGCGGTAGCATCCATCAATGACTCGACTGCGCTCACCGGCCCCTGGCCGCTCAGCAGCAACAGGGCTGCCAGCCACACCAGCAGGGCTGCAAAAAACACTGCCGCGGTGGAAATGAACAGCCGGTACTGGGTGACGCCTTTCCTGAGCGCCAGGCCGCCACCCAGGCCGGCGAATGCAGTCAGCAGGAATATCAGCAACCCGGCAGCGATGCCGACCAGCGGCGCGGTCAGAGCCATACAGGCCGCGCCGGTCAGCAGGCTCACCATAAACCCGGCGCCAAAACCATAGCGCGAGGTTATGAACGCTGCCGGGATGGGCATCGCCGGGATGGCCACGATCGAGAACAGCGGCACAAAGGCGATCACTACTCCCAGGGCGACCGAAAGCGCGACGGCCTTGCCCGCGTCATGCAGGGCAGATCTGGAGTCAGTGGTCATGTCGACACCGGGTCCCTCGGGTTGTGTGTCCGCGTTTATCTGACCAGGTACGGCAGTAGCGCCATCTCGCGCGAACGCTTGATCGCGATTGCCAGCTGGCGCTGATGGCGCCTGCAGGTGCCGGTGACCCGGCGGGCGCGGATCTTGCCCCGGTCGGAGACGTAGCGCCGCAACTGGTTGTAGTTCTTGTAGTCGATCTCGTCGACTTTTTCCTTGCAGAAGTAGCAGTATTTGCGCCGCTGCGAACCGCCGCCGGCGCGCCATGACGGCCTCTTGCTACCTGCCTTGCGCGGTCCTCTTGATGATGATGGAGGCATATGTCCTTCCGTTTCCTTTTTCTTATGTTAACTGGTTAAAACGGGATGTCGTCGTCACTGGACGATCCCGCTGGAGCATCGAAGTCTGAGGTGTCGGGCGAAAGGCCCGAAGGCGCCCCGACCGCGACCGGCGCGCCAGCCGATGAACCGCTGGAAGCACCCGCATCCTGGCGCGAACCCAGGAACTGCACCGTGTTGGCTATGACCTCGACCTTGGAGCGCTTGGAGCCGTCCTGGGCCTCCCAGCTGCGGAAGCTGAGGCGGCCGTCGACAGCGATCTGGCGGCCCTTGCTCAGATACTGGGCGCAGCTCTCGCCCTGGGCGCCCCAGACCACGATGTCGAAGTAGTTGGGCTTCTCGACCCACTCGCCGGCGTCGTTCTTGTATTTCTCGTTCACCGCCAGCCCTAGGGTGCAGACGGATTTGCCGTTTGGCGTCGTCCGCAGCTCAGGGTCGCGGGTCAGGTTTCCTACCAGGACTACTCGGTTGATACTGGCCATTTTGGGCCTCCTTTAACTCTCACTGGCAACTTTTTCCTTGAGGGCCACCGGCATGAACCGGATCACCTCGTCGGTTATCCTCAGGATACGCGAGATCTCGTCAAGCGCAGCCGCTGAAATGGTGAGAGTGATGACATAATAGAAGGCGTCGCGGATGTGGTTGATCTCGTAGGCGAGGCGTTTCTTGCCCCATTCCTCGACGTTATCAACTGAACCCTGGCCGTCAGTGGCCGTCTTCTTGATGCGGTCCAGGATCTCCGTCTGGCGCGCTGGCTCTGCTTCAGGGTTGAGCAGAAGCATTATTTCGTAATTGCTCGTGGTAATCACCTCCTTCGGTCTAGGCGGCCCCATGTCTATGCATGGAGCAGGAGTGGGAGTATTCGGCGCATCACCGTGCTGAAAGCCGCACGGCGTGCTATGCAGTGGAATGCAAGAGTATAGCAGAAGCCGTGGACGGATAAAATCCGGGGGCTAGATGCTCGTTGCCCCGGAGATAATAAAAGGGATGGGACTGCCCGAAGCAAGGCTGGTCTCTCGCGATTTGAATATTCTTGACAACGAGCATCCTATAAAGTATTTTAGTACATACTTATTAGGAGCATTGGAGCGCAATGAAGGAATCAGCAGAATTATTCAAGATACTGGCCGTTGATAAAAGGATCGAGATCATCGAGCTTTTAAAGAAGGAAGACATGAACGTCAATTCCATGGCCGAGGCGCTGGGTGTGACCTCGTCCGCTGTATCACAACACCTGCGGGTGCTCAAAAGCGCGGGTCTGGTCAGAGATGAGAGAAAAGGCTACTGGATCTACTATTCGCTGGATCACGATGTCCTGGAAAAGTGCCGGAAAAGACTGAACCGGATATGCACCTGCGGCTGCCAGAATGAAAACTCAATAAAAGGAGACAAATGTTGAAGCAGTCGGCAGGATAAAAAATTTTCCATTCTATTTTAGTTTATGTGCATTTACTTAATGGAGGGAGGTGACATGGATGACAAATGACGAGAAGGGAATCCAGGGAGAGTCGGTTGAAAAAGAGCCACAGGATAAAAGCGGGAAAGAAGGCTCCTGCGGTTGTGGCTGCATGCCCCCGATCGAGACGAAATAACGTGGGATAAGGCTGGACAGAGGGTGAGTCGTGCACGACTCACCCTCCTGAGCACTTTGCCGTCCAATGATATACGGCTGATAAGCCAGGATAACGCTTTTAGCTCACCTCAACCCAAATGTCCGGATAACAGCGGGAAGGTAAACCAGTGTCAGCACCGCGCTTACCATCACGATCGACATGATGAAAAAGCCCACTGTTATATAAGGCGTTAGCGCCGCGAAGATCATGACTGAGAATGTCGCCGAGAAGAGGATGGCGTTACGGATGATGCCTTTTCCCGGGCGGACGATGGTCCATAACAGGGCCTGCTCGATATCCGGATCGCTCTCGAGCCGCTGGCGGTATCTTCTGACAAAGTGAATCGCGAAATCGACAGCCAGACCCAGCGAAAGCGTCGAGAGGACCGCGATCGGCATGTCAAAATCCTTGCCCAGGAAGCCTATGGCCCCGAAGATCAGCAGGATCGTGAACAGTAGCGGGATGAAACTGACCAATGCCCACTTGAGAGAGCGGAAGACGACGATCAGGACCAGCAGGATGATCGCAGTTCCGATGATGAAGACGCGGATCATGTCCCCCAGGACCTCGTCGTTCCACACTTTGTTGAAATAGGCGATACCTGCAGGCCTGAACGTAATGCCCGAGGGTGGCGGGTTGTCGGAGATATAGGCGTCTGTCTTCTCCAGGACATCATCCATCGCCGAGGCATCCCAGGTCTTCAGCTGAACCTGGATGTTGGCCTTTTCACGGTTCTGGTCCAGGTCAGAAGGCCGCGCCGCCGACATCAGTATCTGCGACACCTGCTCCTGAGATTCGGGAAGGGAAAAGGCTGAAGGGTCGTTGCCGGCCATCATCATGCTTGCCATCTTCACCGAATCGGCCACTGAGTAAGTATTTCCGACTACCGCCAGCGTCATCAGCTGCGCCTGAAGCCCTTCGATGTATTTAAGGGCGGCCGGCGAATCCAGCGAACCGGCTCCGTTCCCCTCGGCCACCATATAGGCGAGGGATGAGCCGCCAAGGTTATCGTTGATGACCCTGTCCGCGACCCTTATGTCGCTGCCTCCCTTGAACCAGGCGACCATGTTGTTGTTGACGCGGATCTTCGTGATTCCCCAGATGGATAGCCCAACCAGCACTAGCCCTATCAGAAGCACGGCATACCGCTTCTTCAAAGTAAACCTCCCCACCATCCCCAGAAGGTTCGTGACCCTGTTCCCCTCGGGTGACTCCCTGCGGGCCGCGCGATGCAGGGTCTTTTCGCCCATGAGGACCATGACCGCAGGCAGAAAGGTGAATGTCAGCAAGGTTATGACCGCGATGCCGAAAGCCACGAACAGTCCGAAGACCCTGACCGGGATGATGTCCCCGATCCCCAGGACAGAGAAGCCGATGGCGGCCACCAGCGCTGTATAGGCGACCGGCGCTCCCATCACGCTCATCGTCTTGGTGATAGCCTTGCGCCGCTCGTTCAACTCCCCGCAGCAGAAATAGAACTCGTTGAAGATGTGGATGCTGGAAGTGCTGATGGCCATCAGGAACACAGGGATCATCGAGCTCATGATGTGGACCGGATATCCCAGGCCAATCAGCGCGCCAAGGGTCCAGACGATGCTGATCATCGCCACACCCATGATTGAAAAGGTCAGGGGCCAGTTTCGGAACATCAGGTAGAGCATCAGCATCATGATAAGTCCGGCCAGCGGCGAGAATAATCCCATCTGCAGGAACATCTCCGAACCGAAGGTGTCCCTGGCGACCGGGTCGCCGGCTACATAAAAAGTATCCTCCGCCGGTTGGCTATCGACCGCCTGCCTGATGGCGTCAGCCACCTCCTTGCCATTGGCGCCGTCGTTCAGGGGCACATAGATGGCGGATGTCGTCCCGTTTTCCGAGATGAAGCGGCCGGCCATGAGCGGGTTACCCATCACCATGTCTTTCATGGCGGCTACCTCGTCACCCGAAAAACCGTTTGGCGGTACGGCCATATTTGCGGCCACAAGAAAGCTCGTGACATCCTGCGCCGCGACGCCGTCGATACCCCGAATCTCTTCAGTGAGACGGGCCATGCGGTTGACTGTCTGCGGATTGAAAATGCCGCTGTTGTTGACGATCCCGACCGCCATCATGTCCTTGTGAAGCCCGAAGATCTGCTCCACCTCCCGGTTGCTCACTCTCACGTCGGCTGTCTCGGGAAGCATGTTGTTGGGGTCCGTGTCCGTTTTCATCCTGGGGAACTGGGTGGCGAAAGCCAGTGTGATTATCAGCGTGACGATGATTACCGTCCATGGCCGCTTCAATGATGTTTCCGTCAGTCTGGTGCGCATACCCTCATCCTCCTGTTAAAAAGTTTATATTTATAGGTGTCTCGCTATTCCGAGACACAGCCGGAAAAAAATAGGCGCCCCCAGGTTAATATCGCGAGCCCGCCTTTAAACCGCTCAGGGCTCAAACCGGCCCGGCCGCGAATCACGCCGGCTCACGGATCACGCTGCGCTGACCCTTTTCGAGAGTTTTTCCGTGGCTTTCAACTGATTGAGCAGGACGCTGCGCATCAGCTCGCAGGCCTGGATGATCTTGGGGTCGACGACGGCGTAATAGACGTTCACGCCCTCCCTTCTGGTGACTACGACCTGCCGCTGCCTGAGCACAGCAAGGTGTTGAGCCAGATTGCCCTTCGCCACGCCAAGATCCTCGGCCATCTCGGTAACTGTGCGTTCCTGGTCGCGGAGAGCGTTGATTATCGCCAGGCGCGTAGGGTGTGCGAACGCCTTGCAGACTTCTGCATGCATCTGGAGCAATAATCTGTTGTCTTCGACTTTCATGGTTATCGATCCTCGGAATCTGTTTATCTCACTGAACTTATGCTCCATGAACCCTCAGGGAGCGTATAGTTGTCTTATTATATATGTTTATCGAGATTTATACTACAATCATTGAACATCGAGAAAATGGAAGGCTCTATGACCGGGAGTGAAAATCGGGAGTCCGCCGCAGATCCCAGTGCTGAATCCGGCGCTGAGGCCACCCCTGACTTCGCCAAAAAGTACAACGCCTGGTACACGACACCGCTAGGCCGGGTCTGCCTTGAGCTGGAGAAGTCAGCTCTCTTTGAATCAGCCGTGCCCCTACCTGGCGAGAGAGCGCTTGATGTCGGCTGTGGCACAGGCGCGTTCACCCTCGAACTGGCCCGGCGCGGGGCGGCCGCAACCGGTGTCGACCGGTCAGAAAGCATGGTTTCCCTGGCTCGTTCCCTGGCGGCGCAGGATGGGCTGCAAGCAACATTCACAGTCGCCGACGCAGAATCTCTGCCCTTCCCTGACAGCGAATTCGACCTGGTCATCGCCGTGACCGTCCTGTGCTTCGCCGGCGATCCCGGCCGCCTGCTGCGTGAATCACTGCGAGTCTTGAAACCGGATGGCAGGCTTGTCATCGGTGAGCTGAACAGTCTGAGTCCGTGGGCCTGGTGGCGCCGCGCCAAACGCCGCTTCGTGAAAAGCAGCTTCGCCGGCGCCCGTTTTTTCAGTCCGAATGAGCTTGGGGCTCTTCTGCGTGAGAACGGTTTTCAAATCGAAGGGTTGAGAACGCTACTATTTTTTCCCCCGGTAAACAGGCTGTTTCTAATGCGGCGACACCAGTTTTTTGAGGTAACCGGTCGCCGCTTTTTTCCCGCAAGAGGCGCCTTTATTGCCATAAGAGCTGTTCCTGCCGCCTGATGGATCTGTTCCAGAAAATAAATGCCGCCAGGGAGATCCTGGAGCTGCCGGAGCGCGCGACCATGCCGGAGATAAAAGCGAATTACAAGAAACTTCTGAATCAGTGGCATCCGGATAAATGCAGCGATGATATCGAGCGCTGCAACGAGATGACCGGGAAGATCACCGAGGCATACAGAATAATCATCGAATATTGTGACCGCTACAGTTTTTCGTTCTCTGAGGAAGAGGTTGCGAACTACCTGTCGGAGGATGAGTTATGGATGGAACAGTTCGGCAACGAGCCGCTGTGGGGCAGGCCGCACAAGCCCGAGTAACTCAGAGCGCTTTCACAATAGACGGCCTTTGAACAATCTCCGTCACCTTTCATGCTGTGACGTAGTGTTTGAACTCCGCCTCCCCCGGGAAACCGGAACTTACAGGGGAAACACATCGGGAGGTTCGCATGGAAGCCGTTAAAAGCGCGGAAATAAAAGTGCCGTACCCCGACGCCGAAAAGCTCCAGCTGAAGATCAGCGTCGGCGGCTGCCGGCTCAAGGTCTCGGCTGGGGATAGCGCCGGCAGCAGCACTGAGGGTAGCGGCGTCTGGATCAGCGGGACCTACGAAGACCCCACCGGCGGCCTGGAATCGAAAGTCGTCGACGAGGGCGGCGGTTCGGTGCGGATAACCCAGTCCGGCAAGATATCGCGACTCAAGAATCCCTTCGCTGGCGCGCCCCGCATGGAGCTTAAGCTCGGAAAAGGCCGGCCGTTCAGCCTCATCGTCGAGACCGGCGCCAGCGAGGCTGTCCTCGACCTGGGAGGCCTGCCGCTGACCCATCTCAAGATCAAGCAGGGCGCCGGCAGCTGCGAATTCGATTTCTCGGAGCCAAATCCGGAGGAGATGGACGAGATCGACATCGACTCGGGCGCATCCACACTGGTCATGCGCAACCTGGCCAACGCCAACTTCGCTTCGATGTCGATGGATGGCGGCGCCGCGACCTATGATTTTGACTTCGGCGGCGCCCTGAAGCGAGACGGCGAGGTCAGGCTCAGCGCCGGTTTTGCAACAGTCACTATCAGCATTCCCGGCGCAACCGCCGCCAAGATCACGCCCGGCTCGGTGCTGGGCAGTCTGAATATCGGCGACGACCTGACCAGGAAGGAGGGCGGTTTCTGGACCGAAGCGGCTCTCACCGGCCTGAAACCCGTGCTCTATATAGTGCCGAGTGTGGCCCTGGGAACGCTGGGCCTGAAAGTCACCTGATGTTCCAAATGGTAACGGCCCGGCGCCACGACATTGAAGATGCAGTGAAGACGCATAGAGAGGCTGAGTTTTGTCCCGCATGAGAATAACCAGGTCCGGCATGGCCGCCTCGATCTCCGCGGCGGCGATTGCCAGTTATGCCTCGATCCTGCGCCCGCGGATACTCCGCTGGGGCGCTACCGAAGAAGAGGTGAACACGGCGATGCCCGGCGACGATATCGTCGGCACGCCCCGCTATGTGACCAACCATGCCGTGACCATCCACGCCCCGGCGGCCCTGGTCTGGCCCTGGCTGGTTCAGATCGGGCAGGGCCGCGGCGGCCTCTACAGTTACGACTGGCTGGAGAACCTGCTGGGCTTTGACATCCACAGCGCCGATCGCATCATCCCGGAATTCCAGCACCTGGAGCCGGGGGATACGATCCGGCTGGTGCGCGAAGGCTATCCCGCCGACCTGCGCTATGAGGTGGTTCTTGTGGAGCGCGAACGGGCACTGGTGCTGCGCACCCCGGGTAGCCCGGCAGAGAACTTCGCCAAGAACCTTCCCTATGGGACCTGGACTTTCATATTGCCAGGGTCGGCGAAGAGACCAGCAGGCTGATCGCCCGCACCCGCTCGGATTTCCGGCCGAGCTTCTCCGGCTATATCTGGAACAAGTACGGGCTGGAGCCGGCGCATTCGATCATGGAACGGCGGATGCTCCTGGGGATAAAGGCGCGGGCGGAGGCTTCGGTAGGGACGGGAGGGCGGGGCGGCATGACGGTCCCGGCTGGCGTAGAGCCGGTCCAGGCGGCGTGAGGCTAAATAAAGCTGCGTGAGGCGGGTGGGTCCGAGTGAGACAGCGATTTGATTTGATATACTGGCGGCGTGGCGCGAACAGTCACGTCCACTTCTTTGGGGGTCGTCATGGCGGAACATAAATTCATAACCTTCCTCAGCGATTTTGGCCTTTCCGACGACTTCGTCGGAACCTGCCACGGCGTCATCAAGAAGATCGCTCCCGAGGTGGAGATCATCGACATCACCCATGGCGTCGAGCGCCATGACATCCTTCAGGGCGCGGTCATCCTGGCCAACGCTATCCCTTACCTGCCGGAAAGCGTGACCCTGGCGGTAGTGGACCCCGGGGTCGGCGGGCAGCGCAAGCCTGTGGCCATCCGCACGTCATCCGGGCAATATCTGGTCGGCCCCGACAACGGCCTGCTCTCGCTGGCAGCCGATGTGCTCGGTGGACCGGAGGCTGCGGTAGAGCTGGCCTGTTCCACCTACAGCCTGCCCGAGGTCTGCAAGACTTTTGAAGGGCGCGACCTGTTCTCGCCGGCCGCGGCCCATCTGTCTCGAGGCATCGAGCTGGAGAAGCTGGGAGCGCCGGTGCCGGTCGACTCACTTGAGCGGCTGGAACTTCCCGAACCGGCCATCGCCGGGCCCGAAGTGACCGCGACCGCCATCTACATCGACCGCTTCGGCAACGTGCAGCTGCACCTCAGCCGGGAGCAGCTGGAACAGGCAGGCGCCTCAGTCGGCGCGATGCTGGAAGTCCAGCACGGCGATGAGCACTGGAAAGTCCCCTTCGTGCGCTCATTCTCGGATGTGGACCCCGAGGAGCTGATGGTCTATGAAGATTCCTACCGCAAGATCTCCTTCGCGGTCAACCAGGGAGATGCCGCCGGTGTCTTCCAGATAATACCGGGGAACCAGCTGTCATTCCGGGCACTCGGCTGACCGTGGCGGAATCTTCTGATAATCCAGGCGACCGGAGCAGCCTAGGCGAAGCAGCAACGACTATCCTCCTGTTCGATACCACCCACACATCAATGGCAGCCGAGCAGTCGATCATCGACGACGGCTTCTGGTGCGACGTGGTGCCCAAACCGCCGGACGCCATGACCGGCCTCTGCGGGCTGGCCGTCGAGGTCCGGACCGCGGATATGGATGGAATCAGGGCGACTCTCTCCGGCGCAGGCCTCGCCTTTGAGATTTACCAGCCGGAAGTGGAGGCCCATTGAATCCGGAACCTCCGAAAGAGCAGCATGCCGGAGAGGGCGCTACGCAGGCCGCAGCGGCCACGGATAATCCCGGCCTCGACCGGCGCCTCTTCGTCGCCATCCGCACCCGCTGGCATTCCCAGCCGCTGCAGACATTCCTGACCGCGCTCTCGATAAGCGGCAACTACGGGCTCCTCTGGCTGGGCCTGGCATTCACTCTCTGGATCGGCGGGATCACCAACGGCCGGGGGATGATCGTCATGATCCCGCTCGTGGTCTACTCGACCCTGGCGTTCAACTTCGTCATCAAGAGCATCCTGCGCATTGAACGGCCGGCGCTCGACGAACCCGGCCTCGAACCGCTCGTGGGCGTGCCTTCGAGCAAGTCCTTCCCGTCGTCACATGCGGCCATGTCTTTCGCGGCGGCCACGATCTTCGTCTACTTCCGGCCGTCCCTCTGGCCGTTTTTCTACAGCCTGGCCTTCCTGGTCTCATGGTCCCGGGTCTACGTCGGAGTGCACTTTCCCTCTGATGTGCTGGCCGGCATGTTTGTCGGCCTGGCATCCGGATGCGGTTGGACTGTCTACCTTCATTACTTATAATACGGGCGATCGGCAGGAGCGACGGCGAAGGAGGCCGGCATGGATGAGATCAGGATCTCCAGCAGCTCACGGAGCGAGCTGATAGATATTTCCGGTAAGGTACAGGAGGCCGTCGACAGGAGCGGCGTCGTCGACGGCGTCTGCCTGGTCTTCGTCCCTCACACGACCGCGGCGGTGACCATCAACGAGGGGGCCGACCCCGCCGTACGCCGGGATATCGAGGCCGAGCTCGACAAGGTCATCCCCTGGAACGACGGCTACGCCCACGGAGAAGGCAATTCCGCCGCCCATATCAAGACATCACTGTTCGGTTCCTCGGAGACGATCCTGGTCAGCGGCGGCCGCCTGGTGCTCGGCACCTGGCAGTCCATCTATTTCTGCGAGTTCGACGGGCCGCGCAATCGCAAGGCTTATATCAAGGTAATGGCGGATAATTGATCAGCCGTCATCACACGCCCGAACCGGCTGCCCTGCACAAACGGGAGAATGATGTCTGAAGCCATGACCTCCGTACTGCTGGCCTCATTGGCCGCCGCCTTCACCATCGCCGGAGGCAGCCTGCCCCTGGCGCGAAAGCAGCTCGGCGAGCGGGGCATATCGCTGCTGGTGGCTTTTTCCGCGGGCGTCCTTCTTTCCGCGGGTATCAACGATATGCTGCCGGAAAGCATCGAGCTTGCGGATAGCAGCGCCGTCCTCGGCGTCAGCGCCGGTTTCATGCTGCTCTACCTGATCGAGAAGGTGACCATGGTCCACGCCTGCCGGGAGCAGGGCTGCAAGGTGCACCCCTTCGGCTTCTTCGCCCTGGTCGGCATCGGCTTCCACACCATGCTCGACGGTTTTTCAATCGCCGTCAGCGGGGAGGCCCGCGCTTCCCTGGGGCTGGTCGTCGCCTTCGCCGTCCTCGCCCACAGCTTCCCCAGCGGCGTATCGGTCGCCAGTGTCATGCTCTCCTGCGGCTACAAACGCTCGAAGGCCTGGTGGGTACTGATCCTGCTGGCAGTCCAGGCGATCATCGGCGCAGTCATCGGGCTCTTCTTCGCCAGCGCCAGCGACCAGGCGCTGGGATTCGCCATCGGCCTCTCGGCTGGCACCTTCCTGTATATCTCCACCAGCGACCTGCTGCCGATCGCCCACGAGACCAACTGGAAAGACTACAGCGTCCCCATGCTCTTCACCGCCGGCTTCGCCCTGATGCTGGCGACGGCGCTGGCCCTGGGGTAGGGGACCATAGCCCGGCGCAACGCCGGACGCCTATCGCTGAAAGATTGTGCTTACTTATCGCTACGCTCCTGACCCAACCACGACGAATCTGCACCGCCTGCGTTCACCTTCTTGTCACAATTCGTTCACGACCATTTAACCTGCGCGCCAGGGAAAACCTCTAGCATCCATGGTGACGATACGAACCTGTGAAAGGAGGTGAAAGTGAGCATCACAACAATACTTCCGGAAAAGGAAGTCTGCAGCAGCAAGGACAAGATCTATGTCCTGTACATGCTCAAGGAGTATGCGGATTATCCTGTCGAGATCTCATCCATCAGCGAGACCCTGCGGATACCGGTCTGGCGTGTCGAGAGAGTCATCAGCGACCTGGAGGGCTATATAGCCAGCGACGATGGAACGGAATGCGGTTACCTTCACAAGGCAACCTGTTCCAGTAAAGCCGTCTACATCACCTGATGAACCGCGGCTTGCGAACGAATCCCCTGCGCAGGTCCCGGGCGGTCATACCGCCCGTTCACAATTTGTTCACATTTCTTTAACGCCTTTGTAACCTGCGCGGAATCTCATTCTGCTAGCCTTCAACAGAAAAGAACGACAAAAAGGAGATCGACACGCATGACAACTAAAAGTGTGAAAAGAAGTATTGCGGCGGTACTGGCCTCCGGGCTTGTAGCCGCTTTCCTGTTCGCCGCAATCGGCTGCGGCAACCAGAATTCCACCGGGGGCGCGGGCGGCTCCAAAGGCGGCGCCATCCAGGTGAAGGGTTCTGACACCATGGTGAACCTGGCCCAGATGTGGGCTGAGGAATATATGAAATCGAACCCGCAGGTCAATATCGCCGTGACCGGCGGCGGTTCGGGCACCGGAATAACCGCCATGATAAATGGAACCACTGACGTAGCGGATTCATCGCGTGAGATGAAGAAACAGGAGAAGGAAGACGCAGCCGCCAAGGGCATTGACGTCGTCGAAAACAAGGTAGCCCTCGACGGAATCGCCATTGTCGTCAATAAGGACAACAAGGTGAGCGAACTCAGCGTCGACCAGCTGGCCGACATCTTCTCCGGCAAGATAACCGACTGGCAGGACGTCGGCGGCGACCCGGGCCAGATCGTGCTCCTCTCCCGCGAAAGCAACTCGGGCACCCATGTCTTCTTCAAGGAACACATCCTCAACAAGGGCAAGAGCGACGGCAAGGTCGAGTTTGCGTCGAGCGCCCTTCTCCTTCCGTCATCACAGGCGATCGTGGATGAGACCCTGCAGAATCCGAACGGCATCGGCTATGTCGGCCTCGGTTACGTCAAGGGTGACCTCAAGGCACTGAAGGTCAAGAAGGATGCTGCCTCCTCAGCGGTCATGCCTACCGTGGCCTCAGTCCAGGATGGCAGCTATCCCGTCTCCCGCCCGCTTTACATGTATACCAAGCAGGGCGCTCCCCAGACGGTGACGGATTACCTTGCATGGATCACTGGCCCCGACGGTCAGAAGGTCGTGGAAGAACTCGAGTTCGTACCGCTAACGAAATAGCAGCGACGGTAGGAATCGCAGACGAAGCACCCCAGGCCACATGGCGCCCGGGGTGCTTCGATATATTCCGGAATTGACGGAGAAGCTTGAAGAGAGCGCAAAAACTAAAAGAGTCCATAATAGGCAAGGTCATCCTCGGCTGTGGAGTCCTCTCCATAGCCGTGGTTGTCCTTATTTTTGCCTTTCTGACCCGCGACGCCCTGTCGCTGTTCGGCAGCTATTCGCTCCTGGATTTCATTACCGGGCAGAACTGGTACCCGATCTCAGAACCTCCCGTTTTCGGGATCCTGCCGCTGGTGCTGGGTTCGATGCTGGTTACGGTGATCGCCATAGCGATAGCGATCCCGCTGGGCATCGGCACTGCCATCTACATCGCCGAGATCGCGCCGGGCTGGCTCAAGGAGATCCTCAAGCCGCTGATGGAGATAGTCGCGGCGATTCCTTCCGTGGTGCTCGCGTTCATCGGCCTAACGCTGCTGGCGCCTTTTATCCAGGACGCACTCAATCTCAACACCGGGCTGACGGCGCTGACCGGCGGTATCATGCTCGCCTTCATGGCCCTGCCGACTATCGTCTCCATCGCCGAAGATGCCATCAACGCCGTTCCCCGGTCATATCGAGAGGGTTCGCTTGCGATGGGGGCGACAAGCTGGCAGACCACCGGACGGGTGGTTGTGCCGGCGGCCATGTCAGGCATCTCAGCCGCGGTGATGCTGGGTATCGGCCGGGCGATCGGTGAGACCATGGTAGTGCTGATGGTGACCGGCAACGCCGCCGTGATGCCGACCTCGGTAGACTCGGTGCTCAAACCGGTCCGGACCCTGACCGGCACTATCGCCCAGGAGATGGGCGAGACCGTCTTCGGCAGCTCCCATTATTTCGCCCTTTTCGCCGTGGGCCTGGTTCTGTTCATCATAACTTTCGCGGTCAACTGGATCGCCGACCTCATCCTCTACCGCTACCGGGAGAGTGAGTGAACTGAAAGCCCATCGCAAACAGCTGGTTTATGAGAAGATCGCCCACTCGCTGATGGCGTTGATCACAGCTATCGCCGTGGCGCCCGTGATCGCCATCCTCATCTACCTGGTTGTTAAAGGCGGGCGGGCGCTGACCCCGGAGTTCCTTACCTCGATGCCGACCCAGGGGATGAAAGCCGGTGGCATCTTCCCCGCCATCGTCGGGACTTTCTATCTGGTCCTCGGTACCGTGATCTTCTCGGTCCCCGTCGGCACCCTGGCAGCCGTCTACCTGACCGAATATGCGTCTCAGGGCCGCCTTACCCGGGCCATCCGGCTTGCTATCGCCAATATGGCTGGCGTGCCTTCCGTAGTCTATGGACTATTCGGTCTGGGGCTCTTTGTGCTGCTCATGCAATTCGGCACTTCGCTGCTGGCCGGCTCGTTGACCCTGGGCCTGCTGGTGCTCCCGGTCGTCATCACCGCCGCCGAAGAAGCTCTGATAGCAGTGCCCCAGTCTTTCCGGCAGGCGTCGCTTGCTCTGGGCGCGACCCGCTGGCAAACGATCAGGCGGGTTGTGCTGCCAAACGCCATTCCGGGAATCATCACGGGAACTGTACTGGCAGTGGGACGCGCAGCCGGCGAGACCGCCGCGATCATGTTCACAGTGGCGGCCTTCTTCCTGCCGACCCTGCCGGATTCGCCTTTCAGCCAGGCCATGGCGCTGCCATATCACCTTTACACCATATCCACCCAGGTTCCAGGCATGCCCGATGAGATAAAATGGGGCACCGCCCTGGTCCTGCTGTTGCTGGTATTGTCATTCACGCTCACGGCCGCCGCCGTCCGGGCCAGATTCAGGAGGAAGAAAAAATGGTAGCCGCGGAAGCGACGGGAGACATCGCAACAAAAAGCATAGTGCAGCTCAAAGGTGTTGATTTCTATTATGGTGATTTCAAGGCGCTGGAGGATATCAACCTGGAGATCCGGCAGAACACGGTGACGGCGCTCATCGGCCCATCCGGTTGTGGCAAGTCGACGGTGCTGAGACTGATGAACCGCATGCACGAGGTCATGGGCAAGACCAGGGTCACCGGCGAAGTCCTGCTGGACGGCAGGGACATATATGCGCCTGACGTCGATGTGGTCGGGCTGCGCTCCCGGGTCGGTGAGATCTTCCAGAAGCCCAATCCGTTCCCCAAATCCATCTATGACAACGTCGCCTACGGACCCCGCATCCAGGGAAGAAAAAGCAGCGATGAACTTGATGGCATCGTCGAACGGGCGCTGAAACAGGCTGCGCTCTGGAAAGAAGTGAAGAACAAGCTGAAGACTTCGGCCATGGAGCTCTCTGGCGGGCAGCAGCAGCGTCTTTGCATTGCCCGCACACTCGCGGTCGAACCCGAGATAATCCTCATGGATGAACCCTGTTCCGCCCTCGATCCCGTTGCGACCCAGCAGATCGAAGACACGATGGACTCCCTCAAGAAGAACTACACCATCATCATCGTCACTCATAACATGCAGCAGGCCGCCCGCGTCTCTGAATTCACCGGGTTCATGCTTATCCAGGAAACAGGGGAGCCCGGCCGGCTCGTTGAATATGGTCCCACCAGCAAGATCTTCACCATGCCTGACCGCAAGGAAACTGAAAACTACATCACGGGAAGGTTCGGATAACCATGACCAGACAGTCATTTCATGAAGGGCTCAAACAGCTTAACGAGGAGATCCTGCGCATGGGGAGCCTGGTCGTCGAATCAGTGGACCTCTCCACGCAGTCCCTTTTCAAGGGCGACCGCAACCTGGCCAACGCCGTGATCGCCGGGGACGACGATATCAACGAACTCAACCTCTGGATCGAAGGCAAGTGCCTTTCACTGCAGGCCCAGCAACAGCCCGTGGCCCGCGATCTGCGGCTGCTTCACACCTGCCTGCTCGTCAGCCTCCACCTGGAGCGCATCGGCGACCTGGCGGTCAACATCGCCAAGATAGCCAAGCGCCTGGAGCGTACCGCCGGCGCCGAGCCATATATGGAACTTCTCAGGAAGATGTCGGCCCAGTCGCTGGAGGTTTTGCGCCAGGGCATCAAGTCCTTCGCCGACCGCGACGTGGAGCTGGCCAAATCCCTGGTGGAACTCGACGAGCCAATCGACGAGATGTACAAGGAGATCCTGGGACGGCTCCTGCATCCGGAAGGGGAAGAGGCGGCTGCGGCTTCGACTGAATGGGCCACGCACATTGCCCTCGCCAGCCGCTACATCGAGCGCATCGCCGACCAGGTCGTCGACATGGGCGAGCGCATCGACTTCCTGGTCACGGGGCATCTTGATGGAAAATATTTCGACAATAACCCGGATGAGCGGTTCGGCGAATGAACGCGGCCGGCTGCCGGCTTAAGCCATGAATGCGGCTGAGATAATCCTTCTCGCCGCCTGTGGCGCCCTGCTCGCGGCCCTTGCGGTAACGATCTCGCAGCTTGTGCGATTGCGCAGGGAGCACGCCGGCATCGCGAAAACCGTTCACGCTGGCGGCGGTTCACTCGAAGAAACGGTCCGTTCGCTGACCGCACAGGCTGATGAAGCTGCCAGCCTGCCCCTTTTTAAAATCCGCCTCGAAAGAATCCTGCTGGACTCGCCACTGCCGGTACTCTTGCTTGACGAGAATCAGACGATCATCGATCTGAGCGCGCGGGCTGAGGAAGAACTGGACCAGCCCCGTCGCCGGCGAGGCCTGCTGGAAACCATGGGCAGCCACGAACTCGATGAGGCCGCCCGCACGGCAATGGCCACTCTCAAGCCGGCCGTCATCATCGTCAGACTTTATTCCAGCGGCCGCCATACCTACCAGGCCCGCCTGATACCTTACCGCTCCCAGGATTCCGTGGAATGCCTGATCTTCCTCCAGGACGTGGCCGCGACGATGGACTTCGGCGAGTTGCGCTCCCAGTTCGCAGCCACAGTATCGCACGAACTGCGCACGCCGCTGGCTGGGATCCGGGCCATGGTCGAAGCGCTGCAGGATCCCGCGATATCGCCCGATGAAGCCGCCCGGTTCCTCGATCGGGTCGACCAGGAGACACAGCGGCTCAGCCAGCTGATCGACGAGATACTTTTTCTTTCATCGCTCGAATCCGGCGCTGCTGAGGCTATCTCAGGTGAGACCGATGCTGCTGAAGCAGTTGAAAAAATCGTCATAAAACTGGAACAGCTCGCCCAGCAGTCGGATATCAGCATCGACAACAAGGTCCGGCCAGGGCTGGTCCTGCCACTTTCCGAGCGCATGGCCGCTACCGTTCTCACTAACCTTCTGGAGAACGCGATCAGGTACAGTGGCCGGGGTTCCCACGTCAGCCTGAACGCGGAAAGGGAGGCGGGAGGAGTCAGGCTCTCAGTCGGGGATGACGGCATCGGTATCGACGCCGAACACCTTCCCCATATCTTTGAACGATTCTACCGAGTGGATAAATCTCGCAGCCGCCGCCTGGGCGGCACTGGTCTGGGATTATCCATCGTCAAGCATGTGGTGGAGAGCGGTGGCGGCCAAGTCACGGCAAAAAGCCGGGAGGGATTCGGCACTGAGATAACACTGAGCTTTCCTTCGCGCTCCTAGTCTTCCTTAAACTCGAACTTATAACCGAAGCCATAGTGGGTATGCAGAAACGACACCGCCGGGATCTTCGCCTTTAGCTTCTTCCTTATCCGCCGGACAAAGACATCGACCGACCGGTCGCCGTGCAGCATCTCGTATCCCCAGACAGCACGATAGATATCTTCCCTTGATAGCACCATTGGCGCCTGACTGGCCACCAGATAAAGAACGGCATACTCCTTTGAAGTCAGTCCCACCGGCTCGCCATCGGCGAATGCCTCTTTACGACCGGGATCTATGCTGAGCGGACCAGCCTCGATTTGGCTTCCGGGGGAAACACCCGGCGCTACGCCCGGCCTCTGGACCCGGCGCAGATGCGCCTCGACCCGGGCGGCCAGCTCGTTCATGCTGAAAGGCTTGGTCAGATAATCGTCAGCACCCAGCGAAAGTGCCTGCACCTTGTCGAATTCGCTGGTGCGGGCGCTGACAATGATAATCGGCAGGTCAAAGCTTTCCTGGCGCGCCTGCTCGCAGAGTTTCCAGCCATCCATGCCCGGCAGCATCAGGTCGAGCACCATGAGATCCGGGTTCTCCCGCCGCAACAGCCTCAGTCCTTCGAGTCCATCCGCAGCGGTCAGACAGATGTAACCATGCTGCCGTAGCTTGAAAGCAATCGCTTCAGAGATACCCTCGTCGTCCTCGACCACGAGCACGCGAGCGCTGATTTCAGCAGGTTTCGCCATAATCAGGATTGTATCAGATGGCGATCAGCCATTATCATCTCCAGCGTGGTCGTTTCAGCCTGCTATAGGCCATATCGCTGTGCCCCCAGCTTGACATCGCCAGCCGGCGGGACTAGTTTTAGTAATGCAAAGCCGTATCCTCGTTAGGTGAGGCTCCAGCGCGGACACAGGCCGTTGCCCGGAAAGGTCCAAAGACCCCAACGGGTAGAACAGGCATTACCGGCATAAGGTTCTGCCCGAAACGGCTGAGAGCATGGACGGCACAGGTCGCGAGACCCGAGGCCGCCACCGCACTCTACGATGCGCTGTGCCAAAGCTTGTACGAGTTGGGGAAGGCCTTTGTAGGCGTGCTAACGCGCGCCTGCCTGCTTGCCGCGGGCGGTTCCACCTGCGATGGTGGCCGCTGGCGCCAGCCTGAGCCTCCCCATGGGAGGTTTTTTTATTCCCGGATATGGAAGTTTTATGGAAAAGTGATTTCCTGAGACTACGTCTCACGGATCGGCATGCACTCCGAAAGGGGTGTCAGTCGGGAATCGAAGGCAGGTGGGCAACATGTTTTTTCTGAGCAAGTTACTGGGGCAGCAGGTCAAGGATTCACGGTCGCAGACCGTGGGCACACTGGACGACATCGTCGTCACCATCAAGCGCAAATACCCGTCAGCCACCAAGCTGGTTGTGAAAAGCGGTAGGCAGAAGATGCTGCTTCCCTGGCAGCTGGTACGCAATTTCGAGGAATCCCAGACCATGCTGCGCCTGCCGGCTGGCGAGCTCAAGGCAGTCGAGCCCGAGGACGGCGAGATATTCCTGGCCGGAGACATCCTCGACAAGCAGATCGTCGACACCGAAGGCCACAAGCTCATCCGCGTCAACGACCTGCAGCTGGCCCGCGCCAACGGCAGCCTGCGGGTAGTGGGAGTCGACATCTCCGGCGGCGCCATCATGCGGCGGCTGGGTCTGTCACGCCTGGCTGAACGGCTATCGCGCCGCGTGGAACCTCATCTCCTGGACTGGAAGACCGTGGAACCGGTAAGCGGCGGCGACACCAGCGGCATGAAGCTGCAGGTGACCCATGACAAGCTGGCGCTGCTGCATCCCGCCGACATCGCCGACATCGCCAACGAGCTTTCTCCGGAAGACCGCGTCGCTGTGGTCGAGGCACTTGAGGCGGAGATCGCCGCCGACACTGTCGAGGAGATGCACCCCAACTTCCAGGCGACCCTGCTCAATGACATGGACGAGAAGAAGGCGGCAACCATCCTCTCCAACATGGACCCGGATGACGCCGCAGACCTGCTAGCCGACCTGCCCGAGGAAAAGGCAGCCGCGCTGCTTTCCTCCATGCGCATGAAGGAAGCCCGGGACGTCAAGCAGCTGCTCAGCTACGAGGAAGACACCGCAGGCGGAATCATGACCACCGAGTTCGTGTCCGTGCCGCCGGGCATGACCGCGGGCCAGGCCATCGGCCGCCTGCGCGAGCTGGAGCCCGACGCGGAGACGATCTATTACATCTACGTGGTGGACGACGACGGCCATCTTGCCGGTGTCATCTCCCTGCGCGACCTGCTGCTGGCCCGGCGCGACCAGAAGGTCGAAGAGTTCATGGAACACCACCTGATCAGCATCCACGCCGACGCCAAGCTCGAGGAAGTCGCCCAGGTCGTCGCCAAGTACAACCTGCTGGCGCTGCCTATCATCGACGAAGAGAACATCCTGCGTGGCATCGTCACCGTCGACGACGCCATCGACATCATCCTTCCCCTTACCTGGAAGAAACGGCTGCCGAAGATCTTCGGCTAGGGTGGAGTCAGGACCATGCGCCGCCGCATAAAAGCTCTCCCGCACATCGGCCGTTCCCGGCTGTCCCAGCTGCCAAGCCCCAGACTGCCACACATGCCCCGCATCGGCCGCACCCGCCTGCTGCTTTTCCTGGCCCTGATCGGCCCCGGCCTGATCACAGCCAACGCCGACAACGACGCCGGCGGCATCGCTACCTATTCCATGGCCGGCGGCCGCTACGGTTACAGCATGCTCTGGATGCTCCTGCTCATAACTCTCAGCCTCGCGGTCACCCAGGAGATGGGCGCCCGTATGGGAATCGTGACCGGCCAGGGGCTGGCGGCGCTGATCCGCGAGCGCTTCCGGCTGAAGATGACGGTCTTCGCCATGATTGCCATGCTGATCGCCAACCTGGGCACGACCATCTCCGAATTCTCAGGCATCGCTTCGAGTTTTCAGCTGTTCGGCGCCTCGAAGTATTACACGGTGCCCTTCGTGGCCGCCTTCATCTGGCTGCTGGTGGTGCGGGGCTCCTACAAGATCGCCGAGCGGGTCTTCCTGGTCTTTTCAACCTTTTATCTTTCCTACGTGATCTCGGGATTCATGGCCCATCCCGACTGGGGCCAGGCGCTGCACGATACCGTGGTGCCGTCGTTCCAGATGAATGCGGGCTACATCCTGCTGTCGATCGCCGTCATCGGCACCACGATCACACCCTGGGGCCAGTTCTTCATCCAGGCATACGTGGTGGATAAGGGTATCTCCATCAAACATTTCCGCTACACAAAGGCTGAGGTCATCCTGGGAGCTGTGATCACCGATGTGGTGGCGCTGTTCATCATCGTCGCCTGCGCGGCGACCATCTACAAGACCGGCGGCGACATCAACACCGCCGACCAGGCGGCCCAGGCCCTGGTGCCGCTCGCTGGGGAATGGGCGTCCAACCTGTTCGCCTTCGGGCTGCTGAACGCTTCGGTTCTGGCGGCGGGCATCCTGCCCCTCGCTACCGCCTACGCCATCTGCGAGGCTTTCGGCTTCGAATCGGGGGTCAACCGCTCTTTCAGGGAGGCGCCGATCTTCCACGGCATCTTCACGGCCAGCATCGTCATCGGCGCCGGCGTCGCCCTCATCCCCAACCTGCCGCTGCTCAGCATCATGGTCCTGGCCCAGGACGTGAACGGCATCCTCCTGCCGCTCATCCTCATCTTCGTGATGGTGATCGTGAACGACAAGGGGATCATGGGGGAATACGCCAACAGCCGCCGGCACAATATCGTTGCCGGCCTGACTACTGCCGCGTTGATCGTACTGAGCTTGCTGCTGGTGGCTACCAGCCTGTTTTCCTGAGCAGGCTCACGTTCGGAGCACCATTGCCCTGACTCCCGGGCGGCATGCTGCAGAGCTCCTCGCCCTTCTTCAGCTGATCAGATAACTGTCTCCGCTACTGGTTCGGACTCGAGCAGCTCCGCATAGACTTTTACCAGAAGCACTGTGGTGAACACCGATAGCGCTCCTTCCAGCACTGATGAGATGAGGCCCCCGATCACGGGGATGATATCGAAGATGTTGCCGATAAAACTGCCGGTGAAGGAGATGCCCGTGATGATCAGCAGGAACAGCAGGGCGTCCGGTACGTTGCTCTTCGCCATCTCGATACTTCCTGAGATGCCCTCTAAGGCGCTCCGCTTCGAGTAGACGATAGCCACAAATGTGAACATCAGGAAGAATCCGGCGGCCAGGCCCGGGAGGATGCAAAGCAGCAGGCCGACTGCCACGATTATGCCGACCAGGATGCCGGCGACGATCAGATGAAGGAGCCGGCTCAGGAACCGCGAGAGCCCGCCCCCGATGGATGCCGTGCCGGTTTCGACGGCGTCACAGGCCATTCCCAGCGAGATACCATAGGCGAACACGTAGAAGACGATCGACATGGTGACGAAAGCCGCCAGGGCTCCCCAGTTGATGCCCGACACGAATGTATCCCAGTCGCCTTCAGTGAATTCAGTCGTGCTTACCATTGAGTCAGCCAGCAGCAATGACATCACAAATGTCAGTACGGCGGCGGCGATCTGCGGAGCCAGGATCAAGGGATTGTTCTTGATCAGTTCGACAACGCTGTTGAATACGCGTCCTATATCGAGTTTCACCGGTGTTTCTCCTTGTATGGCGGGATGGTTTTTAACATATTCAACGCGTTGCCGGGCTTACCTCTGGAACAGTTGCGCGTGTTCCGGCGCATCCAGATCCGGCTGTGAGCATCCCTGGCCGCAAGCCGCTTTGCATCTTTTTACACAATACGGCATCTAAATATTCATAAGCGGCCGGAAAGGAGCTAAAAATGACGCCACAGGAACGGGAAAGGCAGATCGAGGAACTCAAGCAGGAACTGAGCGAGTTGAGAAAAGTCAGGTCAAATCACGGAGCGCACACCATCGACTTCCAGATGCTGGAGATCGAGGACCAGATAGCTGACTTGAGAAGCGAAGCGGTCGAGTAAGGCAAAGCAAAGCAGAGAAGATCAGGCTGAATCAAAATGAATGGTCGAGCAGTAAGAATGCCGGAATAACAAAGATTGAAGGGGCACAGGCACACAGAAGGGACGCCGTTTCGGCGTCCCTTTTTTAGGGCCCCTCTTCCATCTGCTTCAGGCTTTCCTCGATCTCCTGCTGTTTCTGTTCGGCCTTTTCGGCGGCGTCGTTCGCTTTCTGCTTCTGCCCTTCGTAATCCGGAACCAGATAGTTGCCTGGATTATCTCCGCCGGAACCGGAATCGCCGCCGCAGGCCAGGGCCGGCAATGAGAAGGACAGAGCGATGGCGATGACAGCGAGTGTTCTCAGAAAAACGCTCATACTCCTTGATACGGCATAGCGCCCTGGAAAGTTGAACCGGCAGGCACCTCTCGTAGCTGCCTCTATCGCCGCATCTTCATGGCCACCGCAAATTTCTAATCCGTCCTTCCGCTGCTGCTGTCGCGCAATCTGGGGATGAACTGCACGACGATGAAGGATATCACCAGGAAAGAGATGGCGAAGAGAAAGACATCCTGAAAAGACATGGACAGCGCTTCCCTGACCATAGGATTGTCAGCGCTGCCGGCACCCGCAGCAGACCTCCCGGCAGCGATAGCATCCGCGGGCACTCCGGCATCGAGCAGATGGCCGGTCATCCGCGATGAGAGGTAAGTACTGAAGATGGCGATTGCGAAAGAGCCGCCGATAAACCGGCTCATGTTGGGCAGCGAGGAGGCGATGCCACGCTTCTCCAGAGGCGCGTCGTGCACGGCGGCAGTCGTCAGCGGCGCCATTGTGAGCCCGAGCCCGATGCCGGTGACCATGATCGCCAGAGCTATGTTCAGGCCGGACGCATCCGGCGACAGCTGCATCGCCAGGATGAAGAAACCGAGCGCGGCCACGAACAGCCCCGCCGAAGCGGTCGCCCGCGCCCCGATCCTGGAAGTAAGCCTTCCTCCTATGGGCGCGACCAGGACGAACATCAGCGCCAGCGGCGCCAGCTCGAATCCGGTTGCCGCCGGCTCATCACCGAGCACCGACTGGAAGAAGTAAGGCAGCAGGACCAGCGAACCGAACATGGCTCCTGATGAGAAGAACCCGGCGATGTTGGCCGACGTCAGGGACCTGATCCGGAGCAGGCCGAGGTCGAGCATCGGCCGCTCGATCCGCTTCTCCCAGAAGACGAAAGCTGTTACCAGCACCACCATCAGCGCGAAGCAGCCGAGTATCCTGGGATCGCTCCAGCCCCAGTTCTTGCCCTGATTCAGCCCCAGCAGCCCGGCGAACAGGCCGGTCGAAAGCATCACGGCGCCGGGAATATCAAAACCGGTCTCTTCGTTGGCATCCGATTCTTTCAGAACGAACAGGGCTGCGGGAACGATGAGGGCACAGAGCGGGATGTTGATGAAGAAGACGCTACGCCAGCCGAACGCCTCGACCAGCAGGCCGCCGCCGGTAAGCCCCAGCACGGGAGCCGCGCCGATGACCCCTCCCATGATGCCGAGTGCCTGGGCCCGATCGCGCGGCGGGAAGGCGCCGAAGATGAACGCCAGCGCCATTGGAGCCAGGGCGCTGGAGCCTACCGCCTGGAGGGCGCGACCGGCGATCAGACTGTATGGATCCCAGGCGACAGTACAGAGAACCGAGGTCGAGGTGAACAGCAGCAGGCCGATGATGAAGATCTTCTTGTGGCCATACATGTCGCCGGCGCGTCCCCAAACCGGCATCAGCGTCGCCTGGGTGATCATGAAGATGGTGACCACCCAGGTCATGGTGTTGATGTTTGAACCGAACTCAGCGGCGATCGTCGGCAGGGCGATGTTGACGATGGACGAACTCAGGATCGCCATCATCATGCCGCTGGCTACCGTGACCAGCACCATCCAGCGGTAGCGTTTGTTATCCCGCAGGCGCGCGCGGGCCCCAGGTACCGGCTGGCTGCGCAGCCCATCCTGGCCGCTACGGCCGCTCAAAAGGCTGCGCCTGTCTGACCGGCCTGTTCTGGTCGCCCCATCAGGACTGCCTGCTGAATGTCGAAATGGCGACCGCCAGCATGAATGACGAGATCAGGGCGATCATGGTTATGTCGACGACGAACGGATAGCGCGAGGGAAAGTCAGTCAGCATGATCGAGCGCAGGGCGTCGACGCCATAGGTCAGGGGATCGATCTTCGCCAGGGTGTCCATCCAGCCAGGCGCGTTCGCCAGTGGGAACATGGCGCCCGAAAGGAAGAACATTGGCATCATGATGAAATTCATGATCATCTGGAAGCCCTGCATGCTCTTGAGCCGCGAGGCCACCAGCACTCCCATGCCGGTCATGGAGAACGCCACCAGGAAGAGAGTCGGGATCAGCTTCACCACCATCAGCGGCGTCAGGCTGACACCGGCCAGAGGCGCCAGCACCAGCATCAGGCATCCCTGGAAAGAGGCGATCGTGGCCCCGCTGACGACCTTCCCCAGGGCGATGCTCCAGCTGGGCACGGGAGCCACCAGCATCTCCTTGAGGAATCCGAACTCCCGGTCCCAGACGATCGAGACGGCAGAGAATACGCCGGCGAAGAGCACCGTCATCCCCAGGATGCCCGGGAACATGAAGGTCTTGTAGTCGAGGGAGGCTTCGCTGCCGGCAGGCAGGGAAGCGCTCATGGACGAACCCAGCCCCTGGCCCAGGATGAATATGAATATGATCGGCGTCGCCAGCGAGCCGACGATTCGGGCGCGGTCACGGAAGTGACGCTTGAGGTCGCGCAGCCAGATGATGTATGTGGCGCGGAATCTTTTCAATGGTGCCCAGCTCCCCGCTGAGACCGACGGCGGCGCACGCGCGCTTTCATGGCGTCCATCTTGTCAACTGTCTCCTCGCGGATCTGCTTTCCGGTGAGGCTGAGAAACACGTCATCGAGCGTCGGCTCACGGACCGTCACGGAAAGTATCTCAGTCTCTAGCCTCCGCAACATCTGCGGCAGCAGCGTGCGGCCTTCAGGCACTTCCAGATAGATCCGGTCGCCGGCGGGCCCGGATGCATCGGCCGATGCCGGCTGCACCTGGGCGTCGAGGCCGAACTTTTCCTTCAGCTCGCCAACCGTTGTGGCTGCGTCCGCTGAACGCAGGGTGATGATGTCGCCACCGACGCGGTGCTTCAGAGCGCCGGGAGTATCGAGCGCGACTATTTTCCCGGTATCGATGATGGCGATGCGGTCGCAGTTCTCCGCCTCGTCCATGTAATGAGTTGTCAGAAAGACTGTTATGTCGTATTGAGCCCTCAGCTCGTGCACATGATCCCAGATGGCGCTGCGGGTCTGGGGGTCAAGCCCAAGGGTCGGCTCGTCCAGAAACAGCACGTGGGGATAGTGCATGAGGCCACGGGCGATCTCCAGCCGCCGCTTCATTCCCCCGGAATAAGTCTCCACCCGGTCGCCGGCCCGGTCGATGAGCCCGACCATGTCGAGCACTCGCTCGGCGCGCGGCCGCCGCTCGGCAGCCGGAACGTTGTAGAGCATGGCGTGGAACTGCAGGTTCTCCCAGGCGGTCAGCTGGTCGTCCAGAGTCGGGTCCTGAAAAACGATACCGATTGATTGCCGGACAGCGTCCTGCTGGGTGGCGATATCGAATCCGTTGAGAGTAGCGCGCCCGGACGTCGGTTTGAGCAGCGTGCAGAGCATGCTGATGGTCGTGGTCTTGCCGGCGCCATTAGGACCTAGGAATCCGAAGATCTCCTTGCGGTCGATGTCGAAGCTGACGCCGTCGACGGCTGTGAGGCCGTTGAACTTCCGGGTCAGGTCTACGACTTCGATGACCGGTCCCGCCGAGGCAGGTGGGCGCGATGATACTACAGCATCATGCCGGACGAGGTCAGCTGCCGCCCGAGCGTCTTCCGGTGTAGTTCCCGCCTCGGTCATTTCTTCTCCCCGCGGGCGATCTCTTCCATCTTGGTCAGCTTGGCCATGGCCCGCGAGACGAACTCGGTAACCTGCTCCGCCTTCATCACGTTGAGCGAGCCTCCGTGCATGCCAGAGAAGATAAGCAGCTTGTCGCCGGGTTTTATATCCAGCTCCTGGCGGGCGTCTGCCGGGATCACTATCTGCCCCCGCTCGCCCACTGTTGCCGACCCCCAGAACTGCGGATCCGGTATGCTGTCCTTGGCCATCAGGCTCAATCCTCCCTGGTTTTTATCCCTGTTTAAATAAGTATGATTATTCATATTAGTAGCATCAATCGTGCAAATCAAGGCGCGCTCGACTTAATGTTTAAAACCGACCAGAAGGGCTATGTAAATATTAGAAACTGGTTCTTCGGATCAGTCGAGGTACCATTTGTGGAGGGTATAGCGAGAAAGGCGGACTCACGAGTTTGAGTCTGCCTTTCGCTTTTTTTAGTGGAGGAGGTGAACAAGATGGCACTCGTCAGATGGACACCTTACAAAGAGTTGCTGGATATGCCCCATGAGATGACCAGCCTGTTCGGCAGGCCGTTCAGGTCTCTGCTCGGCGAGCCGTTCTTCGGCCTCGATACCTTGAGGACGCCCATGGATATCTATTCCAAGGGAGACGACATGTATGTCCGCCTGGAGCTGCCAGGCATCAAGGCTGAGGATGTGGACATCACGCTAGCGGAGCATATGCTGACGATCACCGGCGAGAGGCACGAGGACAAGGAGGTCAAGGAAGGTGATTACTATCGCCATGAGCGTTCGTTCGGCAGCTTCGAGCGGTCCCTGCCGGTGCCGGAGAAAGTGGGCGAGAAGGATATTTCCGCCACTTTCGAGGACGGCATGCTCGAGGTCATGATCAAGGGAGCCGTGGCAACGGTTCCGGCCAAGCACATCGAGGTCAGGACCGCGGAGGGCAAGAGCACGAGCATCAAGGCGAAGAAAGGCTGATCAAGCCTGCGGCAGCAGCGGTTTCTCAGTGGAATTGAGCAGCATGAATACCTCGCTTAAATGTTCGAGGGTGACCATGCCTAGCAGCTGGCCGCCCTCGACTACTGGCAAGGCCTTGATCCTGCTGGCGTTCATCTTCTCGTAGACTTCCGAGAACAGGGCGCTGGCTTCCACGACCGGGAAATCCTTTTCCATCACCTGGCCCACCTGCGCCTCCGGGCCGATGTTGTGAAGCCCAGCGATGAGGTTCGCTCGGGTGAGCACGCCAATGATGCGGCCGCCCTCGTCCAGGACCGGAAAATCCTCCTGGAAAGAATGGAGCACGACGGCGACTACCTCTCCGAGTGTCTGTTCCTGTGACAGGACCTTCGCATTCGCTTCCACCGCCTGCCCCGCGGTGAGTCGCGAGAGTACAGTCTTTACTTCAGTGCCGGCGCCCTCCTGCTCGGCCCCAAAATAGATGAAGACAGCTATCAGCAGCCAGATCCAGTTACCCGATATCAATCCGGTGATCCCCAGAATGAATGCGAAAGCCTGACCCGCAGCCACCGCCACTCGCGTGGCTTTCATGTACGGCATGTACTGGGCCAGGATGCTTCTAAGCACCCGCCCGCCATCCAGAGGGAAGGCCGGCAGCAGATTGAACAGCGCCAGCAATATGTTGATCATGAACAGGTAACTGACAAATCCCTGGACCGAGACGCTGATAAGGACATCAGAGTTCGTGAATGCGCCAAACGTGCCATCGACCGGATCGGGTACCAGGTAGATGAAAGGGAAAAGCATCGCCGCGATGACCAGATTGCTGAGAGGACCGACCAGGGATACCCACAGCTCCTTCTTCGGGTCCTCGGGCATGTTCTTCAACATGGAGACACCACCGATAGGCAACAGGGTGATGCTGTCCACCTCGCCGCCGTAGTGCTGGGCCAGGCGTGAATGGCACAGCTCGTGGATCACCACGCAGATAAATAGGACGGCGATCATGAAAGCGCCATAGATCGCGCCCGCCGTCCCTTTCTCAAAAACGGAGCCCCACATAAACGCGGCATAGATGACAATCAGAAAGAAGGTGATATGAATGCGGAGTTCGATGCCGAAGACGCGCCAGACTTTGAAGGACCATTTCATGAAAGGAAGATACCCGCTGGGAAGATGGGTAAAACTGGAAAAACCTGGGGGACGGAAAAACCTGGAGGACGTTGCTTAACTTCAGGAACTAACGGGGGAAACCTGGGGGACGTTGCTTAACTTCAGGAACTTGCTAGATTCGTCCGGTCCGGGAGCCCACATTCTGCACTAAGGGTGTAAAAAACTTCTAAGCTGGCGCTCCGCCATCCCTAAAAGTTGCCTTCCACCCCCCCTTGGAAAGCCCTCGCTTCTGAGTTAGCCTCCCCGAAGCTGAGCTAGCAGTCTGTGGGCCGCCCGGGCACGGTGACTTATGCGGTTTTTCTCTTCGGCAGAAATCTGGGCGACCGTTAGCGTTTTTTCCAGGGGGATGAAGACCGGATCGTAGCCGAATCCGCTCTGTCCGTGGGGCGAATCGGCGATATTGCCCTCAAAATAGCCGTTTGCGACCAGTTCTTCGCCTGTTTCCGCGACGCAGACCAGCACGCAGACGAAGCGGGCGCCCCGGTCTTCGCGGCCTTCCAGTTCCTTAAGGAGTTTTTCAACGTTATCGATGTCGGTGGCGTCTTCGCCGGCATAGCGGGCGGAATAGATTCCGGGAGCGCCGCCGAGGGCGTCGATCTCGATGCCGGAATCGTCGGCCATTACCCAGAGTTTGCCGGACGGCTCCAGTCTTACATTCATATCCCGAAGCTTCTCGAGCACCGACCGCGCTTTCAGCCTGGCGTTCTCCTCGAAAGTGGTGCCGGTCTCTTCCGGCAGCTCGATCCCCTCGGGCATGGGCAACACTTCGACGCCGGGAAGCAGCATGGCGAACTCCCGCGCCTTGTTGGGATTGGAAGTAGCGACGATGATGATGTTCTTCTCCATGGAACTATCCTCCGGGCAATCGGCGCCTGTCAGAGAATCCTGGCGCCGTCGAAATCAGATGTTGCCGCAGTCAGGCATCTTGGCCTGGCCTCGTCAGCTATTGCGAAACGCGGCCGCCTTGAGCTGCTCGGCTGTTATCTGCTCGATGCCTGAGGCTGCCAGATCGATGAGCTGGTCAAGCGCTTCCCGCGAGAAAGGCTCCTTCTCCGCCGTGGCCTGCAGTTCGACTATGCCGCCGGAGCCGGTCATGACGACGTTCATGTCGGTGTCGGCAGTGCTGTCTTCAGCGTAATCGAGGTCGAGCACCGGCTCGCCCTGCCAGACGCCGACGCTTACCGCCGCCAGAGAATCTTTCAGGGGGATCTCGGTGATCAGGTCTTCGTCCACCAGCCGCGCCAGCGCTAAATATAGGGCCACGTAAGCTCCGGATACCGAGGCGCAGCGGGTGCCGCCGTCGGCCTGGATGACATCGCAGTCGAGCCAGATGGTCCGCTCGCCGAGGGCGCGCATATCGACAACGCTCCTGAGGCTGCGGCCGACCAGCCGCTGGATCTCCAGGGTGCGGCCGCCCTGCTTGCCCTTGACCGCCTCACGGAAGGTGCGGTCGGGCGTGGATGCCGGCAGCAGGCTGTACTCGGCGGTTACCCAGCCGTTGCCCTTGCCGCGCATCCAGTTGGGCACGCCATCCTGGATCTTGGCGGCGCAGATCACCTTGGTCTTGCCGGCCTCGAAGAGCACCGAACCGTCGGCGTATTCGAGGAATCCCGGCGTCATCTTAATGGGGCGCAACTCCCCGGGGCTGCGGCCATCCGGCCTTTCGACCGCCATTATAGCCTCTGCTCCAGCCCGATGAGCTCGGGATTCTTCTTAAGCATAACGAAGAGCGGCGCCGCCAGGACTACCATGACACCGAGTTCGCCGATGCCGACGCTGAGCGCGGTCGGCCAGAAGAGGACGCCGTCCTCAGCCGGGCTCGCGACTGTGATGATGAATGCCACACCGATGGCGTTGAGGATGACCGGGGCCGACAGGCTGGCCATGCTGATCCAGCGTTTGCCAGCTGCGTGGATGATAAGAGCCGAGAACAGTGTCAGCGCCGCTCCCAGGGTCACATCCAGCCAGCCGAAGGGGCTGCCGATGTAGTTGGCTATCATGCAGCCGATCCAGAGCCCCGGTATCGCCGCGATGTCGAACGCAGCCAGCGGCATCAGCATCTCCGAGACACGGAACTGCACGCCGCTGAAACTGACGGCGTTAAGGCCGGGAGTCACGGTCAGCACCACATACATCGCAGCGATGATGCCGCCGCGGGTTATCGTCTTGAGGTTCAAATCACATCAATCCTTTCCGTCCAGTAGTAGTATCCCGCTTCGTTTGATTTTCCGCTTAGCTGATTTTTCCGCTTTTTCCCACTCGAAAATTTACACCACTCTATAAATCCCGCCCCGACAAAGCTACCCGACTTCTATTTTTTCCAGCTCAGAGATCTCCACATGCTCTACGTTCTCAAAAGGCATCTGCAGGAACCTCGCGCCGACCTCGACGAAACTCTCCACTTCACCGGTACACAGGAAAGAGTACCGCCCTTCCCGCGCCGGGTCATTGCCGATTCCCTTGCGGTCAAGCACCTCGCCGACCTCGCGGGCGATCTCCTGCGCGGAATTCACCAGAGTGACATCCCGGCCGAAGACACGCTGCAGCATCGGCGTCACCAGCGGATAGTGGGTGCAGCCCAGGATCACAGTGTCGACACCCGCATCCTTGAGCGGGGCAGCATAGCCCTTGACCGCCTCCACCATCTCCGGGGAAGAAACGTCACCGCTCTGGATCATCGTGGCCAGCTGGGGGCAAGCCTGGGAAAAAGTCTCGAGTCCGGCGTCGAGGTTCAGCAGGGCCCGTTCGTAACTGCCGCTGGCCACGGTCGCTTCGGTGGCCAGCACGCCGACCTTCCGGTTGCGGGTTGTCTGCACCGCCGCTTCGGCCTCCGGATGCACCGCGCCGATGATCGACGCCTCCAGCTGCTCCTGCAGGAAGGTCAGCGCCGCCGCCGTGGCCGAGTTGCAGGCCACCACCAGCAGCTTCACTTCGAGCGAGAGCAGGTGCGAGGCGATCTGCCAGGCGAAGCTCCTGAGCTCCTCGATGGACCTGGGACCGTACGGAAAACGCCCGGTATCGCCAAGATAGATGAAATCCTCATGGGGATGGGAAACCAGGCATTCGTGCAGGACGGTGAGCCCGCCGACCCCGGAATCGAACATGCCGATCGGGCGCCGGTCAACTTTGTCGCTGGGGCGCGGATCGATCTTTGCCTCCCCGGGACCCACTAGCGCCTTCTGCGCCGGCCGCGGCCTCTTCCACCCCGCCGGGCAGGTTTCTCTTCGGTGCCCTCGCCGGACTTATCGCCCGGTTTGGCATCGGTTGGTTCTCCAGCAACACCTTCGGGCCTGGCGCCGTCGCGAGCTTCAGGTTTCGCGCCGCTGGCTTCTTCTCTTGCGCCGCCTCTACCCTGAGCCTGAGCGCTGCGGCCACCTTCTGCTTTTTGGCCGCCGCCTTCCGGCTTCGCGCCTCTGCCTCCAGATCTGGCACCACCGCGGCCTTCAGACCTTCCGCCACGGCCTCGGCTCCTGTCAGGACGGCCGCCCCTCTCGGGACGCCCTCCGCCAGCCCTGCCGCCGCCGGCTCCCGGGCCCGCCGCTTCCGCAGCGACCTTCTCCGGCTCGCGCTCACGCGGGAATTCTTTCTCACGCTGGGTGGCTGCCTCGATCTCCTCCAGGGAAGCCTCAGTCGACCCGGCCTCACCAAGATTCACAAGCACCTTCTCCTTGGGAACCAGATAATCGACGACCCGGCCTTCACCCTTGTCAGTCATGACGACCGTGCCCTTGTTGGGGCAGCGGCATTTGAAAGCCTTGTAGGCTTCCTGTTCGTACTTGAGGCAGCACATCAGCCGGCCGCAGATGCCCGAGATCTTCATGGGATTCAGCGGCAGGTTCTGCTCCTTGGCCATCTTGATCGAGACCGGCTGCTGGTCGCCGGCGAACATGGTGCAGCACATGCGCCGGCCGCAGGGGCCATAACCGCCGATAAGCCGCGCCTCATCGCGCACGCCCACCTGGCGGAACTCGATGCGGGTGCGGAACTTCTTGGCCAAATCCTCGACCAGCTTGCGGAAATCCACCCGCTCCTCGGCGAAGAAGGAGATGATTATCTTGCCACCGTCGAACACGACTTCGGTGTTGATCAGGCGCATGTCCAGGCCATATTCTTCAATCTTCTCAGTACAGACTTGGGAGACCCGCACAGACAGCTTGTCGTTGCGCTCAACCGCCGCCAGATCGCTCTCGGTGGCCTTGCGCACGACCTTTTCGAGGGTGCCAACGATCTCCTCCTGGGGCATCTCGTGATTGGCGACGACTATCTTGCCTATCTCTATGCCCCTGCTGGTCCTGACGATGACCTGGTCGGCGACGTTGAGTTCGAGTCCGTTTGGATCAAAAGAGTAGACCTTGCAGCCACTCTTGAAAGCTACTTCAACCACTTCCGGCACTTACAAAACCTCCTGCAATTTATAGAACATCGCTTGCAAAGCAAGCTCCAGGTCCACATTATAGCTCAGTTTAGAACGGGTAGCCTCGATTACCTCGAGAGCGCTCCGGTAATTATCGATCCTGGATTCATGCGACTGGGCCTCGAGTTCCAGCTCATAATCGCGGTTGAGGATGGCCTCGCCTGCTCCGGACGCCATCGCCATCATGTCGCGGAACCAGGTCTCGAGGAAATCCAGGGCCAGGTCGAGTTCGCGCCGCTGGGCCTGCCCGGCGCGGCGGTGGGCATCCTGCTCCCGGCGCTTCTTGGGCGCGACCAGGAAACCTTCGGGGACGCTCTCTTCCTCCTCCTGCTCCGCCGTGTCGCCCTGCTCGGCCGCTGCAGCGATGATCTCCGCCGCCATCTGACTGGCGCCGCCCTCCCAGGCGCCCTTTGCCAGGTTCTCAGCGATCTGAAGGTAGCGTTCGCGGCGGTCGCTGAGTCTGTTGTCAGTGGCGAGCGCCTCGGCGAGATGCAGATCGCCTCTGCTGGCGCGGGCGTAAGCCTGTGCTACAACCGGGCTGATCTTGTAATTCCCGAGGATGTGAGCCTCGATGTCCGCCGCCGGCACCGGCCCGAACCGAACCAGCTGGCAGCGGGAGACGATAGTCGGGATAAGCTTGTCGAGCCGGTCCGCGATCAGCAGGAAGTAGACGAACGGCGGTGGCTCCTCCAGGGATTTGAGGAAAGCATTGGCGCTCTCGGAGTTGAAACGGTCGGCGCCACGGATGATGAAGACTCGCGCCTGGCTCTCATGCGGGCGCAGATTGAGGTTGCGGTTGATCTCGCGCACCTGGTCGACGGTGATGAAAGCGCCGACGGGAGCGATCGTATCGATGTCTGGATGGACTCCCCGCGCAGCCTTCTCGCAGGTAGGGCACTCGCCGCAGCCGCCGGTCTCGCAGCAAAGCGCTGCTGCGAACTTCAGCGCGGCATCATATTTGCCCACGCCTTTTGGGCCGTGGAACAGGTAGGCGTGGCTGGGCTCACCATGGCTTACAGCCGAGGCGAGGAACCGGGTGGCGTGCTCCTGGCCGATGATGTCGTGCAGGATAGGCGGTGGTGAGGACATGGGATGATTCTGTCATACGGGAGGGGTAGATGGGAATTTTTTGGGCCGCTTCTTAGCTGGCCGGGTGTCTGAGAGTAGTAAAAAGCAGGTTGCGTCAGGCTGCTATTAATCCACACACATGCCATCTTCATCCGGATCCCTAAAGACCGGCGTTCGGCTGATTTCCCGAATGATCCCTTCGCGGCTGACCTGTATTTCCACAACGGATGTCCAGTGAGGCCCGCATCCAAAAACCTCATACGAGTACAGATGAAGGCGGTATCCATCTGACTCGGGAGTCACATAGGTATCTTCGATCGTGTCAGCGTTGTATACAAAGTCAGGGTTTTTCTGAAGACCATAGTAGGCTGACAGGTTCCTGACAGCCAATGTATAACTCAAGGCTTCTTCGGGAGATTCTATCGGAGCGTAAATTTCGCGGAATTCATCTTCTGACTTTATAAGCTGAAATTTGCCATCCCGAAGAATGACGTAACGGATGTAAGCGGGTAACATTCCGCCGGCATTGTAGAAGTATTGCCGCTTTTCAATTTCAGCTTTTGTTTCAGCTCGCGCTTCGGCACTCCCTGTGCCAGGAGTGAGATGCACTACGCAGGTAGCAATAGGGTAGGAAGGCGTGAGACCACCGATGAGGCTGGATGGTTCCCGGATCTCGTCGCAGCCCAAAGCTGCCAGGGGACTATCGCTCTTGCAGGAACGAATGCCGGATTTGTTCTTCGGGCAACCTGCACTTTCGAATGCTTCATAATTTACAGTCAGGTCCGGTTCGGGATGGTTAACGAAACTCGGCTTTGACTCACAGGCTGTGAATAAAAAGAGCAGGCCTGCTAACGCAGGTACGGCTACTTTTAGAAGTGGAGGAGTGAGCTTTTTATTTATTCGCACTATCCTGATCTTCGCGACTTTGACCTTTGGACAGTTCCAGCGCCTCGCGCGAATAGTCGAGCAATATGATTGATGCGCACATCGTCATCATGCTGCCACATAAAGCACCCGTGCTTCATCAATAACCTCGTCACGGAAACAGCGGCTCAGAAACTGGGGCGTATTCAGGTGTGATTTATTGTCGTGCTCCAATTGGCTCCTCAACTTCGAATGGGATTTCATTTTCGATAAGTAGTGCGGTTATTTGATTATTGCTTGAATATGCAAATCTGTATTTTTGATTATCCTCTTTCGAATAGACTAGTAACATTTGGTCCGCTGGATAAATCATTACCGATTCGACTTGCTTGTCCTTCACCTTTTTTACAAACAAACTGTAATCTATATCAATGAGTGTTGTCTGAGTAAGTTGTGTTGATTCCGCTGGTTTATTCTCGGAACATCCAGAAAGTATAAGAATAACGACTAAGGATAAGAGTAAGAATTTCAAGAGCTTGCTTCTTTGAGAGTCATTCAGGATTTGCGGTGGTGCTGACATGGGATGATTCTGTCATATGGAGGGGTGGATGGGAATTAAGCGACTTTTATACGGAAAGGCCGTCTTTGTTGATCAATATGTCCAGCGGGGGGATTAAACTTTATACATATTCACTGGTCTAAAACATTAAAAATAACTAGTAACCCCACTATAATAAATCCAGCCCCGCCAATTATTGTCATTGTTTGTTCAAACTTAACACTTTGATGTTTCTTGAAGTGTTTTTTTTGAAATTTAACTGTCTTTCTGCCCAGGCTCCTGTAAAAAAGAATCCAGCTAAATCCCATGATGACGAATATAATCCCGAAGTATTGTTTCACGGTAAGGAAGACCCAATTCTTGTTGATTTATGGGTTAACGCAGACCAAGGACTGACCTTATAGCTCCAGCCCCAAGCGCTCCCGGCAAGCCGCCACAACATCCGCCTGAACTTCCTCGATTGAACGGTCGCCATCAATCCCCACAATCCGCCCCGGATACATCTCTTCCAGCTTACGATACCCATCCTCGACCTTCTGATGAAAATCGAGCGGCTCGCCCTCGATGCGGTCCTCCGCAGTCCCGCGCCCAGCAAGGCGCTCGCGCGAGGCGGCCACATCCAGATGGAAGACGAAGGTGAGATCCGGCATCAGGCCGCCGGTGGCTCCAAGGTTGAGGTCAAGAATTCGATCTACGCCAAGATCCCGGGCCATCCCCTGATAAACCAGCGAAGAATCGATATAGCGGTCGGAAAGGACGATCTTGCCCTGCATCAGCGCCGGTTTGATGACTTCCTTGACCAGCTGCACGCGGGCGGCGGCGTAGAGGAGGGCTTCGGTCCAGGCGTCCATGGTGGTGTGTTCGGGGCCAAGGAGGATATCGCGGATCTGTTCGCCGAGTGGGGTGCCGCCCGGCTCGCGGACGCTCAGGGTGTCGATTCCGGCATTACCTGCCGCAGCAGCCAACAGGTCCAGCTGCGTCGATTTCCCGCTTTGATCGATTCCCTCAAAAGTGATGAAATACATGGCGCTCCCGGTGATTAAGATGATTCAGCTTGAGTTGCGCTTAAGATAGCACCAACTCGCGGGCAGCGCTATCAGGAAGCTTTCTTCCTTTTCTTGACGACCTTGGTCGCCGCAGCGGCTTTTTTCACCTTCGCCGACGGCTTCGCGGCCGCGGCTTCTGCAGCCTTCGCCGCCTTCCGCTCGGCAGCCTTCTTCTTGTATTCATCCTTGGTCGGACAGTCCGGGTCGATACAGAGCTCCCAGGGGCGCCGTCCGCGGGTGATGATCTTGACCTTGGGCGTGTTGCACTGCGGACATTCCACGTGCATGGGGATGAGCCGGCCCATCTGCGGCAGCGGATAGGTGCTGTCGCAATCAGGGTAGCCGTCGCAGCCGATGAAGCGCTTCTTGGTCTTCTTGGAACGGATAATCTTCAGCGACTTGCCACACTTCTTGCAGGTGCCGACGATCTTGTCTTCCTGGATGCCCTTGACGATGATGCCGGCCAGCTCTTCCTTGTGCTCCTCTAGCGATGTATACGCCAGGTGCAGCAGCTCGCGGGAGCGCTTGACCACTTCGTCCTTGGTCATGGCCTGCTCGGCGATGGAGTTCATCTCCTCTTCCAGCTCGGCCGTCATCTGCGGCTTGGTGATGCGGTCGGCGTAGGTGTTCAGCGCCTCGACCATGCCGACGCCGGTCTCGGTGGGCTCCACCGGGGTGTTCTTGATATAGCCGCGGTCATAAAGGTTCTGGATGATGCTGTGGCGGGTGGCCTTGGTTCCCAGGCCGTTCTGCTCCATCAGCTCGATCAGGCGGCCCTGGCCGTAACGGCCCGGGGGCTGGGTCTCTTTCTGCTCATCGTAGACGCGGTCGACCTGCACCTCTTCGCCCTCCTCCAGGCGCGGCACCTCGACGTCCTTGCCTCGGCTGTAAGGATAGATGCCCAGCCAGCCTGCCTTGACGATGCGCGAGCCCTTGACGGCGAACGGCTCGTCGCCGATATCGAGGTCGACGCGATTGCTCTCGGAGATAGCTTCTTCGCTGAGCGTTGCCAGGAACCGCCTCGCCACCAGGAACCAGACCTTCCAGTGGGCATCGTCCATCTTGTCGCCGGGGCCGGGAACTCCCACCGGGTAGATCGGCGGATGGTCGGTAGTCTGTTTCTTACCGCGTGTCGGCGTCAGCTCGGGCTGCGCCAGCAACGCTCCGGCCGCCTCGCCCAGCTCGGAACTCTTCTTCAGCTCGCCGAGGATCTCGCGCAGGTCCAGCGACGGCGGGTAGACGGTGTTGTCGGTACGCGGATAGCTGATAAAACCGGCCAGGTAAAGGTCTTCTGCCAGGCGGATAGCCCGGGCTGCCGAGTAACCAAGCGCCGTGGCCGCCTTGGTATAGGCGGTGGTGTTGAACGGCGCCGGCGGCTGCAGTTTCTTCTGGGTCGACTTGACCGAGGTGACCTTGCCTGTCGAAGCGGCTCCCGCCTTGGCCAGTGCGGCGTCGGACTCGTTCTTGTCCAGAAAGCGGTCGGTCTTGTGCTGGGCGGTAAATGCGCCCTGGGAGGAATTGACCTCCGCGAAAATCTGCCAGTACGGCACCGGCTCGAAGGCGCGGCGCTCCATCTCACGCTCGACGATCAACGCCAGAGTCGGGCTCTGCACCCTTCCCACGGAAAGGAACTGGTTGCCAAGACGCGATGTGGCCAGCGAGATGAACCGGGTAAGCGTGGCGCCCCAGATGAGGTCGATGTCCTGGCGGGCCTCTCCTGCCTGTGCCAGAGGGATCGACAGCTCGGTGGTCTCGGCGAATGCCCGTTTGATCTCTTCCGGGGTCAGGGCTGAATAACGCGCCCTGGTCACACCCTGGGATAGCTTCGGATTGGCCGCGACAGTCTGCTCCAGAGCTTCCAGGCCGATGAGCTCGCCTTCACGGTCGAAGTCAGTCGCGATTATGACGCGATCAGCGTCCTTGGCAGTCTTTTTAAGAGCATTGACAACAGATTTAGCCGATGGCGACTTTATCAGCTCGGCATCGATGAGCTCCCGCGGCTCGACCTTCCGCCAGTCCGAGAATTCCTCGGGATATTCCAGCTGGACGATATGACCTTTGAGGCCCACGCAGGCATATTCCTGTGAATCCGCGCTGAATGAGTAGATAGGGATCTTCTGGTATGAGCTGGCGGCGACCTTGCCGTCGGCCAGGATCGAGGCGATCTTCTTTGCCGCTGTGTCTTTTTCCGTGATTATCAGTATCAAACCGATGCCTCTCGATTCATGTATTTTATTTGCCCGGCACGTGGCGCTGTCCAATGCTAATCGTGCCAACGTACCGCATCATTGCCCGGTTATATATATAGCAACTAACCGGAAATAGTCCTTTATAGTCGATATTTGTAAAAATCAGTCCTGCTATCGACCGCGGACAAGGAAGGTTTATAGCACACTAATGACGGAAATGTCGATTTGCGGACCAGAGTCATGGGTATCGAGCGATGGGTGTTCCACCTCAAAAGAAGGTAGCAGCGGGGCTGCAGCAGCGTGATTCAGCCCGAAAAATGGGCTGGCGTTACGGTGTGGTGGGCAACGGTGACGGCGTTACCGGGGTGGATGTTCCCGGGCTGCCCGGCACTGTCGAAGTCTCCGGTGTCGATACCGCCGGCAAAGTGGCAAGCTTGGCGATCTCGTCCTTGATCAGCTGGGCGTTGGGATCGTTCGGGTTCAGCTCCAGGTACTTGTTCCAGGCGAGGATCGCGGTCTGATTCTGGCCGCCGGCCTTGGCGGCCTGGCCCAGCAGGAAGAAATTATAGGCATCCGTGGGCGCCGCCCGTGTCGCTAGAGTTATCGACCTGACTGCTGCATCGTAGTCGCCCTTGCTCAGATTTGCCTTGCCTATCAGCACCAGGGTAGCTGCATTGTTCGGTGTGACCTCCAGAGCCTTCGTAAAATAAACGATGGCGTCATCGTAGCGTCCTATATCCGCGGCAGCATACAGATTGGCGAGCGCCATCATCGAATCAGTGTCCAGCGGATTCTGCTCGATTTGTGATATGTAATAGGCTTCACGATCCTCGAAAGAGCTGGATGAAGAGATCGAATCTGGAGAGCTCTTATCGCAGCCGGAGAAGATGTCGCCAGTCGTTGAGCCGATTCCCAAGAATACGGTGCCAAAAACAAAGGTCCATACTAAGATGAAGACAAGAGAGGCGAAGAGCAGCGCCGGGATGACAACAACGAATAGTATCCATTTATTGATACTTTACGCTCCTGGTAATCTCGACTGTGAACTATGAAGGAAATTACAATAAGCATTATAGATGAAGCGAGGCGCGGCGAGAATAGAGATCGAGAATTGAAATAGCTATCTGCGAACCAAGAGCTCATACACTACCAGGCTGTTTATCGAGCCAGAGGCATGTGACCATTTCAGGCCAGCATTGAGTCTAAGGCGTAGTCGGCGGCGGCGAGGGCGTTACCGGAGCGGTTGTCCCCGGGCTGCCGGGTACCGACGTAGTCTGTGGCGTTGATACTGCCGGCAGGGTGGAGAGCCTGGCGATCTCTTTCTTGAGATCTTCAGCGTTTGAATAGTTGGGGTTCATCTCCAGATATTTGCTCCAGGCGAGGATTGCCGTCTGGTTCTGGCCAGCATTCCTTGCGGCCGTTCCCAGCTGGACGTAATTGTATGCTTCCGTTGGAGCCGCCTGTGTAGCCAAGGTATAGGCTTTGACCGCTGCTTCGTAGTCGCCCTTGCTCATATTCACATTGCCGATCAGTGCATATGTAGCCGCATTGTTCGGGTTGTTCGGTGCGACCTCCAGAGCCTTCGTGTAATAGACGATGGCGTCATCGTAGCGGCCTACATCCGTGGCCGCGTACAGGTTGGCGAGCGCCATCATCGAATCGGTATCCAGCGGATTCTGCTCGATCTGGGCCTTGTAATAGGCTTCCCGATCCTCAATCGAGCTGGATGAAGAGATCGAGTCGGGCGAGCTCTTGTCACAACCGGAAAAGATGTCGCCGGTCGAAGAGCCGACTCCGAGGAATACGGTGCCGAAGGCAAAAGTGATCGCCAGCATGATGGCGAACCAGCGCGCCCATTTATTGATTCTTTTGCGGTCCATTAACATAGGCAGTGGGCTGTTTCGGGAAGTTGAGCCCGAAACATTATAGCTGAAGCGGCGCGGCGCGCATAATCATCGGAGCATCGGGAGATACATCTCCTGTTCATCAAACCTGAAAACGAGCGGGAGGTCGCCGTGCCCAGGATTATCCACTTCGAAATCAACACGTTTTCGGCATCATGCAGGACGATCCGTCGGCTGCGTGATCAGAGATAATCACGGACTCGATCCGGCCGCGAAAAAAGAGGCCCCGAAGGGCCTCTTGATCATTCATGGCAGCCGGGTAATGTGTCCCCTTAACTGCTAATTAAGTAATGTGTCCCGCTGGTGTGCCGTGTCCCGCTGGTTTTAGCGGGCGCCGGCCATGCTGCGGGCGGGACGCTTACGGCCGCGCTTGCGCTTGCCGGAGAGGGCGCCACCGTTATAGACCAGCTTGCGGACCTTGGTCGCCTGGCGGTCGGGGCTGGGGACTACACGGTAATCGTAGTCGAAGCCGTCGACATCCTCGCAGGGCAGGGTCGTGCCGATCAGGCCTTCGATCTCCCGCAGCGAAGAAGTCTCTTCGGAGGAGAGGAAGCTGAGGGCGTAGCCGTCGTTGCCGGCTCTGGCCGTACGGCCGATGCGGTGGACGTAATCCTCGGCCTTGTTGGGCAGGTCGAAGTTGATCACATGTGAGATGTTATCCACGTCGATGCCGCGGGCGACGATGTCGGTCGCGACCAGCACCCGGTACCTGCCGTTCTTGAATCCGTCCAGGGCCTGCTGGCGCTGGGACTGGGTGCGGTTGGAGTGGATGGCCACGCCCTTGATGCCCTTGCGGGACAGGGTGCGGCAGACGCGGTCGGCGCGATGCTTCGTGCGCGTGAAGACCAGTACGCGGTCCAGGTCGCGCTCCTCGAGAAGGCGTACCAGAAGGTCGCCTTTCTGGGTGCTGCCGACCGGATATACAGTCTGCTCGATCGCCTCGATCGGCGTAGCGCTCGGCGCCACGTCGATGCGGACGGGATTATTCAGTGTTGAACCGACCACTCCCAGGACCTGGTGTGACATGGTCGCCGAGAAAAGCAGGTTCTGGCGCTTCCCGGGAATCAGGTTGATGATGCGCTTGACGTCAGGCCAGAAGCCCATGTCCAGCATACGGTCGGCCTCGTCCAGGACGAGGACCTCGACCTTACTCAGGTCGACATCGCCGCGCCCCTGGAGATCCAGGAGCCTGCCGGGAGTCGCCACAAGCAGGTCAACGCCGCGCCGGAGTTTGTCCTTCTGGGGCTGATAGCCGACGCCGCCGTAAACAGCGGTGACTTTCTGGCCGGTGAACTTGGTGCAGTCACGGGCGACATCGACGATCTGGCCTGCCAGTTCGCGTGTCGGGGTGACTACCAGGGCCTTGATGCCGCGCTCGCGGCTCATCCTCTGGAGTAGCGGCAGGATGAAGGCGGCGGTCTTGCCGGTGCCCGTCTGGGCACAGCCGACAATGTCCCTGCCTTCGAGCGCTACGGGGATTGCCTGTTCCTGGATAGGCGTGGGCTGGGTATAGCCCATGGCTTTAACGCCCTTGAGCAGGCGCTCTTCCAAACCTAGTTTTTCGAACAAAATTAACTCTCCTTTTCTGTGCGCCCATTAGGGGATCGCACTGCATGTAGCAGACGCAGTTGATCCTTAAGGGTTCAAGAAAAGGAACGGGGGACAACCGAGTCTTCCGTGGATATACTTGATGAATTATACGTTACATTCGGCCGAATAGCCAATTATCCTGCAGAAACATGCCAGCTCGGTACCGGTCCCAGCGCTGGAACTGCGCCAGATCAGCGCCAGAGCTTCTCTTTGACCTCACGCGCTTTTGCGGCTACTTCCTCGTCGTCAACTGTCAAAAGCACCTTCCTGGTGTACAGCGGGCGCCCGGCTACCATGGTGAAAAAGACGTCTTCCTGGTTGGCGCCGTAGACCAGTGACGAGTACGGATCGTGGATCGGCGTGAAGTGACTGTATTCCATGTCGACGGCGATGATGTCGGCCTGCTTCCCCGGTTCCAGGGTACCGATGCGTTCATCCATGCCGAGCGCCCTGGCGCCTCCCAGGGTGGCAAGCTGTACGCACTCTGCGGCGCTAAGCACCCCTGCGTCCTGAACGCTGCCACGGTGCAGGAAGATGGCAGTACGCATCTCACCGAACATGTCCATGATGTTGCTGCTGGCCGGACTGTCGGTGCCGAAGCCTACCCGGATGCCCGCCCGCAGGAACGCCGGGAGCGGCGCGATGCCGCAGCCGAGCTTGGCGTTGCTCTTGGGACAGTGGGCTATGGAAACATCCCGCCTGGCCAGCGCGTCGATGTCAGCGTCGTTCACGTGCACACAATGGACTGCCATGAAATCCGGCCCAAAGACGTTCCACTGCTGCAGATATTTCACGGGGGTCACCCCGAAAGGTTCATGGTTGAGGTAGTCCCAGCCTACTTTTTCCCGGAGGTCGAGGGCCAGTACGCCCGAGCCCGAGCGGATATATTTGGATTCTTCCTGGCTCTCGGCAAGATGGGTGGCGATCTTCATCCCCCGCTCCCGGGCCAGTTCGGCTATCGCCCGGTAGAGGTTAGCGCTCACCGTATAGGTCGCGTGGGGGAAGATGCCGACCTCGGTCAGCTCGCCCTTCTCATCTTCCAGTTCGTCAAGAGTGTCCCTGAGCTGCGCCAGGGTATCTTCCAGCTTGTTGTCATCGAGTCCGAACGTCTCCTGATAGGCCCGCGCCCTCAGGCCGGCGCTGCCGATGGCCGTCAGGCTGGTGCCCGAGTACATGGATTCGCCGACGGTAGTGATACCGGAGGAAACGCATTCCGAAGCTCCCAGCATGGAGCTTATCTCATAATCGCCGCGGGAGAGCTTGGCCTTCTGGTCGATGAAGTCGAGCATCCAGGGGCCGAAGTTCTCGTTGTCGAGCAGGCCGCGGAATACGGCATATTCCAGATGGCTGTGGCAGTTGACGAAGCCGGGAAGGATTATCGTGTGGTGGAAATCCGTGACCTCTGCGCCGGGATATTCGTCGAGGACCTTCTGGGTGGGGCCGACGCCCTTGATCTCGTCCCCCTGCACTGCCACGGCGCCGTGATGGATCGGGTCCGACGAGACTGGAAGGACCCAGGTGGCGCTGAAGATCCTCACGCCTTCACTGTTTCCGGCGGAATCTCCTGCGGGTCCGTTTGCGTCTGTCATCGAAACCTTCCTCCTGTGGCGTTAAGCTGCTGCCGGCGGTTATCGGCAGCTGACCAGCGTAAGTATAGTTTACCGCTGACCAAGTTCAAAACTGTGCGTAGCGCCATAGTGCCTTGAGCATTCGCACCGCTTTCTATAGGATATGGCGGTTCATATGAATATCCTTCCTGGCAGTTCCGTCCCGGCCAGACCGGCCGCTTGGCAGGTCCTCTAAAGTCATGAATAGCCCGACAAAAACCACGAGGAAGACACTTTCCGCCATCTGGCAGGCCGGCTCAGATAATCCAATGCCAGCGCTGCTGCTGTCCGGCTCGGTATGCCTCCTGGGCTACCTGCTGTTCGCCCTGGTGGCTTTTTTCATCCCCAATACAGACCGTAGCCATTTTCCCCCATATCTGGCGCTGCCCGAGAGCGGTTTTGAGCTCTCCAACTATTACTTCCTGTATAGCGTCATCTGCCTGAACGCCGTCGTCATCTTCGGTTTTTACATGTTCGCCCTGCGGGCTGTGGGGGCCGGGAGCGGTGGCCCGGATGATGAGAGTGAGCAGCAAGTGGCGAATCCCGGCGTTCAGATGGCTTCCAGCAACGGAGAGCGGGCTGACAACCGCGAACCTGCGGAATCCCCAGCCAGGCGGAACCGGCGCATCAACCGCATCATATTCGGCTTCGCTGTCGCCTTCCATGTGCTGATGTTCGTCACACCGTTCCTGCTCTCGACGGACGTGTTCGATTACATCCGCCATGGCCGCATCTTCGCATTCTACGGGGAGAATCCGCTGATCGTACCCGCGACATTCTTTCCGCAGGATCCCTTCTTCACACTTGGCGGCTGGGTCGGCACCGGTTCGGTGTACGGTTCACTGCATGTCTATCTGACCGCGGCCCTCGCACGCATCGCCGGAGACGGGATCGCCGCCAACCTTTTGCTCTTCAGAGGCTTCTTCATCGGGCTCAACCTGGTGAACCTCCTGCTTATCTGGAAGATCGCCGCCAGGATCCGGCCCGGCCTCGAGCGCAAGGCCCTGGTCTTCTTCGGCTGGAATCCCTTCGTGCTGACCCTGGTAGTGGCTAACGCCCATAACGACCTGCTGATGCTTGCCCTGGTGCTGGCCGGACTGCTCTGCTACCTGGACCGCCGCTATCTGCTGGGCGTCCTGTCCATCACCCTGGCTATCCTGGTCAAGTTCATCGCCCTGCCGATCCTGCTCATCTATGTCGCTCTGCTCGTGCGGCAGCAACCGAACCTCCTGCGGCGGGTAGCGTACGGCGCCGGTTCGATGGCCCTGGTCGCCACGGTCACGATTGTCAGCTATCTCCCCCTGTGGGCTGGCAGCGATACCTTCCTTTATCTGACGACTATCGGGCAGAAGACCAATTTCACCCTTTCGGCACTGATCCGCGACACGGCCGCCGGGCATCTGCAACTGTCGCTCTCGAATACGATTGTGCAGGCGGCGCTGGCGTCGATCCTGCTTGCCTACCTGATCTGGCACATGGTCGGCGTCAGGGATTTCAAGGGGATGGTCTCGGCGTCAGCAGGCGTGGCCCTGCTGACGCCGCTGGCCCTGTTCTGGTTCCAGCCCTGGTATCTGACCCTCGGCCTGGGGCTTGTGGCGCTGAGGCCATGGCGCTATATGTATATCGCAGCGCTGTCTTTTTCTTTCAGTGTCATGTTCTTCGACAGCTTCTGGTGGCACGCACCGGTTTCCATGGACATACAAAAGCCCCTCCGGGTGCTCGTCGTTTTCGGGCCGCCCCTGGTACTGTTGACTGTTCTTAAGGTCCGAGAGTCCGGACCCCGCACCTGGAGAAAAATCGTCTCATGGGCACTCGAAGGCGGGGCTGTGCTGCGGGGCAGTGGTCCCGGAAACGGCGGCGCTGACAAGGCAGGCGCCCCTGGCAGCACCGGCATCATCAAAGGCCAGGGGGCTGCGGGCATGCAGGCCGCTTCCATCGCCGACCCGTCTCCCGCGAGGCTTCTGGTGGAGATCTCGGTCCTGGTCGTAGCGGCTGTCGTCCCCATGGCGGCTGTCATTTCGACCTCCCCCCAGCTGAAGGCTCTGGCGAGTCTTGTAGCGGTTAAGCTCAAACTGCTGGTAAACTTCTAGCGTGCTCACCTGGCGATATCATCTGCTCTCTCTCGTAGCCGTCTTCCTGGCGCTGGGCCTTGGCGTGCTCGTGGGAATCAGCGTTTCAGATACCGGGGTGATCGAGACCAGCCAGGATGTGCTGGTCGAAGACATCCAGCACGACCTGGATGGCCTGCGGACCGAGAACGGCCAGCTCAGCCGGGACCGCGCCACCAACATCAGATACCAGGACGACTCGTTTCCCTTCATAGTCGGGGGCAGGCTCCAGGGCAAGCGCATAGCTGTTGTGGCCTCATCCGCGGCGGGAGACGAAGTCCAGCGCAAGCTGACCTCGGCCATCCATGGCGCCGGCGGCCAGGTCGTGAGCACTACAGTGATGAACCCCCGCTTCGACCTTCCCGCAGCAACCGCCAAGGTAAAGGCTGACCTGAAAAGCGATCCGGCCTTTGCTTCAGTGGATGACGCCTCACTGACCACGGCGGTCGGCCGCCAGCTTGCGCGCGATGTCAGCAAAGGCGGCGGCGTCAAGCTGCTGACCTCGCTCCAGGGTACGCTGGTCGACTCATTTAACGGTAACTATGATACGCCCGTCGACGCGATTGTGGTCGTGACCAGGGCGGACAACGAACAGGTTCCAGCCTATGCCGACCTGGAAAAGAAATTTATCCTGAGCCTCAAGGAGCTTGGCGTACTCACAGTCGGCGCCGAGCAGGAAGGGGCGCCCGTCTCCGAGATACCGCTGTTCCAGAGCGTTGATGTCTCCTCGGTAGACAACCTCGACAGCCGAATCGGCCAGGTCTCGGTCGTCTATGTGCTGTCAGGCGAGAAGGGCGCTTTCGGCGTCAAGCCGACAGCCGACCTTCTCATCCCCATACTCAGGGCACCAAAGCAGACGGGTCAGCAGGCTCCTGCCCAGACGACCGCGACCACGACTACTCCAGCAGCGGCTGCATCACCTTGACCAGGAATGATCATGAACGCGAATAACGAAGAAGATATGAGAGCAAAAGGTATGGGGGAACAACCATCCGGGGGTTCAGGCTCCAGCAAACTGATCATGCCCCTGGCGGTGGCTTTGATCGTCCTAGCGCTTGCCATCGTCGGTGCCGCTGCCTGGTTCAGCTTTGGTTCAAAGGCTGCTGACGGCGTGGTCATCGTGACAGAGCCGCCGCCCGCGGACGAGACGGCCGGCAACCAGCCGACGGTTCCTGCGGAAACGAAGACATCGCTGGAAAAAACCGCCTTCGTACCGCTGGCTTTCCCGGCTTCTCTACCAAGCCCCGCCCAGGTGGTCAAGCTGCCGATCCTGATGTTCCACCACACAGGCGAACCTCCGGCAGGCGCAGATGAGCTTAGACAGGGACTGACGGTCTCCACCGCCGACCTGGAAGCCCAGATGGCGTACCTCAAACAAGCCGGCTACCAGCCGGTAAGCGAGACCCAGCTTTTCAAAGCCCTTTATGGTGGCGCTCCCCTGCCACCCAATCCGGTGATGCTCACTTTCGACGACGGCTACGTGGACAACTACCAGGTCGTCGTTCCCATCCTGGAGAAGTATGATTTCCCTGCGACTTTTTACATCGTCACCGACCTGGTGGGGACACCCGAATACATGAGCTGGGACCAGATCGTCGAGCTCGACCGTAAAGGGATGGATATCGGGTCGCACACGGCAGCACACAGGGACCTTACCACTCTGGGCGCAGCCGATCTTCAGGCGGAAGTAACGGGTTCGGCCGAGACCCTGAAAGCACATCTCGGGCATCCGGTCTATTGGTTCTGCTACCCCGCGGGAAAGTATGACGCCGACGTCATCGCCTCAGTGAAGGAATCCGGCTATCTGCTGGCCACCTCGACCGATCCCGGCGAGCAGCAGAGCAGCGACGATCCATTCGTGCTGATGCGTTACCGGGTGAGGTCAGATACAGGACTTGAAGGATTCAAGGAGATGGTTCGCTGAGTTTTGTGGATGGCCGGCCACGATCAGTGGACGCCGGTTCAGGTCGCTCGCCCGAGCGAGCAGTCAGTCCCCCAGCTCGCCGCGAAGCTTCCGTACACGGCGCCGGATCTCGAAGAGTTCTGCGAGCATCCGAAACGGGTCGCTCGTCAGGTTGATCCGGGAGTCAGAAGAATCCAGCAGCAACCGCACCGGCACCTCGGTGATGCTGTAGCCGAACAGCCTCGCGACCGCCAGCACTTCCACATCGAAAGAAAATCCGTTGACCGTGCAGTTGGTGAAGATGTCATGAGCCGCCTGTGACCGGAATCCCTTGAAGCCGCACTGGGTGTCGGTAAAGCCACTCACGACGATCCCCCTGACCATGGCCTTGAAGACAGGACCGGTCAAACGGCGCATCAGTGGCGGCGTGATCTCGATCTCCGAACCAGGCAGGTTGCGAGAGCCAACAGCAATGTCGTACTCCCTCAAGGCCTCCATGCACAGCCCGATCGATTCGACTGGATAGGACAGATCGGCGTCGGTGAAGATTATGTGTTTGCCCCGGGCCGCGAGGACTCCCCGCCTGACCGCTGCACCCTTGCCACGGTTCTGCCTGTCCCGGATAAGCCTGACGGAATCGCGGCCGGCAAAATTCTCTCTGACAAGATGAGGACTCCCGTCATGGCTGCCATCGTCGGAGATGATGACTTCGTAATCAATTTCCTGCTGCCTGAGGTATGCGTCCAGCTGGGTGATCGTGTTGATTATCCGCTCTTCTTCATTGAAGACAGGGATGACGACGGAGAGTTCTACCGTCTGCAGGTCTGCGGTATTTATTGTCTCGGCCGCCGGCTCATCCATGGCTTCATGTTCGAGCACGGGTCTCATCTAGTCCGCCGCTTCCCCGGATTCGGGCGGTTCGTCCTCCGGATTCTCGTCCTCCGGTGTCTCAACTTTGGCGTCGAGCCGTGCCGGCCGCTTGACGAAACGGCTCAGGACCAGGCTGATCTCATATAGGAGAACAAAGGGGATAGCCATGGCCAGCATAGAGAACAGGTCCTGGCCCGGAGTCAGAGCGGCGCTGACGATGACACCCACAAGGATGGCGTATTTTCGTTTCTTGCGAAGGACCTTGGGGTCAACGATGCCCAGACGTACCAGCGACAGTATCATCGCCGGCAGCTCAAAGATTATGCCGAAGCCCAGCATGAACATGGCCACGAAAGTGAAGTACTGCGACGACTGGACCTGCTGGTTGAAGACATCGCTCTCGTAATTGAGTAGAAAGTCGAGGGTCCTGGGCAGTACGAATTTCCATGCAAATGCGACCCCGGCCAGGAAAAGGAGAGTGGTGAAAAAGGTAGCAAAGATTATGACCTTCTTTTCAGTGGCCCTCAGCCCCGGCGCCACAAACGCCCAGATCTGGTAGATGATCACCGGCGAGGCGATGATCATACCGGCGTATCCAGCGACCTTGAAGACGGTCATGAAGGATTCCGTGGGAGACAGGGTGATCAGCTTTTTGTCGCCCAGGGGCTCGGTCAGCAGCTCGAGCAGGAACCCCTTGAAGATAAAGCAGATTATCACCCCGACGCAGAGCGCCGCGATAGAGATGATTATACGCTTGCGGAGTTCCTCGAGATGCCCGATGAGAGACATCATGCGATCGTTGGTTGTGTCGGACACAGCCATTAGGGATCAGGCCGCGGAAGCGGCGTCAGGAAGTCTTGGTTTCAGGGCTCTTGGGCTCTGGAGCGGGTGCGGGTTCCGGCTCTGGAGCAGCCTTCGGTTCCGGCGCCGTCACTGGCTCTCCGGCGGCCTCAACCGCTTCTGCCTTCTCGACCTTAGGAGTCTCAGGTTCATCCTTGGTTATATGCTCCTGAAGCTCGGTGGTCGACTTCTTGAACTCCTTGATACCCTTGCCCAGGGACTTGCCGATCTCCGGCAACCGCTTCGGACCAAAGATCACCAGCACTATCACTAATATGGCTATTATTTCCGGCCAGCCTAAAGACCCCAATATGGTCAACTCCTTGAATCAAATATGAACGATTACGGATGAACTACACCGACCATCATTCTAGGTTACGTTACAGGGCATGTCAAAATCCCGGCCTGCAGGCAAAAAAGCTGGAATACCTGCAAGCCTTCCGGCGATCGGCTCCTTAAGAGGAGGAAGCTGAGTCGGTTTTTTCAGCTACACGTGAGGGAGTCTGGTCCGGGACGATCTGTTCCTTAAGCTCGCTGGTCGATGTACGGAATTCCTTGATGCTTTTTCCTACAGAGCGTCCGATTTCCGGTAACCGCTTGGGGCCGAAGATCAGAAGCACCAGGAACAACACTATTAATATTTCCTGCCAGCCGATTGAGGGCATGATATGAATCTCCTTGAGCGAATCGGTGCTTGCTTCAGCGGGTGGTGCCCGCCTGCATTGTGCTTTTTCAGGGGGCGGCCCGGCACATGCGGCCGCCCCCTGTATTCATCTTACTCCGGCGGACCTACTACGCCGGCGGAGGTGGAACTACTACGCTGCACTGCCATTGAGGACACTCGTATGTGATATCCCTCAGATTGTCATGTACTGACAGCTCTGGCTTCACATAAGCCTCGCGGCAGTCGTTCTGTTCGTCGAACATGGCATCCTCCTCTCGCGATTCATTGCAACCGTTCCATCGAGTGACTCCGGAGCCCTAAGGTGTTGGCATCGGGCCCGGGTAATCGTAGGAAGTGCCACATTGATCCTTGGTCGTCGCGTACACCCTGGTGTTAAATGCACCAACACCGGTAGGAACGCTGTATTTTACCGTTACCAGCTCGCATTCGCCCGCGGAGACCATATTGATGTCCCTTCCATGGTCAATGGAAGTAACTCCGCCGGTGTTGCTGGTTCCGAGAATCTGCAGATTGTGAGCGTTCGCGTAACCGACAGTGTCGTTGCTCACATCGTAATCGATCGACAGGGCTCTATTTGCATAGTCTGCATAACTGCCCCAATATACGTTTTCCTGGGTCAGCCTCAGGACGGGCTGCGAACAGTGACATGCGTACTCTTCAACTGCTGCGCTGCCCATGGCGCCTATCCCCTGTATTAGAACAAGGGTCATCAGGCCCACAGTGACCACCACCAGACCCAGTCTCTTTATTAACTTCATTACCTTCTCCTCCTGATTGTTTGCGAAGTTATTCTGGGTTAGTGGTTAGGGGGTGTGGCAGTCTGAGCAGTTATTCTGTGCAGGCGATCCACCAGGGTTACCTGCGCCAGGTCCGCCCCAAGCGCCGGACGTGTATGTGCCGGACTTATAGGCGTTGATCAGCTCGACTGTCTTGTACGCCATAGTTCCGGCCAGCCTTGCGCAGCGTTCCTTGCGCTCGATGCTGCCGCTCACGATGGAGCTCGGATCGGCGGTGCCGCCATAAACGAAAGTAGGCAGGCCGCAAGCGGTGTTTGCCGCGGTCATCCACTTGTTGGTCGATACGTGGCATAGCGGTGAATTGGCTGTGGAGGTCGGGAATGTGCCGCCTGCCAGGAACTGCGGCTTCGTACCACCGCGAGTCGAGTACTCAGAGGTAGTCGGCGAATAGACCGGCATCGATGTTGCGGCGTAGTATGCCAGAAGGTCGTTGGACATCGCGCTACCCTTGTCGACTGTTCCGTCAATACCAACAATGATGTTGGTGGTCAATGCTGCTCCCAGCGCCGTTCCGCAAAGGGTGCCCCAGCCGTTAACGCCGGCGCCACCGAACTTGAACATCATGATGTCGATGTTGGTGTAGGGCGATCCCAGCTCTTCCTGTAGCGTTCCGATGACACCGTCCATCACTGCGCCACAACAGAGAAGCGTGAAGAACTTGTGGTATGCGCGCTCAGCACAAACCGCTGGATCGAGGCCGCCGGTAGGCCAGCCCCAGGTGCCACGGGGATGTCTCACGGTGCCAGGCGTGGTTCCACAGGTAGGCGGAGTCGTCTGCGCACCCGCGAGCGAACCGGACAGCAGACCAAGACCACCAGTCGCTGCAACAGTGGCGCCGGCGGCACCGACTGCCATAAGGCCCCTGCTCATGAACTTCCGCCTCGAGATGCCACACGTTTCTGAGCATGAAGCGGTTTCTTCCAGTCCCTTATAATCCTGCTCTTCTTTCATTTTCACTCCTTTATTGCTAGTCGATTAAGCAAAAAAAATCGTGCGGGTGAGTCTTTGAATCACCTCCTTGACGAAGTAGTCGATTGCTGCCGGCTCTTCAACTGGGGTTGAAAAACAAAGCAAGAGCCGCCACTAAAGCCAGTAACGCCGGCCAATAGGGCCGGCGTTAAGTCTCATAATTGGCTCCGGTGGCCAACCGGAGCCTTTGAAAAGCGAACTTTTGACCCAGACCGATGAGAAGGGAAAAAAACCGCTTTCAGCCTTTCATGAGCAAGGAGCGTGCCAACCTGAAGCCAGAATTGGAATTCGCCGGATCCGGGGTGAAAAACACTACTAAACCAGTCATTTTTCAGGTGAGTGAATGAAGTCCGGACGACTCAGAAGTCATCGTGGATGCGTTGAGGCAACGTTTGAATCACCTTGCCTTGTAGCTTCCCAATGACGATTTGACTCATTGACTGTGTCATTTAGCTCATTCAGCGGGAAGTTTTCTGTGAATCCTCCGGCGAGGAAGCATATTTTCCCGGCTATAATCAGTCTTGCCAGCCCAAAGCAGGAGAATTCGCCGGAATAGGTGCATTTGGCACAGTTTTTGCTGTAATAGCTCTTGGAGGCGACTTTAAGCAGCAAGCCATCCCAAACTGTACGCAAAAACTGAACCATGATCGAAAGAGAGTTCGATGAGCCAGCAAAGATCCGGTCGCAAGAGTGTCCAACTCGTACTGTTAGTTATCATCCTGTCGTTTTCAGCACTGCTTCTTACTCAGCTTGTATCTGGTTGCGGGAGTGGCGGGACTGCAGACAAAGGCTCTTCACAGGAGACAGTCCTGGACCCGCTACCTCTGACCATCGATTCTCTCCGGCAGACTGTGGTATCCGGCATTGGCGACAACAATCAGCTGCGTGACGCCACTATTACCGGCGAGGGTACGGAAATAATCGTCAACGTGGGGCTCGACCGCCCATTATCCTGTGAAGACGGATCTGTTGAGGCAATCATGGCAGTGACGAGCCAGAAGATCATGCCCGTGCTGTTCGAGTATCCCGAGGTATCGCGGATCACGATAACCATGTTCGGAGTCAAGCAGGGCGTAAAGAGCGATGATGTCGCAGCTGAGGTGTGTGTGACCAGGGAGTCGGCACGGGAGATAGACTGGTCCATGTTCGGCCCTATGACCATGTCCATGATGGTAACCAAGTATTACATCGATCCGGCTATCATGGGGAACTCGAGCGCCGGCAGTGACGGCATGGGTGGAATTCACAGCTGATCCGCCTCCCGCCATGCGCGGAGACGGCTCCTGCCCTGCCGAAACAAATTCGTCCTTCCTTCGGTTCAACAGACTTCAGTCAGTCACGCTTCCTTCAGCTTTCCCTTGCGAAGCTGGTATTGTGTTACCCACGAAATGATTCCCTCTCGAAAGATGATCCGCCATGGAAAAACCCTTCAAATCACAGGAACTCGATCTGGCCATAGATAGCCTTGCCTTCGGCGGCAGGGGGGTCGCCCGTCACGATGGCTTTGTGGTCTTCGTCGAAGGCGCTGTCCCGGGTGATCGTGTGCGAGCCGTGGTGACCAGGGCTCGCCGCTCTTATGCCGAAGCCCGCGTAGTCGAGATCCTGAACAGCTCTACCGACCGGAAAACCTCTGAATGCGTCCATTTCGGCATATGCGGTGGCTGCTCGTGGCAGACCCTTTCATATGAAGCCCAGCTTCGGTACAAGCAGCAGCAGGTCGTTGAATGCCTGGGCCATATAGGCGGCATCACGGAGATAGAGCTGGATGAGCCGATTCCGGCGGAGCCCCTCTGGCGCTATCGCAATAAAGTGGAGTTCTCTTTTGCCGCTCATCCGACCGCAGAACCAGCTGCGCAGGCAGATCTGGAGAAGCCGGACGCGCACGCAGGCACTGGATCGGCGCGAATTGACCTGGGCTTCCACCTGCCCGGCGAATGGTGGCGGGTCGTCGATATCGAGGACTGCCTACTCCACTCGGAAGAGACGAATGCCATCCGCCTTAGCGTGCGGGATTATGCCCGTGAATCCGGGATGGCTGCCTGGGACCAGAAAAAAGAGAGTGGATTCTGGCGGCACCTTGTCCTGCGGGAGGGGATCAACACCGGCGAGATCATGGTCAACATAGTCACAGGCCCTGGTGAATTCCCGGATGCAGAAGGATTCGCAGCCCGGCTGACCGGCGCGCATCCCGGGATCACGTCGCTCATCTGGAGCATCAACGACACCCGCGCTTCAGTTGCCACCGGGTTCCCATTCACAGTGCTGGCTGGCCGCGACCATATCTTTGAGGAGATCTGCGGCTTGAAGCTGAAAGTGTCGCCCCGCTCCTTTATGCAGACAAACACACTGATGGCCGAGCGGCTTTATGAGCGGGCTCGAGAATATGCAGGACTTACCGGTGAGGAATTCGTTTTCGACCTCTATTCGGGCATCGGCTCCATCGCCCTCTATCTGGCGAAGTCCTGTTCGGGAGTCCTGGGAGTCGAGATAGTCGAAGATGCAGTTGAACTTGCCAGACAGAACGCCCGTGACAACGACGTGACCAATTGCCGCTTCATAACCGGAAAGGTCAGGACGGTGCTGAAAGAACTCGAACTCGATCAGCGGCCGCATCTGGTCATCCTCGATCCCCCCCGCGCCGGCGCCAGCAAGAAAGAGGTCAATAGGATAATCGAGCTGGATGCGCCGCGCATCGTATATATCTCCTGCAACGCCTCGACCCTGGCAGGGAACGCCTCCCAGCTGCGGGAGGGCGGCTATCGCCTGGTCAGAGCAAGCGCGGTCGACATGTTTCCCCACACTCCCCATATCGAGGTCGTCGCCCTGTTCGAACAGGAGCAGGCTTCACCGGATTCCCCAGCTTCCCCTTAAAGGATTTGTCCGCCGGGCGGCTAATAACTAATAGCTTGCGGGCGGAAAAGTTGCCTCTTTGGAGGTATTTCTGCCCGGAAGCCACCAGCTGCCGGTCCCTTTTTACACGAGGTCCAATTGCCGAGTCCCGAAGATATCCACGACAAGCACCTTACTCGCGCCATCGCCGATATCAACGAGCTCTGCCGCGAGCTGACTCACTGTGAAAAATGTGTGCATGGCCGCGCGGTTCCGGTCATCGGCTCGGGCCATCCACTAGCCGACATCTTTCTGATCAAGTATCGCACACTCCCCAGTGAGGCTTCCGAGGGCGTCGCCTTCTACGGGCGTGCCGGTGAGGCCGTGATGAAAGGCTGCCAGAAGCTTGGGATTGATTCGCTGCTGCTCTATGGCACCAATGTCATCAAGTGCGCCACCGCCCAGGAAGAAGAAGCCCGGGAGAACTGCCCCCAGTATCTGGTGCGGGAGCTAATGGTGATCCAGCCGAAGCTGGTCGTGATCATGGGTGAGCAGGCATTATCGGCGGTAAACGGCATGGGATTCCCTCTGGCTCAGGAGCTTGAGTATAAACCGGGAGAGATCCAGCCCTTCACCCCGACTACCGAAGCCCTCATCACGCCCGAGATCGACACCTCACTCAATGATCAACGGAGAAAAACCCGTTTCTGGAAAGCCTTCAAGGTCCTTGGCGACTGGTACGAGTCATTACCCCCGTACTAGGGTAGAACAAAGCCGGGTGGCCAGACTCCACCCGGACAGGGATCTGAAAGGAATTCCGATACAGACGCCAAGCTTCAGTTACAGCGTCGAGCTTCGCTCGGCGCTGATCTTCGCGAGCCTTCTCGGTGCAGGCACGGCGGCGCAATATGTGCTGCTGACCACCGGCGCGTTAGATCCTGTCTCAGATACCCGGCTGGTGATCTCATTCGCCCTCGGGCTGATCACGGTCTGCGCGATATCCTCGAGCCTGGCCTTTCTGATCAACCTCCGCCATCTACTGCTTTTGTTGACTCTTTCAGCCGGACTGGTGGCGGCTGGCGGGCTTGCGCTTGAATGGACAGCGGTAGAAAGCCTGGCCAAGGTGGTCTTCGCTACCAGTGCCGGTTTATGGATCGCGCTCATGCTGACTTCCATCAGCCAGGTATTACTGATATCCATGCTGATCATCATCGTGGACATGTGGAGCGTCTTCCTGGGGCCGACCAAAAAAATGGTGGAGAGCGGCGGCCCCTGGATCGATTACCTGACCATCAACCTGCCGGTCTTCGGCGCGGACGCAGCTTCGAGGCTGGGAGCCAGCGACATCATCTTTTTTGCCCTGTTCATCGGCTGCACCCTTATCTGGCGCCTTCGCCGCATCACCACGGCAATGGCGCTGACAGTGTCTTTCATAGCTACAATGATGGTCGGAGTGACCCTCGGCATCGGTGTTCCGGCGTTGCCGCTCCTCGCTATCTTCTTCCTTCTTGCAAACGGTGACCTCCTGTATACACGCTTCCTGGAAGAGCCCGACGAGCGCCGCGGCCATGGCGGTGGGCGCGGCCGGCAGCACTAGACGGCACGGGGAATATAGGCGAGCGCGGCCGGATGCGTTAGAGTCTAAGCCGATCCGAAAATGTTTCTCCTCTCCATGTACACCCTGCTGATGATTGCCAGCAGCATTATCACGCTGGCGCTGGTTCCGCGCGCTCTCAGGGATACCGGGCAGGAGCGCCAGCGGCTTGAGGAGGCATTGCCCGGGGTCGAATTCGAGAAGATGGTGGAGGCCGGATACCGCTTTAACACCGTTCTGCTGCTTATCGAGATCTTCTATTACTACCTGTTATTGACCTTCGCTGGGGACTACTGGCCGCTGTATTACGGGGGATTCGCCTTCGGAGTGATCCACATCGTCTTTCTGGTGGCGGGCAAGTTCGAGAAACGGCGACTCTCGAAGGGTGTGACCCGGACCCGCCTGGCACGCACCATGATCCTGCTTACTGCGTTTCTGACCTCGGTGGAGATACTGTTCCTTGCCCTCGCATTCTTTTTTCTGCTTATGCAGCCGGCATACCTGACATGAGGCTTGTAAGAAAGGGATTCTGCTGAATCTTTGCTAGCCTTCCAGCGGCCGCACCATCTCGATACTGCTCAGGTTGACGGCAATATAGGGCGTTGAATAGGAAGGCTCTGCAAGGTCATCCTGCCGGTAGACCGCGGCATCAGTCACGGAAAGAAAATTGGCTTCTTTCTGGTTCAGCAGGTCCGACAGCCTGCTGCGGTATGCCTGTGCAGGCTTGTGCACGGTACCTACGATCGTGCTACTGCTGGTCTCGATGCTGACGCGGATCTTTTCGGTCTTCACTCGCTGGACGTCATCTGATGAAGTCAAGGAATACCCCTTTTCACGGTTGGAAGTTGCTCAGGAAGCAGCCAGGCGGCGTCTTTCGGGAGCCACGCTGACGCGGTTGCGCCCTTTTCTTTTTGAAGCGTAAAGAAGCTGGTCGACCTTGTCCAGAAGCTCTTCCTTCGATGTTGCCCCGTTGGGATAGCAGGCAACTCCGGCACTGACAGTTATCTCGGCTTTCGCGCCCCCGCCGACGGGGACGCTGATCTGGGAGATCGCCTTACGCATCCTCCTCGCGGTTTCGACTCCCGCCGCTTCTTTGCCGGGAAACAGCAGGACGAACTCTTCGCCACCGAATCTGGCGACGATGTCTGATTCGCGCTTCTGCCTCCTGAGAGTTGCGGCAACCGCCTTGAGAGCTTCATTGCCGGCCTGATGGCCGAAGCGGTCGTTGAACATCTTGAAATGGTCTATGTCGAACATGACCAGGGTCACCGCGCCGCCGTACCGGTCCACCCGACGCACTTCCCGGTCGAGACACTCCATGAACGAACCGAAATTGTAGAGGCCTGTCAGCGAATCGGTAAGCGACGATCTGAGCACATGCCGGTGCATCCTTCTCTGCCGTCGCTGTCCCCAGCCGAGCATCAGCCCCAGAACGGCAAAAGTGGCTACGGCTACAAAAATCGTCCCATTCTTCTCAAAAGATGTCTGGATCAGCAAAAGGCCGGTGACCGCCAGGGTCACGATCGCTCCCACTTCGTAGAAAAACCAGGCCGATACCAGGATGGGCACAGCCAGAAGCGGCCAGAAATCCGATTGGGCAAAGACTTTCAGCATCAGCCAGAGAAAGAAGAAGTTTGCGGCGACCAGGCAGAGGATGATAAGTCGCCGCTGGGTACGCCCGCTGTCCAACCTCGCCGAGGAGATCTTTGCCGTCAGGGGATTCCGGATCTTACGAGACGACCTTCCACGTGCCGCGCCCTGCCGGCTTCCGGTCCCTGAACTCTGACCATCCCTCAATGTCTTTGATTCCCGGTCTTGAGTCATAAAGTATATTTACGCAATAGAGTCAAGACTTCCTGCCGGTTGGGTGGTTACTTCAACCTACCCGCTCCGCCATCCGGCCAATCAGGCTCAGCCGCATTTGGAAAATCCGCAACCGCGGCAGAAGACACAGCCTTCGCCGAACTCCACCATGCTGCCGCATTCCGGACATTCAGGACAGGAGCTGATCTCAGCGGAAGAAGTCAATGCAGCGCTGGCGCCGTCTTCCTGCAGGTGCGGAGCCCGCTCCATATGGTCGATGACTGCGCGCGCAATAGCGTCGGGACAAGACGCGGCGCCTCCCAGTGCTGGCGACGGGCAGCGGATGCCCTTGATCGACTTGAGGATCGCCGCCGTATCTACTCCGGATCTGAGCGCCAGGGATATCAGGCGGCTGACTGCTTCGGACTGGGCTGCCTTGCAGGCGCCCGCCCGGCCCATGGAGGAGAAGACCTCGCAAAGACCGTGCTCGTCCTCGTTGATAGTCACATACAGATTGCCACAACCAGTGTTGACCTTGGTCGTTGCTCCGGTAGTGACAGCCGGCCGCGGCCGCGGCTTGACCTGGCCGGGAGCCATGATCTCCTCGGCCTCGCCACGCTTGACCCCGCCGATATTGAGCACCTGAGCCTCGCGGCTGCCATCACGATAGATGGTCACTCCCTTGCAACCGGTCTTGTAGGCCAGCACATAGACCTGCTCCACATCGGCTACCGAGGCATCATGGGAAAAATTCACAGTCTTGGAGACGGCGTTGTCGGTATATTTCTGGAAAGCCGACTGCATGTGGATATGCCAGTCAGGGACTACGTCATGGGCGGTGACGAACAGTGGCCTGACGTTGTCAGGAACCTCGGGCAGATCAGCTACGCTACCCTTCCGGGCGATCTCCTTCATAAGTTCCTCGCTGTAAAAACCGCCGTCCTTGGCCATCTCTTCGAACTGCCTGTGCGTCTCCACCATCTCGGTGTTATCCAGCACATTGCGGATATATGAGATCGCGAACAGGGGTTCGATGCCACTGGAGCAGTTAGCGATGATGCTCAGGGTGCCGGTGGGCGCGATCGTCGTGGTCGTCGCATTGCGCACTTTGAGGCCGCCCTCGGTGTCATAGACGCTACCGGCATAATTCGGGAAAACACCCCGCTCATCCGCGAGCTTGCTGGAGTAACGGCGTGAGCGGTCCTGTATGAACGACATGACCTCTTCTGCCAGGGCGACTGCCTCGTCTGAGTTGTAAGGGATCCCCAGTTCGATGAGGAGGTCGGCGAATCCCATGACGCCAAGGCCGATCTTGCGGTTGGACTTGGTCATCTCCTCGATCTCAGGCAATGGATAGTTGTTCACATCGATGACATTGTCCAGGAAGTGGACGGCGCTGTCGACGATGCGCCCCAGCCGTTCATAATCTATCCCGCCGCCCGGACCAGCCACCTTGGAGAGGTTGATCGAGCCCAGGTTACAGGATTCATATGGCAGCAGCGGCTGTTCGCCACAGGGATTGGTGCTCTCTATCTCGCCCACGTGAGGCGTCGGATTGTCCCGGTTGATACGGTCGAGGAAGATTATCCCGGGATCGCCGTTCTTCCAGGCCAGGTTCACGACCATGTCGAATACCCGGCGGGCGTCGAGGCTCTTGGTGATCTCACCGGTGCGGGGATTGACAAGGTCATATTCGCCGCCGCTATCCACCGCTTCCATGAATTCCTCTGTGAGAGCCACGGAAATATTGAAGTTGTTGAGCTTGTCGTTGCTCTGCTTGCAGACGATGAAGTCGAGGATGTCCGGATGGTCGACCCTGAGGATCCCCATGTTGGCGCCTCGCCGGGTACCTCCCTGCTTGATGGTCTCAGTAGCGGCATCGAACACGGTCATGAAGGAGATGGGGCCGCTGGACACTCCCTTGGTGGAAAGGACCACGTCGCTGCTGGGCCGCACCCGGGAGAATGAGAAGCCGGTTCCGCCGCCGCTCTTGTGTATCAGAGCAGTGTTCTTGATCGCGTCAAAGATGCTTTCCATCGAATCGCCTACCGGCAACACGAAGCAGGCGGAGAGCTGGCCCAGTTCGCGGCCGGCGTTCATGAGGGTCGGGGAGTTGGGGAGGAACTCCAGCCGGGCCATCATCCGATAGAATTCTTCTTCTAGGGCGTCGATATCAGCCTCGGGATCGTGCTTGAGGTCCGCGGCGGCGATCGTCCTGGCCACCCGGCGGAACATCTCTACCGGTGTCTCAACCGGATTACCTTCCTCGTCTTTTTTCAGGTAACGCTTCTCCAGAACCTTCATGGCATTAGGGGAGAGCTGGGGTTGCAAGGGATGCGCGGTTACGCGGGAACCCTTATCGGCGATTTCGTGAGGTTGTTTGGCTAACATACTGATTCTCCCCTTTCTTGCAGATTCTGCTTGTTGCCAGATTGTAGACCGCGCACCGGACAGACTGACGCTGGTTGCCGTAAAGACGGACGGCCCTGTACTGGGTCCCCACAAAACCCCGTTGCTCCAGTTCGCCGATTACAGTCCGGCTAACTCCCGCTGAAACTCTTCTACATCCTCGAACTTGCGATAAACAGAGGCAAAGCGGACATAGGCCACTTTGTCCAGGTCCTTCAGCTTGGCCAGAGTCCGCTCGCCGATCTCCACCGAGGGGACCTCGGTCTTGAACTCGTTTCGCAGCTCGGCTTCCACCTCATCGATGAGCTTCTCGAGCGTACCCGTCTCGATGGGGCGTTTCTCACACGCTCTCAAAAGACCATTTAGAAGCTTCGAGCGGGAGAACACTTCCCGCTCTCCCGCCCGTTTGATCACAGTGAGCGGTGTTTCCTCAACACGCTCGTATGTTGTAAAACGCTGCCGGCATTCCAGACATTCCCGCCGGCGGCGAATAGCGTCCCGCGACTCCGTGTCGCGGGAATCCACCACTTTTATCTCGGTGGAACCGCAAAAAGGACACTTCAAGAAAAAACCAACAATCACTAGGTATTGTTGCTGAAAAAGTGCTCATACACAACATTTCGTGGCTAAGCTGCTTTTCCCTGCCCGTTGTTAGCTATCATAGCCAGCCTGCCTGGCATGGTAAAGGGGCTGGCAGAAAGTTTATTCCGCAAATTGCACACATTTGAAAAAACAGCAGAGTAAGGCTCGAGTTAAGCTTTAGACTTTGCCTGCCGGCGCCTCCAGTTGACATGCCATACTTTTCATTTCGGGCACTCAATGGGACCCGGTTGTCGTGCAGGCTTTTCTGGCGGTACTCAGGGAACAGCATCAGCTGGATGAACAAAGCGGTCTTCATTGGGCCAGCTCCAGCCTGTGACACCCCGACGGTTCTGCGATAAAATCAGCGCATCCTTCGATTCAGCAAGAACTGATCATACTCTCTAGGAGCCTGAATGAAATTTTATCGCTGTCTGATCTGTGGTGATCCCTGCATGGGCCGGGAAAAACCAACAAACTGTCCCTTCTGCGGCGCCTCGGATGAATACCTGGTAGATGCGGCAGACTGGATAGACGAGAACCAAAACCTTGGCGAGCTGAGCGATGTCTCGCGAAAGAACCTTGAGGAAGCGCTCCAGCTTGAAGTCAATAATGCTCCCTTTTACCGCGACGCCATGGCTCGCACCAGGAATATAGAACTCCAGGGCATCTTCAAGAACCTTGCCAAGATCGAGGCGGAACACGCTTCTACCATCAAAAAGATCCTGAAAGTGGAACTGCCCCAGCCCGAAGAAGGTAAAGAGGCCGCAACTGACAGCGACAAAGAAAACATAGCGGCGGCCCATGAGCGGGAAGTAGCGGCGACTGCTTTCTACCGGCAATCGGCGGCGGAGGCCGTGGAAGAGCGGGTGAAAAAAGTCTTTACAGCGCTTGCTTCCATCGAATCCGACCATATCGACCTTGAGCAGGCGCTGCTCGACAAGGACTTCTAGGGCTTTGCGTTCATCTCCGGGGAGAAGCTGTGAAACTTTATATTCATCCTTCCTGCCCGGCTGCGGACCCAGGCAGCATCTTCTGTAGGCAGATGATCAGCGATAAAGCGGATGACTCCCTGACCGCCACCGAAATCAGCTGAATAATCACGAAATATCTGCGACAGCGACAGAAAGTCCTGCTCGCGGTCGATGATGACTCCGCCGTTACTGACAAAGCCCAACACCGCTTTATAAAGCTGTCCCTCGATTAGAGCAGAGTCGTAGAACCGCAGGGCTGGTCCCGAACGTGAAGCGCGTGTGAGCGTAAAACAGACACGCGGCTCCGGTGGCTTCAGGATAGCCTGAAGGCGCCTGTCCCAGTTTCTCCAGTAGCGCCAGGCTCGATTGGGCCGTCTGGCATTTCCCCTTAAGATTCCGTACTCGATATCGTTGAAAGAATAATCGAGGCCGCCGAGATTACAGGCTCTCCTCTCAAAAAACCCGTTCACGCCATCGATCCCGCTGACCCCCCCGAACGAGCCGACTGCCTGCAGAGCAGCCATGTTGTAAAGGTTGATCCAGAAAGCCAGGCGTTCCTCCCTTGGCTCGAGTGTCAGGGGATCGAAGCCGGCCAGCTCAAGCGATGCCTGCTCATATATCCTGAATTCATCGGAAGCGAGAAGGCCGTCGTAGTTGACCCTCATCCCATCATCTGACACGAAGCGGTCAAACAACTCACAGATCACTTCCTGGATGAAAACGCCTGATCCATCATTGGAGGTGACCCGCGCGGGTGCGCCGATCTCAATGCTTTCTGTATCCCGCTCCGGGTTGGACCTGAACCACACCTTGCGCCTCCCTGAACATGAACCACCGAAACAGTCATTTTATAGGGAAGGGCGGGCCAGGGCGAAATACGCTTTAAACGCTCGGAATTCTGGAATTGACAACTCTTACATTATTGATTAGACTGGTCTAACTTGTGCTAATCGTATCACCTAATCCCCTGGAGGCTGTCAATGTTTGCTGCAATGCTTGTGACTTACCGGGAGGGCCTTGAGGCCGCCCTCATAATCGCCGTGCTTATCTCGCTGCTTGGCCGCTTTGGGAACAGGAGACTTACCAGAGCAGTCTGGGCAGGCTCCATCGCCGCCGTAGCAGTCAGCGTCATCAGCGGGGTCATCGCCTTTCTCCTGGTTGGAGAAGCCGCCGAAGAGGCTGGAGAAGTGTTCGAGATCCTGGTCGTGTTCGCAGCGGTACTGCTTGTCACTTACTTGGTCATCTGGATGAGGAATAACGGCCGCGATGCTCACGCGCGTCTTGTCCGCAGGACCCAAGACGCCGCCCGGACAGCCTCCCCGCTGGCGCTCGGCGCCCTGGCGTTCGCTGCAGTCGGCAGGGAGGGTCTGGAGACCGTGCTGTTCCTGCTGGCCGGAGCAGGCAATGAAGGAAGCTTCGGGGTCGTCACGGGAGGCCTGGCCGGACTCTCACTCGCCATCATCACCGGGATCATTTTTTACAGGGGCAGCCTGAAAGTCGATCTTTCAGCCCTGTTCAGGTTCACGGGAGTGCTGCTCATAGTTTTCGCCGCGGGCTTCCTCGGCCATTCGCTCGGCGAGCTTGGAGAGACCGGCCTGTGGCCGTCCTTCTTCGGGCCTGTCTGGGACACAAGCAACCTGATGGGTGATAAAAGCGGGCTCGGATCGGTCCTGAAATCACTTGTCGGTTATGACGCAAGTCCTTCACTCGCCCAGATAGCCGGTTACTGGACATACCTTGCAGTGATGATGTGGCTCTTCCTGCGCCCGGCAAGGGCTGTCAGGGCGGCTCGTCAAGCCTCAGAGAACGCTGCCTGATCCGTGTGATTCCTCCCTATCGGATGCGACCTGCCTCAAGGCGGCCGGGCAATTCGGCAGGATCGGTGACCGGAGGCTGGCAGCTGGCGCCGATGCAGATGTATGCGACTGGCTTGTCGGCGTAGCCATATCCTGTCGCCTCGAGTTCCTCGTTATGTACTGCCGGGTCGAGGACTTCCACAGACCGGAAGGGTATACGCGCCATATGAGCTGCCCTGATCAGCTCCAGAGTCTCATTCTCACCAGGAGGTCCGGTTATGGTCACCCTCACCGGCGGGTCCAGCAGGCGTTCGACCGCGATCGCGTAATCGGCTGCAAAAAGGCCGCTTTCCTTGTAGTTTCCCGAGAACCGGTTCAACGCCTGAGCCGCCGCTTCCCCGAACCGCGGCTGACCGCTATTCTGGGCCAGACGGATGAGCGCCGTGGCAGCGATAGAGTTCTCAACCAGCGGCACCGTACGCTCCGCAGGCAAGCCGGCCTGACCTGGAGGGGTCATGCAGTCATAAAAGCCTCCGCTTTTCTCGTCGGCAAGGTTGGCGAGAAGCCACTGGGCGAGCTTCAGGGACCGGTCAAGCCATATCTCGCCGGTGCCGCTCTCATAAGCGTCGAGACAGGCATTGAGCATCCGGGCCGCATCAGACAGCATCCCGGGCAAATACGCGGTTCCATTGGAATAATAATGGCTTAAGCCCGAGGAGGGCTCCCACATCTTCTCCCATACGAATTCGAGTGCTGCGATTGCCCGGTCCCGGTATTCAGGGTCACCCATCAGCTGAAAACCACGGATAAGCGCGGACGCCGCTGTCGCGTTCCAGCCGGAGATTATCGTCGGATCGACATATGGCCTGCCCGCTTTCTCCCTTCCGGACGCATCCAGCTGATAATACTCCTCGTCAGCATCCTGGCTGCCACGGAAAGCGCCGGATTCAGGATCAAGCAGCACCGAAGTCAGATAGCGATAGATATCACGGGCCACGGCCTCATATTCCTTGAGGCCGGTAACATGGGCTGCTTCTATATAAGCGCCCAGGAGGGCGGCGTTATCCTCGAGCATCTTCTCATAATGGGGTGTAGTCCATTCCCTGTCCGTCGAGTAGCGGAAGAACCCGCCTTCCACCTGGTCATACATGCCGCCGGCGCTCATGGCGTCGAGCGTCGTGGTCAGCATCTTTTCCAGCTCCTCTATACGACCTTCCGCGAGGATTGAGAGGATAAGGGAAATGACATTGGCATACGGGAATTTTGTGGTACTGCCGAATCCTCCGTATTCTCGGTCGTAAACGTCACCGGCGACCTCCAGTAGATAAGCTGCCACCGACGGTCCCGGCGGTGGCCCTTCGGGCGGGCTGACAACGGCCGCTTCACGCTGTTCCCGGATATTGTTTATTGCGAGCCTGATCTCATCCAGGTTGTTGGCATACAGGTCCCTCACGTCTACCAGCAGCCGCTTGAACTGATCTGGAGGGATGTAGGTCGTCCCGGTGATCACCTCGCCATCGTCGGTCAGGAAAGCCGTGGTCGGCCAGCCGCCCTGGTTGTAACGCTGGTTGATATCAGGCCGCTGGTCGCTGTCCACCCTGAGCGGGATGAAGCTCTCGTTGATGAGGGCTATCACCTCTTCATCCGAATAGCCAGTCTCGTCCATCACATGGCACCAGTGGCACCAGACCGCGGATATGGCCAGCAGGAGAGGCTTCTTTTCCTGTTTTGCCCGCAGGAATGCCTCCTCGCCCCACGGCTGCCAGGCAATCTGCCCAGCACTATTCGGTCGCGGCGAAAAGCGAAATGCGACGTCTGATGCTGCCGTCTTTTTTTCTTTTTTGGAAGACATGTTCGTCCTTTTCCAGATTATGCTATCAGCGATATTCTATCAGCGATTCCCCAGTTTATTGACATTTTATGGCACAAAAAGTACATTTAATCTCCAGCGAAATTATGTAAATTTAATAAGGGGAGCAACCGATGGAATCACGGGTGATTCAGCATGGTAGCGCTGCACGGTTTTTTTCTGCTTTTTGTATTCTGCTGGTTCTGACGTCCGTCGTCATCTTATCCATTTCCGGGACTGAGGCGATAGCCGCTGGACAACTGACGATCGTCGACGGCGACACGAATGGGGCCTGCGCCCAGATAGGCGCCTGGGACCAGTACAGCCACACCTGTACCCTGACAGCGGACCAGGTCGGGACTACTCTCTCGGTGGGCAGCAGCAACATCACCATTGATGGCAATGGCCACATGCTGAACGGCGGCGGCGCTTACGGTATTTATAACGACGGCTTCAGCGGGGTCACGATCAGGAACCTGGTTCTCACCAATTTCTCCTATGGCGTCTTCCTGTGCTTCAACGGTAACAACCGCGTGATCGGAAATACAGTCTCCAACAGTTCTGAGGAAGGCATCGCCCTCTGGGGATCCAGCTCCAACGTCATCGAAGGAAACACAGTCACCAACAGCTACTGGGACGGCATCGGCCTCGTATTCGGTGGCGGCAACAATCTGGTGCGCTACAACACCATCGCCAACAACCAGTGGGGCCTCTGGGTGGCGGGATCCAGCAATAACTCCATCTATAACAACAACTTCATAGACAACACCTATCAGGCCGACGCGGATTCAGCATATATCAACGACTTCAACTCCAGTCTGCCGGCAGGCGGTAATTACTGGAGCAACTGGACCGGTCCGGACGCCAATGGCGACGGTTATGTCGATACGCCCTATACCGCCGGCATAGCCGGCACAGATTACCTCCCCAGGACGACGATGAACAGCTGGTGTTCAGCGGCTGAGCTGTCTGTCTCAAGGCCGTCTCCTTACTGGGCGAGCCTGGGCGATTACCAGCAGCGCCAGCTCTCCGTCGATTACACCATCTCCAACAGTGCGGCTGCCGAGGCCTATGGCGTCAGCATCGTTGGCACGGTGGATACCGGCGGAGCCACCAGCCTGCCGCCACTACCGACGGTCGGGAACATCGCACCGGGGGCAAGCGCCAGCTTCACGATCCTCTATAACGTACCGCCGGGCGTCTCATCATTCCGTACTACGGTTTATGCCACCGCCTCGGATTCCTGCGGCAACCCGCGGAGCTATCCGGGACCATGGCCGGGAGCCTGAGCCGTTAGACCCGGATAAAAACAGCATTATTGCGGCGGCCTCCGGGCCGCCGTTCTCTTTCCGTATGAAATCAGGAGCCGATTCGCTTCAACCCCGGCGCCGGTTTTAACATGACGCTGATATAATAGCGGCCATGCATGAAGTTCCGACCATAGCTGCGATCTCGACACCCATGGGGGCGGGTGCGATCGGTATCGTCCGCATGACCGGGCCTGAAGCCGTTGATATCTGCGGCCGCCTGTTCAGCCAGCCCGGCGGGAAGGATCTCGCCGAAGCACCATCGCACAGTCTCTCTTATGGGGCGATCCATGACCCGGGATCCGGAGCACTGGTCGACGAGGTCCTCGTGGGCGTGATGCGGGCGCCCGGAACCTATACAAGGGAAGATATCGTCGAGGTCAACTGCCATGGTGGTCCGGTCGCCCAGCAGAAGCTGCTTTCGCTATTCCTCGAACAGGGAGCGCAGCTGGCTTCACCCGGGGAATTCACCCGTCGCGCCTTTCTCAATGGCCGCATAGACCTTGCCCAGGCTGAAAGCGTCGCCCAGATCATAGGCGCCAAGACCGAGGCCGGTCTGCGCGTCGCCATGTCCCAGCTCGATGGCTCGATCTCAGCGGAGATGCGAACTTTAAGGCTCTCGATCCTGGCAGTCATGGCAGCGATCGAAGCCGATATCGACTTCTCAGACGAGGATATCGAGGAGCTCGACCGCGAGACCGCTGACGAGCGGCTCGGCCAGATCGAGGAGCGTCTTCAGGAGCTGATCGATACGGCTTTCATCGGCCGCGTGCTCAACGAGGGAGTACGCACTGCTATCGTCGGTAAACCCAATGTCGGCAAATCCAGCCTGCTCAATTCGTTGCTGATGCGGGAGCGGGCGATCGTCACCGAGATCCCGGGCACTACCCGCGACACTATCGAGGAAATCATCAATATCCAGGGAATCCCCCTGCAGTTGATCGACACCGCCGGCCTCCGGCCCGCAGAGGACGAAGTAGAGCAGATAGGAGTCGATCGCAGCCGCCGCGCCATGAAGGAGGCCGACCTCATAATCTGCATGTTCGATGGCAGCGAACCCGAGGACGACCATGACCGCGCCCTGCTGACTTCGGTTCCCGCTGACAGGGCGATCTATGTGATCAACAAATGTGACCGCTTCCGGGGCCAGGCGCCCCGTTTCAACCGCGGCCTGCTGCCTGCGGAGCCTGTCGTGATCTCAGCCATGACCCGCCAGGGGATGCAGGTGCTGAAAGAGAGGATCGCCCAACTGGTGCTGGGCGGCTCGCTGCCTCCGCTCGAAGGGCCTATCGTCACCCACGAGAGGCACCGGCTTCTGCTGGAACAGTCACGTGTCTTTTTAGGCAGGGCCCGCCAGGGGCTGCGGGTCGGCATTGGCGAAGAGCTTATCGCTGAAGAACTGAGGGGGGCGCTCACATCGCTCGGCGCGATCACCGGCGAAGAGATCGTCGAAGACCTGCTGGAGACCATCTTCCGCGAATTCTGCATCGGCAAGTAGCAGCGCCCGGCGACCTCATCAATGACGGACTTGTCTGAAGATATCGAATCCCCAAGATATGACGTCCTGGTAATAGGCGCCGGCCCGGCAGGATGCGAAGCGGCGCTGGCCGCAGCCAGCGCCGGAGCGACTGTTTTATGCCTCACGATAAATCTCGACATGGTCGGCTTCCCGCCGGCGACACCGATCCTAGCCGACGACAGTGTGGACCGTCGTCACGCGCTATTGAAAGAGGTCGGGACTCTTGGTGGAAGATTGCCGGGCTTGCTGGAGAAGGAAGGTGTTGCCACTATTGACAACAGCTCCGGCTGTCTGTTGGTCGACAGACGCCTTTTGGGCCTCGCCTGGAAGGAGACTCTTGAAAATGCCAGCGGTCTGGAACTGCGGCAGGCTCTGGTCACGAACCTGGAGCCTCGGGGCCGGGATTGGCTTGTCACGACGAGCCTGTCTGAAAGATTCAGCGCAGCCTCGGTGGTTGTCGCTGCCGGCACTTTCCTGCATGGCCGGATCGTTGATGGCGATGAGGTCACTCCTGGTGGCCGCTGGGCAGAGATTCCCTCGGACTCTCTGGCTGTCTGCCTGAAGGAGCTGGGCGTCGAGCTCGCCGAAGTCTGGGCGAGGACCTCTCCACGGCTTTCTTCGAGTACGGTCGAGCGGGATCTGGTTGCCCCGGATGTGCTGTTTCGTGATGGCCAGCAGCTGGATGAACTATACGCGCTTGGGATGGAGACTGAAGGTGACCGCACCAGCCAATTGGAGGGGGTCCGAAGTCATGCGGGCCTGGAACACGCCTGGATGACCAGGGCGTCATATATGGTCCTCCACGAAGTGACGGCGGCGGAGCAGGTCGGCGAGAATCTTGGGTCTGTTTCCAGGCCAGGGCTCTTCCTTGCCGGGAGGGCGGCCGGAGGCTGCAACTACACAGAAGCGGCGGCGCTCGGCCTGGTTGCCGGCAGGGCGGCAGCAGCTGGCCTTTTCGCCGGCATGGCGGCAGAGCCTGGCCCGGATTCCGGCCCGGACACAGATCCGCGCTCCCCGACGGGCATCATCAGCCCGGAGGGTCCGGCTCCACTTCTTGATTCGCTGATCGACCGGATCGTCCACAAGCCGAACAGACCGGTGACCATCCGGGTTGATGAAGAAAGCGGCTGCTGATGAAGGTCGCCCACGAGATGAAGCCGTTAGCGACGATCCTGTGGGATCTCCGCTACATCACTGGCCAGGCCGCATGAGCGGCGAGGGGGCATTCGATGTCGTAGTGGTAGGCGGCGGGCACGCAGGCTGCGAAGCAGCCCTGGCCGCGGCCAGGATGGGCTGTACCACACTTCTGCTTACTATCAACCTTGAGAAGATCGGCCTCATGCCCTGTAATCCCGCTATTGGCGGGGTCGGCAAAGGTCAGCTGACCAGGGAGATCGATGCCCTGGGTGGAGAGCAGGGACGCAACACAGACCGCTCCTTTATCCAGATGAAAACCCTAAATACCGGAAAAGGACCGGCTGTGAGAGCGCTGAGAGCTCAGGCAGACAAGAAGCTTTACGAAGACAATATGAAGAAAGTGCTCGCTGCTGAAGCCAACCTTAAAATCCTTGAAGGTGTCGCTGCCGGCATACATGTTTCACGTGAAACAATCGCAGGAGTAAAACTCGCTGATGGCAGTCTGATTAAGACCAAATCGCTGGTTCTGGCCTGCGGCACTTTCCTCCGGGGAAATATCGTTATTGGAGATCTTCGCTTTCCCGCAGGCCGCATGGGAGAACCGCCGGCCCTGCAACTATCTGAGAGCCTTGAAGCCAATTCCCTTGATCTTGGCCGTTTTCAGTCTGCTACTCCACCGCGTATCGATTCACGGTCAGTCGACCCTGGGAAAATGTCCCTTGAGCCAGGCGATTTAGTTCCTCCAACCTTTTCTCCTTTCTCCAGGCCGGAGCCTCAGGAGCAGATTCCCTGTTATCTGACATACACGACATCTGCGACGCACGATGTCGTCCGAAAATATCTTCATCTTTCCCCAATCAAGACTGGTTCTGTAAGTGGCAAAGGTCCCCGCTATTGCCCTTCTATCGACCGGAAGGTCATGAATTTTCCCGACCGTGATCGTCATCCAGTGTTTGTAGAGCCGGAGGGCCGGCACACCAATGAACTCTACCTGCAAGGCCTTACAACAAGCCTTCCTGTCTGGGTACAGGAAAAAGTGATACGGGCAACGCCTGGGCTGGAAAACGCCCGTCTTATGCGCCCAGGGTATGCAGTCGAGTATGATTACATCTATCCGAGCCAACTTCGCCTTTCCCTGGAGACAAAAGCGGTTTCGAGGCTTTTTCTGGCCGGCCAGATCAATGGGACCAGCGGTTACGAGGAAGCCGCAGCCCAGGGGCTTATAGCCGGCATAAACGCTGCTCTTTCCGTAAAAGGTGATGCTCCGCTGATTTTGAAACGCTCAGAAGCCTATATAGGCGTCCTTATTGATGACCTGGTGACAAAAGATGTAGACGAGCCGTATCGAATGTTCACATCGAGAGCTGAGTATCGCTTGCTGTTACGTCATGACAATGCTCATGCGCGGCTTGCTCCCAAAGGTTTCCAGATCGGCCTTGTGCCGCTCAGAAATATGGATCTGATCGATGCAAGTCAGTGTGCGCTCGAGCAGCTCATCTCACGTATTCACGATGTCCGGATTCCAGCTGATGACGCCGTTAATACCCTGCTGGCGCAAAAAGGCAGCTCCATGATCACTGAGCCGCAGTCCGCGGCTCGCCTGTTAAAGCGGCCTGAGCTGGAAGTCGATGACCTCCTTCCTTTTCTGCTCGATCCAGGCAGCCCTGCGCCTGATACAGAAATAATCCAGAGGGCAGGCATCGAGATAAAATATGAAGGCTATATATCAAGGCAACAGGAGCAGATAAATCGCCAGTCGCGCCTGGAAAACAGCGAGATCCCACTGGATTTCAGTTATGAAGACCTTCCTGGTATCACCGCCGAGGCCAGAGAGAAGCTCTCCCGGATAAGACCGCTCTCATTAGGCCAGGCTTCGCGAATCGCCGGAGTCTCTCCCGCAGACATATCCGTCCTCTCCATTTTCCTGCACGCACGATGCCAATGAGCTGGAAAATGGAGATAGCCTCTGAATATCCTCTCTCTGTCGATCAGATCTCGAAGCTTCAGGCCCTTCTGGACTTCCTGGCCAGTATTTCCGATCGAAATCTGACTGCTGTGACCAGCGAGAGAAAAATCGTCGACTTCCATTTCAGGGACAGCCTCAGTCTGATTGGCTTTGAGGAGTTCGCAGGGGCGCAGAATATCGTGGATATCGGCAGCGGCGCCGGTTTTCCCGGCCTTCCCCTGGCTATAGCCTGTCCGGATAAATCCTTTTCGCTACTGGAGGCAAGTTCAAAAAAGTGCGATTTTATCGACGAAGCAATTGAGCTGCTTGAGATCGATAATGTAAAGACCATCCGAGCACGCGCCGAGGAGGCTGCACTCGGCGAACAGCGTGATCGTTTTGATCTGGCGATTGCCCGTGCGGTAGGCCCGCTTGCTGTCGTCATCGAGTACGTCTTGCCACTGGTAAAGCCTGCCGGGGCGGTTTTATTGCAGCGTGGCGCCAGAGAAGAAGGAGATGAATCCACAGCCAGCGCGGTCGCCGGTCAGCTGGGCGGCAGGCTGGATAGAATCGAGAGTGTCCATCCTTATCCGGATTCAAAAAACCTTCATGTCTGGGTGCTTACCAAGCTAATTCGTACTCCTGACCGTTTTCCCCGGCGTCCTGGCATGGCAAAAAAGAGGCCATTAGCCTGAGGTTGAGCACCAGTTGGCGTCTGGTCTCCATCCGAGCCATCTGTTAGAATCCTTCCCGACAGGCTATTTCCTCTTTTTAGGCAGGTTGAATTGGGTAAAACCTACGTTGTTGCTAATCAGAAGGGCGGCGTGGGCAAAACCACAACCTGCGTCAACACAGCAGTCTGCCTTGCCGAAGCCGGGGCAACGGTGCTGCTGATCGATATCGATCCCCAATGCAATGCTACTCATGGCCTGGGTGTGCACGATATCGAGGGTCCGTCCTCGTATGATGTCTTTTCCGGAGATGCTCCCGCCGCCGATGCTGTCATCACGACGGATGTCCGCAACCTTTATCTGATCCCCTCGACTCCCGACCTTGCTGGCACCGCGGTCGAGCTGCCTTCCAGGGACCGGAGGGAATATATCCTCGACGAGGCTCTCAAATCCATCGCCCACAGCTTCGACTACCTTTTCATCGACTGCCCGCCATCTCTCGGCCTGTTGACACTGAATGCGCTTGTTGCCGCAGACAAGGTCATCGTCCCTATCCAGTGTGAGTACTACGCCCTCGAAGGGCTCGGGCAGCTGATGCAGACAGTCGAGGCTATCCGGGCGGGGCTTAATCCACGGCTCCAGGTGGCTGGCCTGCTGATGACGATGTACGATCCCAGGACCCGGCTTTCAACACAGGTCGTCCAGGAAGTCCGCTCACATTTCCCGGAGCTGATCTACAGGACGGTCATCCCCCGCAATGTCAGGTTGAGTGAAGCGCCGAGTTTTGGTATGCCAATATCTCATTATGATGCTACATGCGCCGGTTCTGACGCGTATTTCGATCTGGCTACGGAGGTGGTTGAGCGTGAGTAATCCCAAAGGCAACAAAGGTCTGGGCCGCGGACTTGCTGCGTTGATAGGTGATACTAAAGGTGTTACTGTCACCGGTCCCCCGGCAGCGGCAGCTGCTGATTCCGGCCGCACTGATTCAAGCTACCAGGTATTACCTGTAAGTCAAATACATGGTAATCCCAAGCAGCCACGCACCATCTTCGACGACGAGGCCCTCGCGGAACTTGCTGAATCCCTGAAAGCGGTCGGTCTGGTCCAGCCGGTCGTCGTCCGCCGCCATGGAGAGCGCTACGAGTTAGTCGCGGGTGAGCGCCGCTGGCGAGCGGCTCAGCTCGCCGGCCTCAAGGAGATCCCGGCTGTGATCCGTGAGGCTAACGACGGTGAATCGCTCGAACTGGCGCTCATCGAGAATCTGAGCAGGGAGGACCTGAATCCCATCGACACCGCCCGTGCATACGCGATCCTGCAGGAGGACTTCGGCGCCACCCAGGAAGCGCTGGCGGCCAAGCTTGGCCGCAGCCGCTCCGCAGTCGCCAATACCCTCCGCCTGCTCGACCTTCCGGACGAGGTTCAGGAACTCATCGAGCAGGGGAGACTCAGTGAGGGTCACGGACGGGCACTACTGGCTGTCCCGGACCGGGTAAAGCAGAAGAAACTGGCGGTTCGCGTAGCAAAAAAAGGCCTTTCGGTAAGACAGACTGAAGAGCTTGCGAAGAAGGAGAGCGCTGACAGGCGCAGGGTCCGGGAACCACTCACGATACCCGTCGGGCAGGAGTTGATGGACGAGACCACCGATGCTCTCTATTCGGCGTTCAGGCTTCCGGTCAAGGTCCGCTGGGTGGCTAGCGGCGGCAAGGTGGAGTTGGAGTTTGAAAACGAGGAGCAGCTCAAGCGCATGATCGATGTCCTGGAAAGCACTTAATTGAACCGGGAAGCCGGTAACAGTAGCCAGGCCCTGCAGGGCATCCTGTCGCCGTACCTTGAATTCGATGGAATCGATGCGGCGATGCTTGTCTCTACCGACGGACTCCTGATCGCATCGGCCGGGAACCAGGAATACGACCGCGAGGCGCTCGCTGCTTATTCAGCAGCAGCATTGTCAGCTGCGGTCGGCCTGGCGGAAGAACTGGATACGGATCTTTCCGGAAGCGTCACGCTGGAACTTGCCGGCAACCATCTGACGCTGACACCATTGACAGTCGACCTTTTTCTGCTACTGATGGGCAGCCGCTAGCACATCAGGGTTTTTCCAGGGTCAAAAAGTGAGTTCGTTTTTCTCACAGTCTTCTTTTTGATAGACAGGCTCACAGTTGCCAGCCCCATCCCGGCTCACACCGTTGCCATTATCAACAGGCGCGTTTTCGCTGCCGGTCTGCTCATCGGTATAGCCGCCGTCATTCCCATCTGCGGCATCAACATCGCCGGTCTCTTCTATCGCCTCGCTTCCGGCAGGGGTGTCAACCAACCCGTCCGCTTCGGACTCATGTAACGCGGCTTCAAGCGGGGGCCGGCTTTCGGCATCCCCGACTGAAGGCTCGCCCGTGGCAACCGGCGACGGTGTGACTCTTGCGAGAACCAGGTCCAGACCACCGGTGTTATTCCCCGCCGTGACCTGGATAGCAGCCGATGATGCCAGATCGCCAGCGTTGTCATACCATTCCATGGAGTATTCACTGGATCGCGGAACCGCCCTGAGATGATATGTGCCGGCCGGCAGCATGTCGCTCTGGTAGCTGCCATCGCTCGCGGTGATCTGTGTGTCGACGATCACACCAGAAGCATCGAAGATATCTACCAGGGTGGAGGCTGCCGCTTCGTCACCTTCAAGGGTTATACGGCCCGAGATCGTGCCGCCTCCTGTCAGTACCGCATCTACCCCTCCCAGCTTTTCAGCCGGCTTCAGCTGCATCAGTTTCGCTGTCAGATGAGTAGGCTGGCCATCGTACCACTGGCTGGAAAATAATTCTCCGGAAGTTGCGAACTGTACCTTGTAGCCCGTCACATAGCCGGCGCCGCCACCTGATCCTGCAGAATCGCATGGTGGCAATCCCGAGATTTCGTAATTCCCCTCAGCATCGGTCACTGCTGCTCCCTTCAGAAGCAGGTGGACTCCGCTGGCTTCATCGACAAAGTATGCCAGGACGGCAACGCTGGCCACGCCTTTTCCGTCAGCATCCGTTACCCTGCCGGAAATAGTCCCGTCTGCAGGATCTGCCCGGTTCAATCGCTGCACGACATAGACATCGCGACCTGGTGTCACGGTGATCGAAATGCCTGCGGGCACAGCTGGGGCTCCATACCAGGCGGCCTCGAAGGTTCCCGCGAGGTCGAAGAAATAAAGCTTGTATTCACCCGGTGCCAGGCCATCAAAATGAAACCTGCTGTCCTCGCCCGTCATTGTAGTGGCGCCGGTAAATACGCCATCACTACGTGCCAGGTAAACAGTGATGCGCGGGACATGGTCATTGCCGCGCCCCGTCGCTTCGTAGACGTTACCGGAAAGGGAACCTGCGCCTGCTGGCTGATCCACAGGCGGAGCCGGGTCGCTTTCGATCCCCGAAGCTCCCGTCGAATCGGCAAGACTGATGTAAAAAGCAGAACCGGGTTCGGCTGTGAGGCCGGCGAGATCGGGGTTGCCGGAGCCGGTGCTGTCAGCGGCTGTACCTGCAATAGCGCCTTGCGGCCTCACTACGGGATTTTCGGCATCGATAGTCCCGGCCTGCTCTACAATGGGCCCTTCATCGGCGGCTGTCTCAGAGGATCCTGACAGACTGATCTGAACGATCAGCAGCCCCGCCACAAAGGCCGCGAGCAGCAGGAGTATCGCCCCGAGCCTCCATGGCTGCCTGGCTATTGAATTCGCCAATATCTTCCCCGTTCCGGGCCGCTACCGACCGTGAATAAAAAAAGGGCACGCTGAAACCAGCGGCCCTAAAACTGTTGCAATAGTACCATGTAGTGAACGATTTATCAAAAGGGCCGGCTTCGAAGCCGGCCGGCGTCGGCGTTCGACTCAGTCGACGGCTGAATTTCCCGCACCCGGCGTCGTCCGCCCGGTGTTGCCATAGGCGTCAGTCTGGGTCGCGGGCGCGTCGCCACCGGAGTAGAGCACATATTTGCCGGTCAGCTTCTTGAAGTCCGGTTTCTCCTTCGGCAAGGCAAAATCCTGCTTCGGCTTGTCGTTCAGCGCATCCGACATGAAGCCCTTCCAGATGGTGGCGGGGAAGCCGCTACCCCAGACGCTGCCTCCATGCACATTGGTCATCGGGAGCTGCTCGTCAGGATAGCCCACCCAGACAGAAGTGGAAAGTTCCGGAGTGTAACCGACAAACCAGGCATCCTGAAGGTTTTCAGTAGAACCGGTCTTGCCGGCGGCCGGCCGGCCGAAATTCGCCTTTGAGGAAGTCCCCTTCTCGATGTCAGCCTTGAGGACCTTGGTCACCTCATAGGCGACGGCATCCTTGACTACCCTGCGGGGAACAGGGTTGGCCTGGTAATCCACGGTGCCGTCAGGCATCTCTACCCGGGTTATGGCGATAGGCTCGGCGTACATACCGTTGGCTGAGAGAGTAGCGTAGGCGGAAGACATCTCAAGCGGCGAAACACCCTGCCCCAGACCACCGAGCGCAATTGACGGATTTGTGGCCATCTGGCTCTTGATGCCGAGCCGTTCAGCGGCATCGCGGGCCTTTTCCGGGCCCACATCCATCACCAGCTGAGCGTAGACTGTGTTGTCAGACCGGAGCATCCCTGCTTCCAGACTCGAGACCCCGAAGTAATGGTTGTCGTATGTCTCCACGTGCCAGGGCGGCCCACCTCCCGCCATGGGTATGTCGATCTGCTTTGACATGTAGTAAGTCTTTTTGGGATCGGCGCCCTGCTCCACTGCGGCAGTCAGGACGAAGGGCTTGAAGGTGGAGCCAGGCTGGCGCTTTGCCTGGACGGCCAGGTTGAATTGCGACTGCCCGAAATCCTGGCTGCTGACCATGGCTTTTATATATCCATTGGAAGGATCGATGGACACAAGCGCCGCTGCCGGATCGCCTGCCTCATCCAGCGTGCCCTTGATCGCTTCGAGACCCGCGGCCTGCAGCGACGGCTCGATGGTCGTCTGCACTTTCAGGCCACCTTCGAAAACTTTCTTGGCTCCGTATTTGTCGATAAGCTGCTGTTTGACGTACTCGACGAAATATGGCTCGTTGACTCCACCCGCGGTCTGAACCAGGTTGATCGGCAGGGAGGCGGCGCCGTGAGCCGCAGCCTGATTGATATATCCAAGGTCTGCCATCTTCTGGAGGACGACATCACGACGCTCGGTGGCGGCTGGGAGATCCTGCTTCGGAGAATAAGCCGAAGGCGCCTGGGGCAGCCCTGCCAGAAGCGCACACTCGGCCAGGTCCAGCTGGGTGACGCTCTTGCCGAAATAGGTCTGCGCCGCCGCTTCGACGCCATAAGCATTCTCGCCATAGTAGATCGTATTCAGATAGCGTTCGAGGATGGTGTCCTTGGAGGCGGTCCTCTCCAGCTGCGTTGCAAGCACCGCCTCGACGAACTTGCGGGTGAAACTCTGCTCATCTGACAGATAGACTCTTTTTACCAGCTGCTGGGTTATGGTGCTGCCGCCCTCCGCCATCCTGCCACGGCTGAGATCGGTAACCGCCGCGCGGCCGATGGCCTCGTAATCGACGCCACCATGTTCGTAAAACCTTTCATCCTCGATGGCGATGGTCGCCTGTTTGAGGTATTCAGGCATGGCAGCCAGGGGTACGACCGTGCGGTTCTCGGTTCCATAGATCTCCGCCAGCAGGGAACCGTCAGCGGCATAGATCCTCGAGGTCTGGCCAAGGGACAGGAAGTTCTCTTCTTCCAGTTTAGGCAGGTCGTGAACAAGGGCCATGACAGCCGGGATACCGATCAGGAGAGCTGCGACCAGGAAGAGGACGAAAAAACCAACGCCGAAATACAGGAAAGACCTGCGTCCCTTCTTGCGTTTTTGTTGCTTACGCCGACGAGGCATTGGGAATTGCCACCTTGAGTGAATTCATAGCGGAGTGTCGCGCTGTCCGGACGCGAACATTATTTTGCTTTGCGGAAGAACTGCGGACTGGCAAAGATAATAGCATACGCCTGCCGCTTAAGCAGCCGGCGGCCGGCAATCTCATTTCACATGCTGGATGTACTTCATGAATATCTCGAAAGCTTCTTCCACTGCCACATCGTCGAGGCCCATCTCTTCGGAACTGTGCTTGAGGCATTCCTTCATACGATGGCTGATGAGGTAGACGCCGACGCGATCGAGAGCCGCCCTGGTGGCGGCAAGCTGTGTCAGAACATCTTCGCAGCGCTTGTCCTCTGAGATCATGCGCTGCAACCCCCGCACCTGGCCCTCTATGCGACGAAGCCTGTTTAATACCTTCTCTATATCTGTTTTCGCAACCGCAGCGATCACCTTGCCTTGATGGAGGAGAGACGGATCTCTGGTCAGTTTCAGGCGGATACCGGAATCCAAGGGAACCGGTGTACCCCTCAGGGTATCGATTATTATCCCACGCAGTTTTGGAAGGTGTCAAGAAACAGGTTGGCGCTTCAGGAACGCCTTGAGGACAGGAAAATGCCCGTGGCGATGCCGAGCAGCACCGTCAGGAAGCCGAATATATAAAGCGCTGAACCCTTTGCCTGATCGGCTGATAGCCACCAGGAGCTGGAAAAGATCACGATGCCGAAGATTATCTGGACCGCAGCCATAAGCGTCGCGCGATCGTACTTTCCGTCAGTGCCTGTCATATTCAACCTCCACGTGTTTGCGTCACTGCCTTCTCAAATATTGCATGCCGCCAGCCCTTTTCCTGCCCGCTGGCATAACTCGGGACGAAAGGGGGAATAAAGCCGCAGCCACAGGCCCCGGCTGCAAACCGAGTACCTACATGGAGCGCCATGAACAGCAGAGAGTCAGAGAATCAAGAAATACCAGGCCTTGCCGGCGTGCAGGCGATTCCGGAGCTGCTCGCCTGGCTACGGGGGATTTCCGCCCGTCAGCGCCTGTATATCCCAGCGGATAAAGGCGGAAACCGCATTTTCGAGGAATTCGGCCTGAGCGACGGGCCCGTCCTCAACCAGCTCCAGGAGAGGACCGTGCTGCCCGTCAAAAAGCTGTTCCTGCCACCTTCGGAGATATTATTCGATTTCAGCCACGAAGTAATACGGCCGCCGGCTGAGCCTGAGGATATAGTCGTTTTCGGTCTTCATGTCTGCGAGCTTTCAGCGGACAGTCTGCTCACCGCCAATATGGCCAACGACCGGCCTGATTTCCCTTATCTCTCCAGAAGAGACCGTGGTCTCACAATAGGAGTGACCTGTCAGCGCTCTCCAGGCTGTTTTTGCGAGAAGACCGGGCACGACCATGTGAGCCCGGGCAGCTTTGACCTCTTCCTCGACCTGGGCGAGCCCGGGCGGCCGCGGCTGCTTGCCGGTAGCGACGCCGGGCGCGAGCTTGCCGCGGCTGCGCCTTTCGTCCTGGAGGAAGCCGCTCAAGAGATCACGGCGCCCCCAGCCTCGAATCCGGAACGCTGGCCACTGGAAAGCCTGCCAGAGAGGATACACGACTCCTTCGGCGCGGTCATGTGGGATGAACTGGCGGCGCGATGCCTCGGCTGCGGTAACTGCACGATCGTCTGCCCGCTTTGCTACTGCTTCTATACCCGCGATGAGACGGAACTGGATCCCGCGATGGGCAGAAGGCTGCGTCTCTGGGACTCCTGCCAGTTGCTCGCCTTCGCCCGGGTGGCTGGCGGCCACAACTTCCGCGAAGCCCGGTCTGAGCGCATCTGGTACCGCTTTTCCCACAAGTTCATGCGCACCCAGCAGACGTTTGGCGCCCCCGGATGCAGTGGCTGCGGTGCCTGCTTCCACTTCTGCCCCGTGGGCATCGATCCAAGGCAGGTAATCGCCGGAGTCCTGGAAGTGACTAAAAAGTCTTATGAGGAGTGAAAGCGATGTCTATTGAGGAAGTGCCGATGATGAATGATCGTGAAGGCGCCGCCCATGTCTGAGATGCTTCCACGCGACGGAGCACCACCGCTCGACGAATACGTGCCCAGCCAGGCACGGGTGCTGGAGACGCGCGAACTGGCGCCGGGTATCCGCCATTTCATACTGGAATTCGTCGACCCCGGTCTGAATAAGGCATTCTCCTTCTGCAGCGGCCAGTTTCTGCAGGTCTCGCTCCTGGGTATCGGCGAAGCGCCTATCTCCATCTGCTCTCCACCGACGAAGAGCGATACTTTCGAACTTTGCGTCCGCGAGGCGGGCAATCTCACCAGAGCCCTGCACCGGCTGCGTCCTGGCGATACGCTCTGGGTCAGAGGCCCGTACGGCCAGGGTTTCCCACTGGCGGAAATGGCCGGCCGCGACCTGGTCTTCGTCGGCGGCGGCATCGGCCTGGCGCCGCTCCGGAGTGCGATTGACTGCGCTGTCTGCCTTAACGAGGAGTTCGGTGAACTCACCGTGCTTTACGGGGCTCGCAATCCGGAGAACCTGCTGTTCACCGACGAATATGACTCCTGGCGGCAACAGGGACGGGTGGAGGTCATCGTCGACGAGGCGCCGCCCGAGTGGCAGGGCCGGACAGGAATGATCACAGCACTGTTTGACGTTGTCGAACTAAAGCCCGCAAACACATCGGTACTGATCTGCGGTCCGCCGGTCATGTTCAGTTTCGTTTTGGGACGGCTCAAGGAGCTCGGTTTTGAAGATAAGGATATTTTCATATCGCTCGAGCGCCACATGCGTTGCGGTGTCGGCAAGTGCGAGCATTGTGTGGTCGAGAGTTTCTACACCTGCAGGCAGGGGCCGGTGCTCTCCATTGACCAGATCAGGGGGATATCATCGGCGCTGAGATGAGACAGGGACCCGGATCGGGAATGGATAGCGGGATCGACATCACGGCAAATCCCGGCGGCAAGTTGCGTATAGGCATCTTCCCGCTGACTTCCGATGCCGGCTGCCAGCTGGAATTCCTCAACCTCGAGGATGACCTGGTGGCGCTTGCCAGTGCCGTCGACATCCTGCACTTTCCCATGGCGCGTGCCTTCAATCTCGACGGACCCTTCGATGTCGCCTTCGTCGACGGTGTGCCGGCGCGGCAGGACGAGCTGGAGCTGCTGCGCGAGGTGCGGCGCAACACAAAGATCCTGGCGTCGCTGGGAAGCTGCTCGTCCTTCGGCGGCGTGCCGGCGGCCCAGCGCTTCCACGACCTTGGCGACCTCAAGAAATATGTCTATCGCGGGATGGAGGACCTGGACACCCTCGAGATCCTGCCGATCTCCAATTATGTTCGGGTAGACCTGCAACTTCGTGGCTGCCCCGCCAGCAAGTGGGAGATCATGGAGACGCTGACCGCGCTCATCGCCGGGCGCCTTCCCCAGCTGAAGGCCTATCCCCAATGCGTCGAATGCAAGGTCAAGGAGAACCGCTGCCTGCTGATCGAGGGGCAGCCCTGCCTGGGGCCGATCACCCGCGCTGGTTGCGGCGTCGTCTGTCCGTCGGTGGGAGTCCCCTGCGACGGCTGCCGGGGGCCGACGGAAGAGCCCAACCTGACTTCAGCGGTGGAGATCCTGCTGAGGGGTACCACTTATCCCGACCTCATCCGCAAGTTCCAGAAGTTCTGCTCGCTGTCTCCGGAATATCAGGAGCTGTTCGACCGCTGGCGCGAGACCCTTTGACGGCGGCGCGGATCCCATAGTTGCAGGCGCCGGCATCTGCCGGACCCACCTTGTAGTTGCCGGTGCCAGACCTTGTGATACTATCTCAGCGTGAACCCGGTACCGGATTAGGAGAGCAATGACTGATACGAAAACGCTTCTTGACAGACTTAGCACCCTGCTGGTTGAGAAAGCATACCTCAGAGGGGATTTTATCCTCACTTCAGGCAAGCACAGTGACCATTACTTCGACTGCAAAAGGGTGACCCTGGACGCCGAAGGGTTGTCGGTGGCATCCGAGCTCCTGGTGGAAAAACTCCGCGCCGCAGATATCAGCGCCATCGGCGGACTGGCCATAGGCGCCGACCCGATCGTCGCCGGCACCGTAGTCGCGAGCTGGCGGCTGGGATATCCGGTACAGGGTTTCATAGTCCGCAAAGAACCAAAGAAGCACGGCACCAGTAAATGGATCGAGGGCTCGATCGAGACCGGCGCCCGCGTCGCAATCGTCGACGACGTCGTCACCAGCGGCGGCTCGATCATCAAGGCAATCGAGAGCGCCCGCGCCGAGGGTCTGGAGCCGGTCGTCGCCTATACCATCGTCGACCGGGAGGAAGGCGGCGCCGAGAAGATCGAGCAGGAAGGCGGCGTCCCCCTGGAGGCACTGGTGAGATACAGCGAACTGCCTATCTGAGCGCCGCCGGGGATCTGACCGCCACCGGGGATCTGACCGCCTCTCCGGGCCCGATCTGACTTCTGCCCGCCCCGGCTGAGGCCTTTCGGTTTTGAAATGCCCGTATACGGCAAGAAGTCCTCAAATGACTCCCTGCCGCCATTGAAAATCAGGCTCGAACATGTCACCCGCATCGAGGGGCACGCTTCCCTATCAGTGATGCTGGCGGACGGGCGGGTCCATTCGGCGAGACTGAAGTATGAGGAGGGGGCCCGCCTCTTCGAAGGCCTGCTTCGCGGCCGCAAATATTTCGACGCTCCCACGATCACCTCACGCATCTGTGGCGTCTGCCCGTCAGTCCACAACATCACCGCGATCAAGGCGATGGAGGGGATCCTGGATATCCAGGTGGACCCGGTGACCGAGAAACTCCGGCGGCTGATGATCCTGGCCCAGTGGATCCAGAGCCACTCCCTGCACGCGTTCTTCCTGGCTCTGCCCGACTACCTGGGAGCTGAGAGCGCCATAACCATGGCCAGGGACCATCCGGAAGATGTGGCCTCGGCGCTGATCCTCAAGAAGCTTGGCAATGACATGGTGTACGCCATCGGCGGGCGGGCGGTGCACCCGATCACGACCATGATCGGCGGCTTCAGCAACCTTCCTCCGGCGAGTAGGCTGGTGGATATGCGCCAGCGGCTGCAGGCGGCCCTGCCCGAGGCGACGCGGCTGGCGAGGCTGACCGGCTCGCTGGAAGTGCCCGACTTCTCGCGTAAGACCACATACCTGGCCCTGCAGCGCCCCGACGAGTACGCCTATTACGACGGCGAGGTCTGTTCCAGCGAAGGTTATTGTTCCACTCCGGAAGATTTCTGTTCGACGCTCCGTGAGGAGATCAAACCCAACATGGCGGCAAAAGCCGGTCTGCACGAAGGCAAGGGCTTCTTCACCGGAGCCCTGGCCCGGGTGAACCTCAGTGGGGAGCTCCTGGATGAGACCGCCGGCTCGATACTCGCGGACTCCGGCCACACATTCCCCAGCAGTAACACGTTTCTGAATACTTTCTGCCAGACCGTGGAACTGGTGCACGCGCTGACTCTCTCCCTGAAGCTCATCAATGAACTTCTGTCAGGAGACCTTGAAGCGGCAATCGTCCCGGTAGAACCCAGAGCGGGCACCGGCGTCGCGGCGACCGAGGCGCCACGGGGGACTCTCTACCATTCATACACGCTGGACGGCGAGGGACTGATCACGGATGACAACATAATCACTCCCACGGCTCAGAACCTCACCAATATTGAGGAAGACATCGACCGGTTCGTCGACGACCGCCGCGACTGGGAGGCTACCCGGCTGATCGAGGGCATCGAACGGCTGGTCCGCGCCTATGATCCCTGCGTCTCCTGCGCTACGCACTGAGCTGGTAGCCCGGCATGGCGCCGACGGGATTGTGACGATCAGGGTGTCGGCGTGTCATAAAGTTTGATGTACTCACGAAGGGGTTACTAGACGATCATGGACTACTCGATCATGATAGGCGGGCAGGCGGGCCAGGGTCTCCAGACCATCGGCAGTGTGCTGGCAAAGCTGTTCAGCCGTTCCGGGTTTCATGTATTCACCCACCAGGATTACATGTCCCGCATCCGCGGCGGCCACAATTTCTACCAGGTCAGGTTTTCCGACCACCCGTTAAGTTCTTCAAGAAGCCTCGTCGATATCCTCATCGCCCTGGACAAGACCACGGTGGAAGAACATCGCGATTCCATGGCGCCCGGCGGTTTCATCGTCTACGACCCGGACACGGTAAAGGAAGACTATGAAGGCGAAGGATTTCTCGGAGTCCCTTTCAGAAAGATCGCAATGGACGCTGCGGGCAATCGCCTGATGGAAAACACTGTGGCCGTCGGAGCAGCCCTGGGAATGCTCGGCATGGGACTGAAGACCCTTGATGAACTGCTTACCGAGACTTTCGCCCGCAAGGGCCGGGAAGTGGTCGACCAGAACCTTGTAGCAGCGAAGGCCGGAGCCGACTTCGCCAGGGAAAATTGCGGAGATTGCAGGTTCGCTGTACCAGGAACCACAGCAACCGCTCCCAGGCGCATGCTGCTGGATGGCACGGCCGCCGTCGGCCTGGGAGCCCTCATGAGCGGCTGCCGTTTCTATGCCGCCTATCCCATGACGCCCTCTACCGGCGTCATGAACTTCATGGCCGACCAGAGCCGTAAGCATAGTCTGGTGGTCGAACAGGCCGAAGACGAGATAGCCGCGATCAACATGGCCATCGGCGCCTCGTTCGCCGGGGTGCGATCGATGACCGGCACTGCCGGTGGCGGCTTCGCCCTGATGGTGGAGGGCCTGTCCCTGGCCGCCATGACCGAGACGCCGGTGGTTATCTTCGTCGGCCAGCGCCCGGCGCCGGCAACAGGCTTTCCCACCCGCACCGAACAGGGCGACCTGCTCAATCTGGCGCATGCGTCGCACGGCGAGTTCCCGCGTATCGTCCTCGCCCCCGGAAGCCCCGAACAGGCCTTTTACCTGACCGGGAAGGCCTTCGACCTGGCCGAGAAATACCAGGTGCCCGCCTTCATCCTCTCGGACCAGTATCTTGCGGACACTGAGTGGACCCTGGACGGGCTGGACCCCGGCAAAATCAACTATCAGGATTACCGGGTGCGCGCGGGCGACCTCGAAAAGATGGAGATTTACAGACGCCACGCGTATACCGAAACCGGCATCTCCCCACTGGCGGAGCCCGGCGCTTCCCGCCACCTGGTTGTGACCGACAGCGACGAACACGATGAGGACGGCCACCTGGTAGAGGACGCAGAGACGCGAAACCGCATGGTCGACAAGCGCCTGCTCCGGAAGCTGCCGCTGATACGCGACGAGATCTCGCCGCCACTGCTCCATGGCGCCGAGAATCCGGAGACAGTGGTCTGCGGCTGGGGCTCCACCTATGGCGTCATGAAGGAAGCGGTCGATCAGCTGAGCGAATCCGCAAGCATCGCCATGCTGCACTTCAGCGAGATCCTGCCGTTCCCAGGCACAAAAGTTTTCGATTATCTCGAGGTGCTGCGAAGCGCGAAGAATACAGTCTGCGTCGAGAACAACGCCACTTCGCAGTTCGCCCGGCTGATGCGGGCAGAGACCGGTTTCGAGTTCGGCTCCCATGTCAACAGATATGACGGGCGGCCCTTCCTGCTGGACGAACTGCTGGAAGAGCTTGGGAATCCGTCAGCAGATGTTCCGGAAGAAGGTGAAGCCGGTGTCTGAGCTGGAGGAATTCCGCGGCCAGAACCCTGCCTGGTGCCCCGGGTGCGGCAACCTGCAGATCCTAAGGGCATTCAAACTGGCGATGGTCGAGCTGGGGATCAAGCCCCATGAACTGACGATCGTCTCGGGCATCGGCCAGGCCGGCAAGTTCCCCCACTACACCCGCTGCAACACATTCAACGGTCTCCACGGGAGGACGCTGCCAGTCGCTCAGGCCATCCATCTTGTCAATCACGATATGCGGGTGCTGGCCGTCGCTGGTGACGGCGACTGTTACGGCGAGGGCGGCAACCACCTGCTCCACGCCATGCGCCGCAACCTGGATGTCACTGTTTTCGTCCATGACAACCAGGTCTATGGACTTACCAAGGGACAGGCTTCGCCTACGACCGATGAAGGGATGGTCACCGGCACCCAGCCATTCGGAGTGTTGTATGAACCGATGAACCCGATGGCGCTGGCTGTGGCTATGGACTGCAGTTTCGTGGCCCGCGGTTTTTCCGGAAACCAGGAGCAGCTACAGAAACTGATGCAGGCCGCCCTCGAGCACAAGGGATTCGCCTTGATTGACATACTTCAGAATTGTGTGACGTTCAACAAGCTAAACACTTTCCAGTGGTACAAAGAGCGCTGCTATCCAGTCGGTCCCGAACACGACTCTTCAGACCGTGAGGCCGCATTCAGGATGGCCCTCGAGTTCGGAGACCGGATTCCTACCGGCATCATCTACCGGCACCCGCGCCACACCCTCGAAGAAGCCCTGCCAGAGATAGCCAACCGCGAACCGCTGGTACACCAGCCGTTCTCCCAGGAAGATGTGGCAGGAGAGCTGGAACGCTACTATTAGAAGCGGAGAGCTTGAACGCTACTATTGGAGCCGGAGCAGGGAGTCACATCACTCTGGCGCTGCGAGCGGCCCGAGCTTCGCCGAACAGCGGCCACAAAAACCAGGACCCTTCTCGTCGGTATCCATGATCGCGCTGGAAAAACGCATGATGCAGCCGTTGCTCGTGCAATGGTCCAGGCCGAGCACGTGGCCGATTTCGTGGATTGCCTCCTTGGCGGCTCGTTCGCGCGCCAGGACCGGATCGGGGGCCTCCCCGTAGAAATCCGGAGTCAGGCGATGAAGTGATATGACGGCAGTCCCGGCCGTGCGATCGGCCATCCCAAAGACAAAATTGAGCCGCGGTGCGAACAGGTCCGCGCCGGTCACGCCGAGGACAACCAGCCCGCTTTCGCCCCTCCGGGCAAGAGACGCCAGAAGCTCAACGGCGGCATACTGACGGCGGCGGCTGTCGAATGCGCCAGGCGGCAGCGGCTCTGGTGATCCCTGTGAGACTGCGAATCCGAAAGCCCGGGTTGCGGCTTCGCCCAGGGCTTCCAGGAGCTTCGCTATCCCGCCAAAACCACCATTCTCCGGATCGTCGTCAAATATCGTTATCAGCAACGAGGGCTTCATGACACCTCAGTGCTTGAGTCCCAGGTCGGGCAACAGCCGGTCGAGCCACGCCGGCAGCCACCAGTTCCATTTCCCAAGGAGTTTCATCGTCGCCGGCACCACGATGATCCTGACTATGGTGGCATCCAGGAAGATCGATACCGCAAGACCAACGCCGAACTCCTTGATGATGATCGAGTCGGTGAAGGCGAAGGCGCCGAACACAGCGATCATGATCAGCGCCGCTGAAGTGATGATCCTGCCGGTCTTTTCCAGCCCGAAGGCAACTGCCTCCTCGTTATCTCCAGAACGTTCATACTCTTCCTTCATCCTTGAGAGCAGGAAGACCTCGTAGTCCATGCTGAGACCGAAGAGCACGGCAAAAAGGATGACCGGCACGAAGGGGATGATGCCGCCGGGAGAAGTGAAACCCAGAAGGCTCTCGCCCCAGCCTTCCTGGAAGACCAGTACCAGCACCCCGAAGGCGGCGGATACTGAAAGCAGGTTCATGAATATCGCCTTAAGCGGCAGGATCACGGAACGGAAAAGCAGAAGCAGGACCACGTAAGTGATCACCAGCACCGCCCCCATAAGATACGGGAATGAGCTGGCCAGCTTGTCGGTGAAATCGACGGCCTCAGCCGGGCCGCCGCCGACAAGGACTTCGGTCCCCTCAGAAAAGCCGACCTGGGGCAGGATGCCGCCGCGGATGTCCCGCACCAGCTGCTTGGTCTCCGCGTCCTTGGGCTCGGTAGTGGTGATGACCCGCATCATGGTTGTACCACTGCCACCCTCTATGTCAACCATGCTGAACGCCTGGGCCGCCGTCACCGGCTCGGCGCGGACAAGCTCCTGCAGCTCCAGGGGATTCCGGGGAAGCTCCGCCGGCAGCTTCAGGCCGGCAATCGACTCCACGCGGGCTACCCGGGGATCTTCTTCCAGCCGCCTGCCGATCTCGGCGAGTCTTTCGCGAAAGTCCGCGCGCCAGACAGCGTTGTCTTCGCCTGCATCGACCACTATATATATGGGCGATATCTCGCCGACGCCCCACTTCTCGGCAAACAGCTCGACGCCGATACGGGAGTCGCTCTCGGGCGACAGGTTGTCTATCCCGGGAGCCCCCGCCTTCATCGAGCGGACTGGCAGAGCCAGCGCCAGCAATATCGCCATGGATATGACCAGGAAGATCACGGGTCGCCGCATCACCATGCGGCTCCAGAAATGCCAGAATCTGCCGCCGCCGGCCAGGAGGTAACGCCCCGGGATAAGCCGAGCTGAATTGACTTTGCTCCTCAATATTGCCAATAACGCCGGCAGCAGGGTTATGGCCAGCAGCACCGAGATGGCCGCGACCAGCATGCCGCCGATACCGAGGGAGCGCATGAAGACGAAGCTGAACAGGGTGAGCATGGCAAGGCCGACCACGACTGCGGCACCCGAAAAGACAACAGCCCGGCCGGCTGTATCGAGGGTCGACCTGAGCGCGTCACGGACTGAATCAGTGACAGCCAGCTCTTCGCGAAATCGGTAGACGATGAACAGGCAGTAATCGACTCCGAGCCCCAGGCCGACCATGGTGACGATGTTGCGGGCGAATACAGAAAGCGGCAGCAGATGCCCGAGCGCGAACAGCAGTGATAGTGTGAGAGAGACGCTGGCCACACCGAGGATCAGCGGCAACAGCGCAGCGATCGCTGTACCGAAGACGAGCAGAAGTATGATCAGGATGAGCGGCAGGCTGTAGGTCTCCGCCCTGATGAGGTCGGCTTCGCTGGTCCGCTCCATGTCGTAGTCGATCGCCGGGCCGCCGATCACGTGGGTCTCGAGTTCGTTATCCCGCGAGACCTCCTCGCGTATCTGCGGAATCAGCGGCTGGATGTTCTCTTCCGTGCCGGAATAGCTCAGCAACGCATAGGTGGTGCTGCCATCGGCGCTGACCATGTTGGGCAGTCCACTGTCGTAATATGTTATCCGGCTGGCCGCCCCGGTTGAATCAGAGACACGGTCGAGCGACCGGGTCAGCTCATCGCGATAACGGGGGTCGTTGACATCGAGCGTGGGATGCCGGTACAGGATCTGGACCGAACGCCTGTAGCCACGGCCGAACTGGTTCTGCAGAATGTCCGCCGCTCGCCACGACTCACTCTCAGCCAGGTCAAAACCGCCGCCTTTGGCGACCTCTGAAAGCCGTGGCGCAAAAACGGCGCTTGCTGCCAGAACCGCCAGCCAGATGACCAGAAACCACCAGCGCCTCCGGTAGGCGACATCTGCGAGGGCTGTTATCGATGGACGCATGCGCCAGAATCCTAACCGAGCCTGAGCCTGCTTACCAGCTACCCAACGAATTGTCCGTCCGATGGCACTGATAATATCGTAGCCCGTGGCCGGCCGCCGCAAGGAACTATCCGCGGCTGATACGGCCACCGAGCGACCGCAAGGAGTTGATCGACATGAGTATTGGTGACTGGATATTCCTCGGAGCCGTCAGCGTGGCTCCTCTGCCACTCGTCGGATTGCTGCTGTACGAGCTTGTCATCTCCTTTCGCCGCCCCTGCCGCTCTTCGGATTTGATTGTCCCGGGCCGGGAATAAACAATAGAATGGTCTGGCTATCATCGATTGATGGCCTGGTCCTGGATGGCACAATCAACCGGGAGGGGACATGCCGGAGAATTCCCGGCCGCTGGCCGCGGTCCATTATTATTACCTGCTAAAAAGCGATGACGAGGATCTGCGACGCCTCTGGAGGATGCTAACCGGGGAAGAGAACCTGGAGGGCGATGGCCTGCCCGCATCCGGAATACCCGAACTTGGCCTCGATGAACCGGCCGAAACAGGAATACGCTGCCGCATAGTCCATCACATCGATGGAGAACAAAGCAGCTTCTGCCTCTGCCTGCTTTCGGATATATCTGTGATCGAGGTCGATTACCGCCGTCAGGACGGGACGCTCGATGAGGAGTGGCGCCGGGTATCGGATGCCATTGAATCTGACCGCGACCGCCTGCTATCAGGCCTTAATGGTGTGTTCGGCGAAACGACCTTGCTGATAGCCCCCGCTGGCACCAGCTTTGAAGCGATCGTCAGTGCGGCTGATGACACTGGCGGAACAGCCCTGCAATCCCGCCTGGCTTCTCGAGCAAAAAACATGGACACGACGGCGCTGCTGGTACATTTTCCCGATATGTCTGCCGCTGGCCGCGATTATTACGCGATGGTGGCAGATGATCCTGTTCCATTCTCTTCGACTGTGCTTCCTGAATTCGATTCGCTGATCAAGAAACTGAAACGGACCTCATCGTATTTTGATATCCAGCGTCAGACCATAGTCAGCGAACGCGCCGACGTCGATCGGCAAGTGGGAGAGCTTCTCCATCGCCAGGTCGTCAACGAGAGTGGCGTGGAGCCCGACACGCAGATACTCGAGAATCAGATAACCAGCCTCTCGCGGCTCTTCGGATTGCTGGCGACCGATTCACTGCTTGTGCGCAAGTCATCAGACAGGTTGTCCCGGGATATCAAGCTGCTCGATCAGGAGCTTGCTCTGCTGGTGGCCACGCCCGATTCCACTGAAGAGATCGGCAGCCATTACCTGGGCCGGTTCAATCTCGACCTGAACGAAGCAGACATCGAGATCCGCAACCTGGATTTCTCCCGCCAGAACGCTCAGGCTGCGATCGAAGTTGTGCGCACCCAGGTGGAGATCATGCGGGCCGGCGAAGAGGCCGCGATCCAGAGGCAGAGCAAGGAGCTCCTGTCCAGCAGCCTGGTTTTGCAGGAGGAACGCCTGGCCTTGCAGGTGGCCGCGGGTTTTATCGAATTCGTGCTGATTTTTTATTATGTGATGAAATCATGGGAGGGAATCGCCGGAATCGAGCCGGTCGAGCATATCTCCCCGGTCGTCCGCCTGCTGGTGATCGGCAGCTTTTCAGCCTCGGCGGCGGTGGGAACCCATTTCCTGGCCCTGGCAATCCAGCGGCGGAGCGTTAAAAGCGTCGGTCTCTGGGTATCGGCGGCGGTCCTGGTTTTAGCATTCATCGCAATGGAAATGCTTACAGTAGCCAACAGTTAGACTACGGAGGAAAACACCTTGGACGTGATCAAGCTAATGGAACAGGCGATTGAAAACGAGCGTCATGCCCGGGAGATGTACCGCGAGGGCGCGGAAGCGGCCGAAGATCCGGAGACCCGGTCGATCTTCGAACAGCTGGCCCGCTGGGAGGAGGATCACGAAAGGATCCTGCGGGAACGCCTGGCGACGTTGAAACTTATCAGGGGGCAGCAGTAACCGGAGGCGCCGCTTCGATCCGGGAAACCACCAGGCTGCCACCTTTCCATACATAATAGGTACGCTTGGTGCTCGAGGGACAGCAGGCATCGTCGCCGTCGCTGTAAACACCCTCGGTCTCCACCAGCATCGGCCCCTGTAGCGTGACTTCCCCCCGGGCTACCCTGGTCCGCTCAAAAAGCAGCACGGTCTCGCCGTCTTTCACGCCATAGAGCCGCCAGTCCAGCGGCTCGCTCTCACCCTCTCCACGCACCAGCACTAACGCCTCTTCATCGCCGTCTCCATCGATATCGATGAAGATCGTATTCTCGATCTTCCAGTCGCCCGTGGTCTCTTCGCCGACCAACCCGGGCAGATCGGCCTGGCGGATGCCCTGGCCACCCGTGACCGTGCCGCTGGAGGCCGCCGTACCACCCTGCACTGGTGGCACTACAGGGCCGTCCTGGCCATGGGCCACCACTGACTGATACCCCGAGGTACCGGTGGATGGAGGCGTGTTGCCCCCGGAGATCAATACCAGAAACACGACGACTGCTATCGCGACGGTGATCGAGATCACGGTGGCGAGTTTCTGATGGTCCTGCAGGTACTCCAGCAATCCTTATCCTTTCTGCCTTCGCCCGCGTATCACCAGGATGGCGACGGGCAGCGCCCAGGCGATCACCCAGAATACGACAGTGACCACGACAGCGGCAGTACTATAGGTTGGTTCGATTACGATCGAAGGCCCAAAGACCTGGAACAGGAACACTCCAAGCCCTGAGGCACAGACGATACTCCAGACAATGATGATATACAGGAAGGGCTTTGGCAAATCTTCCTAGAAATATCCCAGCTCGCGCAACTGGCCCATGATCTCTTCCTTTTCCTGGGAGCGGCCTTCGCGCTCCCAGCCTTCGCCACGCGGTTTGTCACTCTTCTGGGTGCATGGTTCACAACCGAGGCTCCGGTATCCCTGGTCATATAGCTCACAGTATGGAAGCTTATATTTTTCGATATAAGCCCAGATATCCAGCTCGCTGAAGTGCAGGATTGGTTGCACGCGAGTATGTTCAGGACGTTCGGAAAAATATTCCTCGTTGATGCGGGCAGGCTGCTCGTCCCAGCGAACACCTGTCGCGAGCGCTTTCCAGCCGTGCTCGTCGACCGCCATGTTAATAGCCGTCGCTTTCATCACCAGACAGCATTTCTCGTGATCCTCGGCCAGCTTTATCTCCTTGAGTCCGGCTTCATTGGTGGTGATGATTAGATCGAGATCCCATTCGTTGGCGATGCGATCACGAAAATCCAGGGCTTCCTTGAATTTGACCGTCGTATCCAGGTTCAGGACCGGTACGGGCACCTTACCGTCACCGGCACGCTTGAACAGATGCAGCACTACCAGGGAATCCTTGCCGCCGGTGAAGGTCGTGGCCAGCCTGCCGGGATAGCGCTCAAGCGCCTCGCGTATGATTTCCAGGCTCTTTTCTTCCTTCTGTTCCAGTGTCCAGCTCTTGCTTTCTTCACTACCCATGATTACCCCAGTGTTAGATGGCCTGTACCGAACCGATCCGGCGCACCCTATGCAAATCGGCTTTTTGCATATGCAAATATTGTACCGGATTTGGAATTGTTATTCCGGTTATATACCGATTTAGCGGCGACGGTTGCAGCCAGCATCGGCCATGGACCGCCAGCCTTGAGCTTCATTGCCCAACCTGGAAACTTCGCATCCGGTTTAGCATCGCGGCTATCTCGAAACGTCTTGGCAGTGCGTAATCGCCGGGATGCGAGCCCGCGGGTGAATACGGCGAGATAACATCGAGGCTGCCAGCCTCGATGTCGGCAAGCATACGGTCCAGAACCTCGGCCAGCGAGTCATCGCCGTTGAAATATCCCCGCCTGAGTCCATGCCAGACCAGATCGGCGATGGCGCGGGTCTGGCTGCGGTCCACGATCTGTTCAACAAGGGACAGGTCCACGGTCTGCTTTCCGAACATTATCGTCCCAAGGCCCCTGGCTGCCACTTTTTCCCTGCCGCCCCGGCGAGGGTTGATTCCCTGTGACAGCGGCACCCTTCCGCGCAGCGAACCGAATCTTTCTCCTCCTTCCGGCTTTCTGCGATCGCGGCGGGCGGCGGCGATCTCTCGCGCCCTCGCCGTGACCACTCCCGGCCTGTAAGCATCCATGGCGATGACCGTGTCGGCCACTTCGAAATAATCTCCCGAGCCACCCATCACCATGATGGTCGATACAGCATGTTCGCGGTGAAGATTGCGAACCTGGTCGATGAAGGGCGTTATCGGTTCCCTTTCCTTGGCAATCAGCTGCTGCATCAGTTCGTCGCGGATCATGAAGTTGGTTGCTGATGTGTCCTCATCGATCAGGAGCAGCCGCGATCCCGCTTCCAGCGCTTCGACGATGTTGGCGGCCTGGGATGTGCTGCCACTCGCATTTTCAGTACAGAATGTGGTGGTGTCGACTGAGAAGGGCAGGTTGGAGATGAAGGGGCTTATATCGACCCTTTCCACCCGCCGGCCGTCTTCCGCCCTGATCTTGACGGCGTCAGCACGGCAGGCCACCAGATCGCGGCCGTCGCCAGGCAGATGGCTGTAGACTCCGCGCTCCAGGGCGGCCAGCAGCGTCGATTTGCCATGATAGCCGCCGCCGACGATAAGGGTCACGCCCTCGGGGATCCCCATGCCGGTCACAGGACCCCAGTTAGGCAGGTCTATCTCAACCCGGAGTTCGGGCGGAGATTCGAAGGCGACTACATTTCCGCTATTCAGGGGCAGGTCCTTCACACCGCTCTCCCGGGGCAGAATGGAACCGTCGGCCACAAAGGCCGTGAGGCCCGACTCCGGCAGCTGCCGCCTGAGCCAGTCCTGGTCCTCCGCAGACTCCACATGCGCCTGCAGCTCCTGCTCGTCTACGGCCGCCGCAAACAGCGATGCCTCCACCAGCTGCGGCACTTCTTCCAGCAACATCGAGGCGGCCTCGCCAGCAAGGCACCGGCGGCCATCGGCGGGCAGACCTGCTACAAACCGGATCTCCAGATGATCGCCGCTTGCGACTGCAGCCGTGCGTTCCAGGATCTCCTGGCCGCCGCTGTCGACACCGATGATGCCCGATTTCCCGGTTCCGCGCTTTCCCTTGACAAGTCTCTGGATGGCACGCGAGAAGATCCGGGAAAGATAGTCCTGAAACGCCACCCGCCTGACTTTGCTGTCAAACAGGCTTTCGTCAAAATCTGCCATTTCACGGGGCACACGCACCCTCATCCTCGACGGCGACGCGTAGGGATCTCCCTGGATGTAATCGACGAAGAGTGTGAATCGGGGAAAGTCATACGATCCCGCCAGCTCGCGGTAGGCTTTATAACCACGGCCATCGATTTTTTGCAGCTTCTGTCTCAGTCCGGATTGGTCCATCTGCGCCTCCATAATGATCGCCTGTTTATTCTACTTCCACTCGAACGCGCTGTCGCCTGTCAGGTTAACAAAGCCGCCGGATGGAATTCGGTTTCATTCTTTTTCCCGGAGGGGAGAAGGGGAATTAGTGACACGGCGGAATTAGTGTTATAGAGTTTTACCGGCTCCATCAGGAGCGCAAAAAACATAGCCGCCAGCCGATTCCGGCGGCGCGAAAAGAGGGAGGTCGAGGAGCCTTGGAACACGAAGAGATGTCCCTGTTTCCCGGGTTGACGCGAAGAGATTTCCTCAAGAGCTGTGGCGTCCTCGCCGGCGCTATCGGTCTAAGTGGGCCGATGGCGGTACCGAGGGTGGCAAACGCCCTCGAACAACTGGCAAAGCGGCCGGCAATCGTCTGGTCATGCTTCCAGGAATGCCTCGGCTGCTCGGTGAATCTCCTCCAGTCGCGCAAGCCCAACCCCGCCAACCTGATCCTGAAGCAGATCTCCCTCGACTACCATGAAGCAGTAATGGCCCCCGCGGGCTCACAGGCGAAAAAGAGTTTCCACGATATCGTCGACTCCAAGGATTTCTATTATATTGTGGAAGGCGGCATCGCCACCGCTATTCCTGATGCCTGCACGATCGGCGGCATGACCTCGATGGAGATGTGCAAGGATGCCTACCAGAAGTCCAAGGCGACGATAGCCATCGGCACCTGCGCCTGTTACGGCGGCATCCAGGCGGCGGCACCCAATCCCACCGGTTCAAAGGGTGTCTCCGACTTTCTGAAGTCTGAGGGCATCACGCCTGATAAATTGATCAACTCGCCACGCTGCCCCGGCAACGCCGACGACACCGTGGCCATCCTGCTCTACGCACTCGTCAAAAAGCAGCTGCCGGAACTGGACAGCCAGGGCCGGCCGAAGTTCCTGTTCGGCCAGCTGGTCCATGACAACTGCGAGCGGCGCGGCCATTTCGACGCCGGTGAGTTCGTGGAAGTATTCGGAGACGCGGGCTCCGAGAAGGGCTGGTGTCTATACAAGGTGGGCTGCAAGGGCCCTGTCGCCTACGCCCCCTGTCCCGTCACCCGCTGGAATGGCGACATCAGCTGGCCGGTTATGGCCGGCGGCCCCTGCATCGGCTGCAGTGAGCCGGACTTCTGGGATACACAGTCACCGTTCTATGAGAAAGCGCCAGGCGTCAAGTTGCCAGGCGATATTACCCCGACCCAGCTCGGCGTCGGCCTCGGTGCCATTACCGCGGTTGGCATCGGCGCACACTTTATCGGCCAGGCTGCCACAGGCCGTCTATTCAAGGGAGCTCCGGTGGAAGGCATGGAAGACGAAGGCTCTGATGAAGGAGGTAAGCGATGACCAAGGTAGTCATCGATCCGATCACCCGCATAGAAGGCCACCTGCGGATAACCTGTGAGGTGGAGAACGGGGTGGTGAAGGACGCCTGGAACACTGCGACCATGTTCCGCGGCTTCGAGATCTTCATGAAGGGCCGCGATCCACAGGGCATCTGGCAGTTCGCCCAGCGCATCTGCGGAGTCTGCCCGACTCCCCATGCGTTCAACTCGGTAAGGGCGGTAGAAACAGCTCTCGGGATGGAAAAGGTATCCGACAGCGCCCGGCTCGTGCGCAACATGATGGAAGCGGCGCAGCTCGGCTACGACCACATCCTCTGGTTCTATCATCTGAATGGTTTCGACTATGTGAACGTGCCGAACACGCTTAACGCCAAGGCGTCGACGCCGGGCCTCAAGGCGGTTCAGGATCAGGTCAAGGCCGTCGTCGACTCCGGCCAGCTGGGACCGTTCGCCAATATGTACTGGGACCATCCGGGATACAAACTGCCGGCGGAACTGGACCTCGAGGTCACAGCCCATTACCTGCAGGCGCTGGATATCCAGCAGAAGGCCTGTGACGCCAGCGCCATGCTGGGCGGCCGTTACCCAATGATCAACAACTACGTGCCCGGCGGCGTCACCCAGATGCCGAGCATCGAGGATATCGAGTTCTACGTATCCCAGATGTCCGTCGTCAAGGACTTCATCGACACCGTCATGCTTCCGGACCTGCTGGCTATCGCTCCTTATTATCTTGACCTTGCAGGCTACGGCAAGGGCGTGGGGAATTTCCTCAGCTGGGGTGTCCTGGACGAGAAGAGCCAGGATCCCTACGACCGGTTGTTCCCACGCGGCGGCATCTTCGACGGCAAGCTCGAACTGCAAAAAGTCAGCCTCGACGAGCCCCGACAGTATACGAAATATTCCTGGTTCGGCGATGGAGTCGGAGCCGGCAAGCATCCGCTCAACGTCGGTCAGGAGCCGATCGATTTCACCAAGATGCCGCCCATCGAGGGCGAGGCATTCCCGCAGGGCAAGTACGACTGGACCCAGGCGGTACGTTACGGCAAGGAAGACCGGCCGATGGAAGTCGGCCCGCTCGCCCAGGTGCTCATTTCTTACCTGGCCGGGAGGCCCGAGGCCAAGAAGCTGGTCGACGACACCCTGGCGGCGGTCGGCCACGCGGGAGATCCGACAGTGCTGCTATCCAACCTCGGCCGCGTCGCCGCTCGTGTGATCAAGGCCAAGATCAACTCCGACAACGCCCTTCGCTGGGCCGATGAACTGCTCGCCAATATCGGCAAGGGCGAGACGACTGTCTACCAGGAGCTGGATTTCTCCCAGACTGGCACCGGCCAGAGCGGCTGGGACGCACCCCGCGGCGCGCTTGCCCATTACACCAAGCTGAGCGACAACAAGGTAGATACCTATGCGGCGGTGCCGCCGTCGAACTGGAACCTCTCGCCGCGTGACGACAAGGGCGTCAGGGGTCCGGTAGAAGAGGCCCTGGTCGGAACGCCGGTGCTCGATCCGGAGAAACCTCTGGAGATATTACGAACCGTGCACACATTCGATCCATGAATGGCTTGCGCGGTTCACGTGATTGAACCGAAAACCAATAAAGTCCTCGAATTCCAGGTTAGGTAGGCGAACGCTTATGGGTCATCTACCACCAACAAGAGAAGAACATCCGCTGCCGGCGATCGTCATGCATGCCGTTCACATGATCTCGCTGTTGCTGCTGATATTCACCGGATTCTATATCCGCAGCCCCTTCTTCGGCGGCTTCATGGGGTATGCCGAGGTCATCCACCAGATCGCCATGTGGACCTTCGTGTTCACTACGGTCATCAGGGTCTACTGGTCGTTCTTTGGCGCCGGCTCGGCGCCTCCCGGCAGACGCGACAAGATACGCGATTTTCACTGGTTCAGCCCTATCAGGCATAAAGGCGAGGGTAACTTCAGGGACACGCTGAAGTATTACCTGTTCCTTCGCAAGACGTATCCATCGGTCTACAAATTCAACCCGCTGCAGAAAGGCACTTACCTGTTCTGGCTATTCATACTGATTCCGTTGACGACTCTCACGGGGCTATGCCTCTGGGGACCGACGCGGTCTTTCTTTGAGCCGCTTACGTATTGGGCCGGCGGACTTGCGGCCATGCGCAGTTATCACTATCTGCTCATGTGGGCCTTCATCATCACTGCCGGCATCCACCTCTATCTGGTCGTCGCTGAGGTAGCAAGAGAGCTGCCTCTCATGTTCGCCTGGAAAGAGGGGAAGAACGCGCCGCCAAAGCGCACGTAGCCTGATGAATGCCGGACTTGGATAGATGATTGCCGGACATGAATGAACTCGATGGGGGCGCGGGCGCCGAAGGCGCCCGCGCCCCCTCTATTACCATACTCGGCGTGGGCAACACCCTCATGGGTGACGACGGTTTCGGCATCTTCGTCGTCGAAGACCTGGAGGCCTCCGCACTTGGTCCCAACGTCAAGGTAGTCACCGGCGATACCGCCGGCATGGCCCTCCTGAAATATTTCCTGGAGTCAGATGCGGTCATCGTGATCGACGCCATGGCAGCGGATACAGAGCCGGGCGCCATCTTCCGCTTCGACCCGGACGAAGCTGGAGTGATGAGCCTGCGCACCAACAACATCCACGGCATGGGTGTACCCCACCTGATAACGACAGCGCGCCTCAAGGGGGCAGATCCGGAAGTGATCGTCCTGGCGGTCCAGGTTGCCAGCGTGGTTCCGCGGGACCGTGAGCTGAGCCCTCCCGTAGCCGCCGTCGTCGGCCGCGTGCGCGAACTGGTGGCCGAAGAAGTCAGGCGTATCCGCAGCTGCTGATCACTGGAGCGAAGGGAACCGCTCGTCTGCTTTGAAGGCGGGCAAGACATGGTCAACGGCGGCTCCGGCTCCGGTCAGACCTGCGGAGGATGTTCGAGCCGCAATTCGTTGATGCTTTCGTCGTAGATGAAGAGATAGCCGTCCCTGGTGTCGCCGACATCCTCGATCCTGTCAGACTTGCCTTCCTGCACCACCTTGATGTCATACCGGTTGTAGTTCGAACGCACCGCGGTCTGCAGCATCGGCTTGCACCAGTAGATGCGCGCTGCCTGGGTCTCGCCTTCGAGCACCAGATAGATGCGGGCGTTCTCCGGAGGCTCCGGCAAGATCCTGACCATCTCGTCGAGGATCACGCTTTCGACCATGGCGGCATCCTCCCAGTAACGATTGTTCGTCTGCAGGCCCCAGAAATACACGGGAAGCAGGAGCACGAGAGCGATAGCCCCCGCCAGCGGCCGCCTTTTCCCACGCCAGCCAAAATCGAGCAGCCCCACGGCGAGCAGGGATAGCAGGAATGCGGTCGCCATATAGAGGAAGTGGCTCCTGGTCAGATCCGGGTTGAGACCGCCGATCAGATATGAGCTGACCGGCCCGAGGGACACGACGAACACCATCAGGAGAAACAGCCACAGGCGCCTCCTGGCCAGATCTGCGGTCGACCAGCCGCTGACCACCTGCGCCAGGGACACTATCAGCAACAGCAGGGTATATACGCCAGCGGTGGCGATGAAGCCGGCAGAAAAATATATGTTGCTGAATGGCGCGAGCAGGACCGTGATCGTGAACAGGGGATTATTGGCGAATCCGCCCTCTATCGAGGGGAGCTGGCTGCCCTGCACCAGGGTTCCCAGGATGGCCCGGCGCAGCGCCAGGTAACCGGCGAACAGGACCAGAAAAGGAGCGATTCGGATCGCGGCCTGCCGGAGTGGCCTGCGGCGGCCATCCCCAGGCCCTGAGCCAGGCGCAGCCCTCCTGATCACGTTGCCGAACATCAGTTCCATGGCCGGGATCATGACAACCATGGTCATCGCCATCTCCTTGCTGAGCAGCGCCAACGCCATCGCCAGCAGCGAGGCCCCGTACCAGAGCCGCCTGCCGCTTTCCATGAAGACGGCGTAAGACCCCAGGCCCAGCAGCAGGAAGAACAGCGGGAAGAGGTCCACGTCCCCGCTGGACCAGGTGACTGCCTCGGGGGCGATGGGCGTGAGAGCGAACAGCAATGCGGGCAGGGCTGCCGCGAGCCGCCCTGCCCTGAGCCTGGTCAGCAGCCAGAAAAGCAGCCAGGCGGTAGCGGCGTGAAGGAATATGTTCATCAGATGGGTCGGCCAGGGCTCGACACCAAAAAAATGGGAGATCAGCAACCAGGCCGAAAGGACGACTGGCCTGAGATGGACGGGATACTCGGCATAGAATATCCAGCGCAGGCTGGAGAGGTCGCCCAGACCGCCGCCGCCGAACATGTGCAGGCGGTCCCGCCCGAGCAGGTAATAATCGTCGCAAAGGAGGGTGTTGTCGAGAGCCGCCCAATAGGCGATCAGGGCGATTGCTCCCAGAAGAAAGAAGAAGGCGGGATTGAACCACGGATTATCACCAGTGTCCTGCGGCACCGGTGAGTTCTCTCTCGGCCCTTTGTCGGATTGCTCTGGCAAGGTCTAGCATGCCCTGGCGATTACGGTTCTCTGCGATCAGGCGCCGCGCGATAAGGAACTATATATTCGGCGGTGGAGCAAGGTCAATTTCGGGCGGCTCCGCGGCAAGGCGTCTCCGGCCGCCGCGTGGCGCCCATCCATTTGTGGCATGGCGCCCATCCCATTTGTATTTACACCGCGTCCGGGTAGAGAATTAGGCCATGTTCCTGGTCCTGTTGGCATTGTTCATAATAATACCGCTGCTCGAGCTCTGGATGATCATCGAAGTCGGCTCGAGGATCGGTGTCGTCTATACCATCCTTTCCCTGATCCTCATCAGCGTGGCTGGCGCCGCCCTGGCAAAACAGCAGGGCTATCGCGTGATCGCGCGCATCCAGTCCGAGGTCCAGTCGGGGAATATGCCGGGCGACTCCCTCGTGGATGGCGCCCTGATACTCGCAGGCGCTATCCTGCTGCTAACGCCGGGATTCCTCACTGACATCGTGGGGCTGTTGCTGCTCCTGCCCGTGACCCGCATCCCAGTCAGATCCTTCGCCAAGCGGCGTCTGAAAATAGCGGTTGAAAGGCGTTCGATATTCATCTGGTCTCCAGGTGGCCGGGGAGGGCCGGGCGATGGCACCGGCTTCGGCGGCGGTCCAGGCGGACCCGGTTCCGGTCCTGAAGAGCCCCGCGAACCGGAACAACGCCGCAAGGAGCTGGAAGACTAGTGCCGCGGCCGCTGTTATATCTGCTGGTCCTGACCGCCGGCATGACCACGATGGCGACCGAGATGAGCGGCTCGCGCCTGATCGCTCCCTATTTCGGCAATTCCCTTTTTATCTGGGCCAACCTCATCGGCCTCATCCTCATCTATCTGACAATCGGTTATTACCTGGGCGGGAAGCTGGCTGACCGCCGGCCGGAGCCGCAGCTGCTCTGCTGGCTCACGATGGCGGCGGCGGCCTCGATCGCCGCTCTGCCCTTCGTCGCCCGCCCGGTGATGGGCCTGGCCATCGAGGGTATCGAGCAGATCTCTGCCGGGGCGTTCCTCGGTTCCTTCGCTGTCACTGTCCTGCTTTTCGCTGTTCCGGTCACGATCCTTGGCATGGTGCCGCCTTTTGCCATCCGCCTGCGCCTGACCGGAATCGAGTCAGCCGGGAATGTGTCCGGCAGTCTTTATGCCCTCTCCACCGTGGGCAGCATAGTCGGCACTTTCCTGCCGGTCCTGGTGCTGATCCCCTGGATCGGCACCCGCAACACCATGCTGCTTTTCGCCGGCACGCTGGCAGCAGTCTCGGCTGCGGGGCTCGGCAACCGCATCCTGGCGGGAGTGCCGCTTATCATCATGGTCGGACTTGCTGTGCCCCAGGGGGCGATCAAGCCTGACCCCGACAGCATCTTCGAGACCGAGTCTCCGTATCAGTACATCCAGGTAGTGGATAAAGGTGGCACAAAATACCTCAAGCTCAACGAGGGCTGGGCGGTCCATTCCGTCTATGATCCCGACCGCCTGCTCACCGGAGGCTACTGGGATTATTTCTCTGTCGCGCCCTGGTTCGCCGGTGATGACGCGCCGGAAAGGGTCCTGGTTATCGGCAATGCCGCCGGTTCCATCCCGCGGCTTATGACATCTTTCTACCCGGATGTCCAAATCGACGGCGTCGAGATCGACCCCGGCGTAGTCGATGCCGGCCGCCGGTATTTCGACATGAACGAGCCGAACCTTACCGTCCACGTAGCCGACGGCAGGCCGTTCCTGAAGACGAGCGACGAAAGCTGGGACCTGGTCGCCGTCGACGCCTTCCGCCAGCCATATATCCCCTTCTACCTGACCACCAGGGAATTCTTTGAGGAGATCCGCGATCACCTTGCCGACCGGGGCGTAGTCATGATAAATGTGGGCAAGACTCCGGGCGACAGTGCCGTGGCCGACGCTATCGCCGCCACGATGCGCGATGTCTACCCGTCGGTATACAGTTTCAATACCGGGCAGTTCAACGAGCTTATCGTGGCCACAAATGAGCCGTCCAGCGCCGGCGACCTGATGTCACGCGCCGGGCGGATGCCGCCGCAAGTCGCGGAGCTGGCGGCAGAGATATCTCCCGGACTTTCGGAAGTGCATCCGGGCGGCACTGTCCTCACCGACGACAGGGCGCCGGTCGAGTGGCTTACCGACCAGATGATCATCGATTACGCGACCGCGGGGCAGGAATGAGAAGAATGCGAAGAACTATGGGAAGAAGATGAACTATCTCATTATCGGACTCGGCGGTTTCACTGGCGCCATCAGCCGCTACGCGGTAGGCCTCTGGGTCGGCGAACGTTGGGGAAGGAGCTTCCCGATGGGAACCCTGGTAGTGAACGTCAGCGGCTGTTTCCTCATCGGCTTGCTGATGACCCTGTTTCTGGAAAGATCGATGGCCAGCCCCCAGTGGAGGTCGTTCCTAGTCGTCGGATTCCTGGGCGCCTATACAACCTTCTCAGCTTTTGAATATGAGACGGGCGGCCTGGTCAAGGACGGCGAGCTGCTATACGCCGCGCTGAACGTGATTCTGAGCGTGGCGGCCGGTTTCGCCGCCCTCAAGCTTGGCGAGGTCCTCGCCAGGGCATTCTAGGAGGATATACATGCGAAACGGAGATACCGCCAAAAAACTGACCGTCTTTGTCGATGAGAAGGACAAGGTCCATCATCGTCCCGTCTACGAAGTCCTGCTGGACATCCTCCACAAGAACGGCATCGCCGGCGCCAGCGTCTTCCGCGGAGTCAGCGGTTACGGCGCCGACATGGTCCTGCATTCCGCCAAGATGCTCGATCTCTCCACAAACCTGCCTCTGAAGGTCGAGGCAGTAGATTCCGAGGCACGGATCGACGCGGTGTTGCCACTCATCTGTGAGGTGGTGAAGAAGGGATTGATCGAGGTTTCCGACACCCTCGTGATCAGATGTGACGCTACCGCTTCACCCGCCGGGAAATCCGAAGACGACTTTCTTCCCCCGTGTAAATGCATTTGAATGAAGAACCCGGCTCTCCGGTTCCCGGCGTCAGCCGCAATGTCTTCATCCTGGGGATAACCAGTTTTCTCACCGATCTTTCCAGCGAGACAATCTACCCGCTGGTCCCCCTGTTCCTGACTACGACCCTGGGCGCGCCGGTAGCGGTGGTCGGCCTGATCGAGGGCATCGCCGAGAGCACCGCCAGCACGATCAAGGTCTTCTCGGGCTGGTTCTCAGACCGCTGGCGCAAACGAAGGCCCCTGACGATCATCGGCTATGGCATCTCCGCCCTGGCCAAACCGCTGCTTGCCGCAACCGGGACCTGGCCACAGGTGCTGGCGCTCCGCTTCGGCGACCGGCTGGGGAAGGGAATCCGTGTCGCCCCCCGTGACGCTCTCATCGCCGACTCCACCGAGCCGAAGACCCGTGGCCGCGTGTTCGGCTTCCACCGGACCGCTGATACCGCAGGAGCAACCCTGGGAGCGCTGCTGGCACTGGTGGCGCTCGGCCTTCTGGGAGAACAGTACCGGACCATTTTTCTTATCTCTGCCGTCCCGGCCGCCCTGGGCGTCGCCAGCCTCTTCCTGATCCGGGAGCGCGTCCACGCCCACCCGCAGACACGGCGGCCCCGGCTGTCGCTCTCGCAATACGACCGCAGATTCAAGCTCTTCCTTCTGGCGAGCGCCATATTCGCCCTGGGGAACTCCAGCGACGCCTTCCTGATCCTCCGGGCCAAAGACCTCGGCCTCTCCGCCTTCGCTGCGGTCCTGGCCTATGTCATCTTCAACCTCGTCTACGGAGCCCTGTCGATTCCGGCAGGCATGCTCTCTGACCGGATCGGCCGCCGCCGCATCATTGCCGGCGGCTTTATCATTTTCTCTCTGGTATACCTGGGATTCGCCCTGACCGGCGGAACCGCCGCGGTCTGGCCGCTTTTCGCCGTATACGGCCTCTATATGGCCATGACTGAAGGGGTGGGCAAGGCTTTTGCCGCCGATATGGCTCCAGCCCACGCGCGGGGTACCGCCCTTGGCACCCTCCACGCAGTCACCGGACTCCTCGCCTTCTTTTCCAGCCTGATCGCCGGGCTTCTCTGGGATTCCTTCAGTCCCCGGGCCCCATTCTTCTTCGGAGCACCTCGGGTCTGGCCGCTACCCTGGTCCTTTTGCTGGCCCTCCGGGAGCGCCGCTGACGGCGTCCTCGACGCGAATGTGTTTATTCCATGCCTACTGTTTCGATTTCTTCCCTATCAGCTACCTGGATATATATAATGTTCGCTGACCCGCTACGTGATGCTCGCAACCAATACGCGAAGGAAAACGGATATGGGTATCGAGAAGAAGATGAAACCGGACCGGTCCGACAAGGCCGCCGGGAGCACCGGGCCGCCGGAGCAGGACCAGAAAGCCGGGAAGCCCATCACCGTCCATGCCTACTCGGGCTTCAAGAAGGACGAGAAGCCCAGGGCTTTCGAACTCGAGGGCAAGCGCCTGACCGTGCTTTCAGTGAGGAAGACCTGGCAGGAAGAATCAGAGCACGGACGCCATCGCAAGACATTCTTCCGCGTCCATGCCCATAACGGCCGCACCTACGATATCGCCATCGATGCCGGCACTGGTGAATGGACGCTGGAGCCAGAACTGCGCGAAGACAAATGAGCGGGGATACGCCTGGCGAAGCTGCCACTCCCGCGGATCCAGCCCAGCCGGAGCTCAGGCGCGATCCGGTAACCGGCGAATGGGTGATTCTCGCGACCAGCCGCGGCAAGCGGCCTCATGCTCCAGGTCCGGCTGAAGGGGTTGACCAGCCGGACGAAGAATGTCCTTTCTGCCCTGGCCACGAGGACAGGACTCCTCCCGAGATCTGCGCCTACCGAACGGAGGGCGATTGTGACCAGCCCGGCTGGAATATCCGCGTCATCCCCAACCGCTATCCCATCCTTGTCAGCGGCGTGCCACGGGGCGGCGTCGAACGCGCCGTTTCGCCAGACCGGCAACCCGCCCTCGGCACCAGCGAGGTCATCGTCGACACCCCCGTGCACAACCAGCCTCCCTGGCAGGTCGGCCCGCAGCAGACACTCATCATGCTGGAGATGTACCGCGACCGCATCCTGGCGCTAAAAGAAGAGGGGCGCACCAGTTATGTCCACATCATCCGCAACCACAGGGCAGCAGCGGCTTCTTCTCTAGAACACCCGCATTCTCAGCTTTTCGGACTGCCGTTCATACCGCCGACCATCGATGCCGAGCTCGACAGTTTCGTCTTCGCCAATCCCGGAGTTCCTGGCTGCATACTCTGTGATGTCATCGACGAGACGGTGAAGGAAGGTTCGCGGGTGATCCTGGAGACTGAGGACTTCCTGGTCTACGCCCCCTTCGCCTCACGTCTTCCCTACGAGACCTGGATCGTCCCGCGCAAGCATGAACTCCGCTTCGAGCGCTGCGAGGATCTTCCTGACCTGGCGGGAGTCATGACAGAGGTCCTCAACCGTTTCCGGGAGCGCCTCGGCGATGCGCCTTTCAATTACTGGGTACATACCTATCCGCTGCGCGGCGAGTCACGTCCCTACCACTGGCATATCGAGATCCTGCCAAGGCTGACCCTTTCCGGCGGGCTGGAACTGGGCGCGGGGGTCTGGGTAAACACGGTGGCGCCGGAAGACGCGGCGGCGCTGCTCAGGTAGCACCGGGAAAGCTTCGGATAAGCTGCTACTTTCTCAGGATGGCATCTGGTCTACCAAGCCCGGCCGCGGCTCATAGAGAATAAGCACAAACGGAGCGTAGTCCCACCGCCCCTTTTCTACCCAGCCTTCATCGAGCACCCGCTTCACACCCGGGAATTTGGAGAGCATGTCCTGTTCCGATACCAGCCAGAGCCTGTCGGCCCCTGCGATGTCCATTTTAATGCGCTCTTCCTGCTCGACCCCCGACAGCGGCGGCTCGGCACCCGATCCCACCCAGTAGCCACTCTTGTAGCCTCCCCAGGTCTCGCCTGGCTGCATGAAATAGATAGCGTCGCTACTCTGCGACAGCATCCCGCCCACTATGGGTAACTGCTGAGGCAGGTAATAGCTGGCGGCGAGCTGGCCATTGTGCATGGGGAAGCTCACTAACAGGTCACCCTCTACTTGGTTGTCGGCCACGGTCCCCATCAGCGCCCGCCAGTCGGCGTCGCCGCTATCCTTGTACTGCACCTCGATGAAAGAAAAGGAAAACAGCGCCGCCAGAAAGATCCCCCCAAGCGCGATGCCGATACGTCTCGGGATCGCCGCGACAACCGCGCCGACGAGCAGCATGAATGCCGGCACAGCCCAGACGTAAAAGCGGCTCGAAAGCCGGCCGCCGTTTATCATCTGCAGCAGCTGTGGTCCGGCCATCATCAGGACGACATAGATGGCCAGGGCAATGGTTTCCTTTGTGAGCAACAACTCCCGCAGTCTCCCGGAAAAAACAAAAGCCAGCACCAGGGCGATGACTACCACGCCGAGTGCCGCTACATGTGAGACGGGTTTACTCTCCGTTCCGCTGAACACGATGGACGGATCGATGCGGCCGGCAACGAGCACGAAGGGTGAGACCGCCAGCATATAGAAAAAAGCCAAAAGGCGGCCGGCGCTGGGAATGGCCAGCCGGGATGGCTCCGATATCGCCTCTTTGCTGAGAAGGAACGAGCCGGCCGTCACTGCCAGAAGCAATGACTGGCTCGCGATCCAGGGAGTCAGCTTGCTGTCCTCCCGGTTCCTGATTATCCAAAAAACCAGCCAGCCGGCGCCTACCATCACGGCTCCGAAAAAGTAGCTCATCATCACGGCGGCCGCAGCGGCCGTATACGCTGCCCAGTTCACCCACCCGCTTCGCAACGAGGCCCGCACGAGCAACCAGAAAGACAGCGCCGTCAAGGCGATCATCAGGGAATAGAAAGTATTGGCCCGCGAGTACATGACCAGCAGGGGAGACAGAGCCGTGAAAGCCGCTGCCCACAGTCCGGCGCGGCGCGAGAACAGTTCTTTGCCGGCAAGGTAGGTAAAAAAGACAGTCGCGACCCCGGCAAGGGCGGAGAACGACCTCACCCAGGCTTCGCCGGTACCAAAGGCATACCAGGCTCTGACCACGATGTAATATAGCGGCGGATGGCCGCCTGCTACCTGCTCCCGGAGCATGTCGGTGAATGGCATCCGGTTAGCCCAGACGTTGTACAGCTCGTCGAACCACAGGCTCTCTCGGCTGATGAAAGCGAAGCGGACAACGGCCGCAAGCAACAGGATAACCACGATGAGATATCTTGAATGGCCGTTTTCTGGCGTCTGTGATTCCGGCTTGTTCATCCCGTTTTCGCTTCCTTTATTTTCAATGCTGGCGAGCCCCGTCGCCTTTACTGGATACCTGCTATTGACGGGCAATACCATAGCCAAAGATCCGGCCCTTCATAAAATCATACAGTCTGAAGCCGGCAGGTGGAAATCAGCCCGTTCGGGCGCCACCTGCGCCAATCATACTCCTGTCAGACTTCTGTGACTGCCTTATTGAACCACGGGTCTTCGATGGCTGAAGATAGCACATACCCGGATCCCTCCGGATCACCTGGCACGATCCCTGTCACCTGAAACTGGGACTTGGCGTGACCCAGGCACCCCGGGAGATTATCACGGGGCTTTCCGGGGTAGAATACGCCGAAGCGCTTGAATCATCGTGTTGCGGCGGGGCGGTATCTTCAGCCTGTCACATCACGAGCTGGCGCTCAAGATAGGCCTGTCGCGAGCCGAAGAACTGACCGCTACGGGCGCCAGAACGATCGTCACCGGTTGCCCGGATGCCGGGTGCAGCTGGAAGATATGCTGACAAGGCTAGGCTCGAAGACTGTGGTGATTCATACTGTTGAGTTGCTGGACACGACGTCTTCAGCAGCAGCCGTTTAGAAATGAGATCCCTCCGGTTGCAGGGGGGCAAAACATCACCTCCGGGGAGGTCCGATGCAAGACTTCATTTACGATCAGTTCCAGGAAACTGGCAACGACCTGCTAAGGCTCAGGCTTACCACCTCGCATGGTGGCAATATGAGCGTCCGCCATCAGGGGAAGATCGTCATCACGGCACATTTCGCCATGCTCGGCCGGCTGGATCCCGCCGACCTCGTCGAAGTGCCTCTGCGCGAGGAGCCGGACAATATCACCAACGAAGCCTCCAACGATGTCGCTCTCCATCAGCTGATATACAAGTTCACCCCAGCCGCGGCCATCATCCACGCCCATCCGCCGCACGCCATCGCCATGTCGCTGACGAACGAAATAATCGCGCCGCAGGATCTGGAGGGCTCGGTCTTCCTGCGCGAGATCCCGGTCGTCACTTCAGCGCAGGCGGCCAACCGCATCCCCCAGCTACTCCAGGCCCATGTCGCCGTGATCGTCAAGGGCCACGGCTGTTATGTGGTTGGGCGTACCCTGAACGAGGCCCTGGCATACACGTCGGCTCTGGCGCTATCCTGCGAAGTGGCTTACCTGGCGCAGTCCGCCGGCGGCGAGCAGCTGGACGGCTGACCCGCAGGCCGGGCGCCATGACCCTTTATCTGGCGACCACGCTTATCTGCCTCGGCCTGATCGGGGGCTTTTTCTCCGGATGGCTCGGGATCGGAGGCGGTATTGTGATGGCGCCGCTGCTGCTCTATGTCCCCTCCGCCGTCGGAGCCGGTGTCCTCGACATGAAAACGGTCGCGGGGCTCACCATGGTCCAGAGCCTTTTCGCCACTGGATCTGGGGCTGCCGTCCATCGCCGGTTCAAATACCTAAACCAGTCCCTCGTCCTCTGGATGGGGAGCGGCGCAGCTGCTGCTTCCCTGGCCGGTGCTGTTTTTTCCAGGAACCTTTCTTCCGATATCCTCGAAGGCATCTTCGCTCTCCTGGCCCTGGCGGCTGCGGTGCTTATGCTTGCACCACACCGCGAGGCCGTTGAAGAGCCAACCGCCGCAAGTGTCGATTTCAATCGCGGCCTCGCTCTCTCCTGCGCCCTGGCGATCGGACTTGTGGGAGGCATGGTAGGACAATCCGGCGCCTTTATCTTTATTCCCGTGATGCTCTACGTTCTCGGGATACCAACCCGCACGGTGATCGGCAGCTCCCTTGGGATCGTCTTTCTGGCGGCGCTGGCTGGATCTTTCGGAAAAATCGCCACGGGCCAGGTCGATTATTCCATGGCGCTGTTCTGCGTCGTCGGCGCGGTTGCCGGAGCGCAGCTGGGGGGCGCGCTTTCGATCCGCACGGGACGCCGGCGGCTGAGACACATCCTCGCCGTCCTGATAGGCGTAACCGCAATCCGCATGGCCTGGGACCTCGCTGGAGCCTGACGGGGAATCCCGCCGGCCTGGAATAATCCCCCGTGAACCTGAAAATTTTCCCCGATGTATGATTGAAATGTTTGCTACGGTGATAGAATCATCGTGTTCACGATCGGAGGAGGACCATGGGCGACAAGGAAGAGATCCGCCTGACCCAGCTGGCCCACGGGGCCGGCTGAGCGTGCAAGATAAGTCCGTCGGACTTGCAAACAGTTCTTAAAGAGCTCCCCCTTGTGACGAATCCTAACGTCCTGGTGGGCATTAATACCGGTGACGACTGTGCCGTGTATCAGATCGCCGAGGATCTGGCGATCATCCAGACGGTGGATTACTTCACGCCCATCGTGGATGACCCGTACGATTACGGCGCCATCGCGGTCGCCAACGCGCTCAGCGACGTCTATGCCATGGGCGCCAAACCGCTGTTCGCTCTCAATGTAGTCGGCTTTCACTCAAGCGGCATGCCGCTTGAGATCCTGATTCAGATGATGAAGGGCGGCGGCGACAAGGCGCGCGAAGCAGGCGTCGACATCATTGGCGGCCATACCATCGACGACAAGGAGCCCAAATACGGGCTTGCGGTCACCGGCGTTATCAAACCGGGCGACGTTGTCTACAACTCGACGGCGCAAGTTGGCGACGTGCTCTTTCTTACAAAGCCGTTGGGAGTTGGCATTCTGACTACTGGCATCAAGCGTGGGACTGTTTCTGAAGCAGCTGTCACACGGGTAGTGGAAGTCATGGCCGCGCTCAACAGAGGCGCGTCGGAAGCCATGGTCAAAGTGGGGGTCAACGCCTGTACCGACATCACCGGCTACGGACTTTTGGGGCACCTCGGTGAGATGACCCGGGGAAGTGGTGTTGGCGCCAGAATCCATGCCCGGGCAGTGCCGGTCATGCAGGCAGCCCGCGATCTGATCGACGCGGACCTTGATGCAGTACCGGGTGGCAGCAAGAACAATCTCACCTTCGTCAACGCCTTTGTGAATTTCGATCCCACGATCACAGAAGCAGAACGACTAACACTGGCTGACGCACAGACTTCCGGAGGCCTGCTGATATCGTGCTCTGCCGAAAAGGCTGACGAGTTGGAAGGCGAGCTGAAGGCTGCCGGTACGATCGTGGCTGCCAGGATCGGCATTATGGAGGCGGAAGACGACACGGGCAGAATCGACGTCGTGCCGTAAGGATTATCAGTCGTTCTTGACTTCTCTGGCCGCTAGCAGTTTTTGCAAGGCCGTCTCCAGGTCAACCAGATCGAACGGCTTGGCCAGGCGCGGGTTTTCCACCTGGTTCAAATAAGACCTGGTATCCGGGCTGATAGTGTCTCCCGAGATGAAGATAAAGCTGTCTGCAATGTCCGGATCCATCTCAACTGCGGCCTTGTGCAGCGACGGCCCGTCCATCACCGGCATCTTCACATCGCTGACGACGCAGTCATAATGCTTCTTCTTCAACATCCTCAAAGCCACGACGCCGTTACCCGCGGTCTCAACCTCGTGACCGGCCTGCCTCAGGGTTTGCGTCAGCACCTGCCGGATCGCGGCCTCGTCGTCCACCAGCAATATCTTGCCAAGCCGTCTCTTGATCGACTTGCTGTCCCGTTCGATCTTGACGGGAGAGGCTGCGACCACCGGCAGTTCGACGATGACCTCCGCCCCCTGACCATTGACCGACTCGATCCAGATCCGGCCTCCGTGATCCTGCGCAACGCCATAGCAGACGCTGAGACCCAGGCCCGTGCCTTTACCCACATCCTTCGTCGTGAAGAAGGGATCAAAAATACGCTCGGCTATCTCTTCTGAGATTCCAGGGCCGTTATCAACGAACGATACCCGGATCTTGTTATCAACAAGCGCTGTGCTTATCTTCAACAGCCCCGAACCACGGTGATCCAGCATGGCTTGTTCGGCGTTGTTTATGAGATTGACGAAGACCTGTTGTAACTGATGGGGATCTGCCACGGTCATCGGCAGCCGATCGTCCAGGACTGCCTCTGTGGCGATGTTGTTGACTCTCATCTCATACGCCTTGAGCTCAACGGACTCGCGAACCACCGCGTTGATGTCTACGGTTTTTCTCTCGGGCTGGTGCTTGCGCGCGAAGGAAAGGAGGTGCCGCACGATGCGGGTCGCCCTGTCCGCTTCGCGATAGATGCCCTCGGCATCTTTTTTGGCCTGGTCGTCGATATCACGCTTGAGGAGCAACTGAGCATAGCCAATTACGCCCGTCAGCGGATTGTTGATCTCGTGGGCCACTCCGGCGACCAGCTGTCCGACTGCGATCATCTTTTCTGACTGGAGCAGCTGCTGTCGCAACCGTTTGGCCTCGGTTATGTCGCGCAGGAAGTGCACCGCTCCCGCCGGACTGCCTTCGTTGTCATAAACCGGGTCTACTACCAGTTCGATCGTGCGACCGTCGTCCATTTCCTGCTCGCCGCGCGCGGATGAGCTACCGGCCACCGCTTCGTTCATCAGACAGGCAGCGGGCCTGGTGCTGGAATCGTGTATTACCTCGAAACAGCTGCGGCCTACGAAATCACCTACTGTTCCCCCCATCATCTCCGCTGCCGCCTTGTTCAGTCTTAGTATCCGATGGTTCGTCCCGACCATGGCGATTCCTTCGCTGGCGGAATCGAAAGTTGTCTCCCACTCAGCCTTGCTGTGAGCCACGTCCTCGAACAGCTTCTGGTTTGCGATCGTCAGTGCCACCTGGTCGGCAACCGGCTGCAGCTTTCCGATTGTCTTTTCATCATAGGCCTCAACATTGGTGCTCACCATGTTCATACTGCCCAGAACCGTCCCTTTAACAACAAGTGGCAGGTTTAGTTGAGACCGGTATCCCTCATGTACGAAGTGTTCCTGTTCTTGATATTTCTTTTCAGCGCTGATATCGCCCGACAGATACGGCCTGTTGTTTTTGATTGTCCATTCGGCGGCGGTGCCAGTCATGGAGAAGCCGGCTCCGGTTTCATCTGGCACAGCTGGCCCTACGCCACTGGGAAGCAGCAATTTCGTGATCGGGCCGTCGCCATCACCGATGATCACGCTGAAGCGGTCGAAATCGACCAGTTCCCGTATCGCTTCACTGAAATCATCAAACACTTTTTCCAGTTCCAGAGTCGAGGTCAGCGTCGAAACGATCCGACTTTTGGCAAGCGCCTCCTGTGAATGCCTGACGGATTCTTCGTAGAGGATAGAGTTGTCTACAGCAACACCTACTTGCATACCGATCAGACTCAAAAGCTTTATGTCCTCTCTTGTGAAGGCATTCAACCGGCCTGCTGCCAAAGAGAGTGAGCCGATCATCTTGTTCTTGGACTTGAGCGGTACCGCCATGCTGGATAGAAATCCTGCTTCCAGGGCTGCCACCGGGACATCCCTGTGCTTCGTGAGATCGCCGACATACACCGGCCCGCCTGTATCTACCGCGACTCCGGGACAGCCGAACCCGAGCGGTATCCTTTCCATTACCTGTCTAAGGTCTTCGGGAAGTCCTTTCTCTGCAGCCAGATATAGGCCGTCACTCTCCGCTGTGATCAAATGGATGCTGACTGCGTCTGCATCACGGATCTCCTTGATCTTCTCAAGGGCATTGTCGAGCGTCGTCTGCAGGTCCAGCGATTCTGATACAACCTCGCTGATGCTGTTGATCGCAGCCAGTTCGGCGCTATGGCGTTCGACCGACTCCTTCGCCTGCAGCACCTCAGTGATGTCATGCATCACGACGGTTCTGCCTTCTTCCTGGCCCAGGTCATCGAGTATGGGGAGGATCGATGTGCTGTAATGGCGATCGCCGATATCGAGAGTCAGATTGATGACAGCGTTTTTCACGAAGACGTCGCAGCGCTCACAGGCGTCACGTTTCTGTTTGAAAGTACCCTGGATCTGGTTGTAACAGAAGGTGCCGCACTGCAACCAGCAGCGTCGGTCTTTGCTGCCGTGGGAAGGGCAGTCCACCTTGGCACAGTCCTTCTCTTCCCAGCACTCGACCATTTGCTCCGGGCCGATCCTCTGGGCCAGGGCTTCCTGCAATACGGGCACGCCGGTATTAGTGGTCCGTTCCAGCTGCGTGACTGGCCGCTCCAGGATCCTTTCAGCAGCGGGATTGACCGAGATGATGACGCCGGCGCGATCGATGACCAGGATGCCGTCACCGATGCTTTGATGAATCGAGCGTATTCGCGCTTTCTCCCGTTCGAGCTGCTCAGTGCGACGCTCGAGTGAATCGGCCATATCATTGAAAGCTCTTCCCATGTCCGCCAGTTCGTCCTGGCCCTTTACTTCCACCCTCTGGGAAAGATCGCCCCGGGCGATCTGCAGAGAGGCTTCGGACATGCGCTTGATCGGATAAACCAGCTGCCTCGTATAGGCGGCCTTGATCAGAAAGCCCGCAAAGACGGCAAAGATGATGCTGGCCCAGGTCAATTCTGAGGCAAATTCCCTCGCCTCTATCTGCTTCAACCTTGCGTTGCCCATATCCTGCGCGAACATAGCCTCGAGCTGACCGCCCAGTTCGGTCATCCGCCCGTACATGCCCTGAAGCTCGTTTTCCAGAGAAACCATCTCGGTATGATCAAGCGGATCTACTGCTGATAGGACTGCCGGGGCGATCTGGCTGCTCGTGATATATTCAGCCCGCTCGTGCAGACTCTGGCATTCATCCAGTAGCGCCTGCTCCTCAGCGCTGGCTACGTGTTCCGTCGCCTCGTCATGGTAAAACTGCACCGCGGCCGCCGCCGCCTCAAAATTTGCCAGGTCTTCGGTTTCGTGCTCATAAACCATCTCGTAGACGGAAATCTGTTCGGTACGGAGTGCCCCTTCCATGTCTGAAAGGTGTTTGGAGATCTCGTTTCTGCTGGCCAGCTCCGCGCTGGTCGCATCTGCTATGCGTTCCGAGCGAAAGGCAAAGAAGAAAGGCACCAGGAAGATGAGGACGATCAGGAGGACCGGCACCGCGGCCTTGCGCCCCAGACGGGTCCTGAATACACCGAATATTTCCCTAAACCAGTTCATGACCAGAAAGGGCTCGAAAGCGGGGAGGTAAAAGGAGACGATTTGTTGCCTGTGCCGACCGCCCTTTGGCCGATGCCCTATATCAAAAGGTATCGACCCTGACTCGGGCTTCTTGAAGGAGGGATTGTCCTACTTAACCTCGGACCTGTCCCGAGCCCCTGATCACGTACTTGGAGCCGGTCATCTCTTCGATCCCCATAGGTCCGCGTGGATAGACCCGGTCGGTGTTGATCCCGCTCGCTGGGCCGATGCCGAAAGGCAGTCCATCGGTGAGGCGCGTGGATGCGTTCCAATAGGTCGCAGCGCTATCGATCAGCGCCAGAAAGCGCTCGGCAAGCAACTTGTCTTCAGTAATGATGGCGTCGGCAAGTCCAGAGTGGTGGCGCCGTATGTGGTCGATCGCCTCGTCGAAACCACTGACAACCTTCAGAGACAGCACCAGGTCGAGATATTCCGTGTCCCAGTCCTCTTCGGTTGCTGGAGTCCATTCTGGCACTATAGCCCTGGCTTTATCGTCGGCGCGGACCTCAACACCTGCGACGGCCAGCCGCTTGGCAAGCTCGGGCAGGACCGCCGCGGCTACAGCCTCATCCACAAGGGCGGTCTCGGCCGAATTGCACGTGCTTGGCCGGTTTGCCTTGGCGTTCTCAATGATGTCCACGGCCATGCCGACTTCTGCAGCGCTCTCCACATATACATGGCACAAGCCACGATAGTGTTTCATCACCGGGATGCGGGTCTTCTCCATCACGGCGTTGATAAGCCTGTGGCTGCCGCGAGCGATTATCAGGTCGATCAGGCCTGCAAGACTTAAGAGTTCGTCGACTGCGGCCCGGTCCGTGGTCTCGATGAACTGGATCGCGCCCTCGGGCATGCCAGCGCGTGTTCCGGCTTCGGACATCAGCCTTGCCAGCACCCTGTTTGAGTGGATGGCTTCGGTCCCGCCGCGGAGGATTATGCAGTTACCAGCCTTGATACACAGGGCGGCTGTATCGGTTGTGACATTGGGCCTTGCTTCGTAAACGATGCCGATTACGCCGATGGGTGTGCGCACCCTCGACATCTCCATGCCGTTTGAGGCTGTCCACTGTTTGATCACAGTGCCTACCGGATCGGCCAGCTCAGCTACATCACGGAGGTTGCTCGCCATTAGCTCAACTCGGCTCCGATCGAGAAGCAGGCGGTCCAGCATCGCCGGCGTTAGCCCTTTGGCCTTACCGCCGCCAAGGTCCTTGGCGTTTGCTTCCTCGATTTCTGCCAGGCCGGATTCCAGAGCCTCTGCCATTGCCAGCAGGGCCAGATTCTTCTTTTCTGCAGGCAGCACTGAGAGCTCGTGTGACGCGAGCCGGGCTGCCTCTGCTTTTTCTTTGACGGTCATCATTTTATTCGGGGACGAAATCTTGATATTCTTGAACCCGCATCCGTGGGTTTATTTACCCACAAGCCCGCATATTATATACAAAATGGCGGTAGCGATGCTCTTTGAGGCTCAGGCGCCGGCACCGATGCAACTCGGGGCTACGCCGGCCAGAGGGTATTCCAGGCAATTCGAAAAGGGAGAAGAATCATGGAAAGCAGTGAAGTAATCATTCCGCTGGACGTCCCCGTCGCGAAGCGGGAAGAGTACCTCGAGAATTTCAATCTCATGACCAAGGGTACGGGCCGGCTTATGCTCTTTGCCGGTGACCAGAAGGTCGAGCACCTGAACAAGGACTTCGTCGGCAAGTATGAGCTGGGCCAGATACCGGAAGATGACGCGGACCCTGAGCACATGTTCCGCATCGCCAGCAAAGGCACCATCGGCGTCTTCGCCACCCAGATCGGCATGCTCGCCCGTTATGGCTCCGACTATATGGATGTGGCCTATCTCGTGAAGCTCAACTCCAAGACCAATCTGGTCAAGACGGCGACCATGGATCCTTTCAGCAATCTCTGGCTCGATGTGGATGCGGTAGCCCAGTTCAAGGAAGATTCGGGCCTGAAGATACCGGCCGTCGGATATACCATCTATCTTGGCAGCACCTATGAGCCGCAGATGCTTCAGCAGGCTGCAAAGCTCGTCAATGATGCCCACAGGCACGGCATGCTGACCGTTCTCTGGATCTATCCCCGTGGCAAGGACGTCGCGGACGAGATGGACCCGCACCTGATCGCCGGCGCCACGGGCGTCGCCCTGACTCTGGGTTCCGACTTTGTGAAGGTGAACTATCCCAAAGCCGAAGGCCAGGACTCCAGCGAGATCTTCAAGGAGGCAGTCGCCGCGGCAGGACACACCCACGTAGTGGCCGCAGGCGGTTCATCCACGGACGCGACGACTTTCCTGCAGAGGCTCCATGACCAGATCCATGTCAGCGGCGCCATCGGCAATGCCACCGGCAGGAACATCCACCAGAAGCCACTGGATGAGGCCGTGCGTATGTGCGACGCTATCTCTGCGATCACGCTGGCCGACATGTCAGTCGACGAGGCCGTAGCGGTTTACGAGGGCAGCCAGGTTTGCGATTTCTCTAAACTGGGCGTCTGACCGCATAGCGGCGGCGGGCCTTTCCCACTATACTTGGGCTCGTGATCGTTGACTGTCACACCCACATATTCTCACCGGGTGTAATCGCCGGCCGTGAGGCCCACCTGCAACGGGAGGAATGGTTTGCCCATCTCTACGGGCCGACCAATGCGCCCATGGCCAGCGCCCGGGAGCTCGTCGCCGAGATGGACCGTTGCGGCGTCGACAAGGCCGTCGCCTGTGGTTTTGCCTGGAACAGCTTCGATCTCTATGTCGAGACCAACACCTATATCGCGGACGCGGTTTCACGCTTTCCTGACCGGCTGATCGGCTTTGCCAACGTGCCGCCGCTGCATCCCAAGGCCATTTCCGAGCTCAAGCGCTGTCTTGAGCTCGGCCTCCGGGGAATCGGTGAGCTGAAGGGCTCGGGCCAGGGATTCGACCTGGATGATGTCGAGGGCCTGCATCCCCTGACGGAATTCGCTTATGCAAACGACTTGCCGGTGCTCGTCCATCTGAGCGAGCCAGTAGGCCGCTTTTACCCCGGAAAGGGTGGCACCAGCCCTCGTCGAGGCTTCAACTTCGCTCAGTCTAATCCCGGCCTCAAGCTGATTTTCGCCCATTGGGGCGGCGGCCTTCCGTTTTATGAACTAATGCCTGACGTAAAGGAAGCCCTGGCAAGCGTCTGGTACGACTGCTCTGCCAGTCCGTTCCTGTACCGGCCCGATATCTACAAGCTTGCCTGCGATGCCGCGGGCCCGGAAAAGATATTGTTCGGCAGTGATTATCCTCTCATCTCTCCAGAGCGGTACATGAGCGAACTGGCTGATTCAGGACTCGAAGAGCCGGATCGGGATGCCATTCTGGGCGGGAATGCCTCCACATTGTTAAACCTGGAGAGATCATGAATCCCCGCGAGGTCCTGGAGCAACTGGCGGCCGGAGAGCTGACCGTGGAAGAAGCCCAGACAAGGCTCTCGCTGGCTGGTATAGCCGCAGTCGGCGGCTTCGCGCGGCTGGACACAGACCGCCATGCGCGCAAAGGCGTTCCTGAGGTCGTATTTGCCTCCGGGAAGACCCCGGAACAACTGTTGCAGATATGCGAAGCCCTGCTTGACCATGCCGGGCGAGCGATCGCCTGCGGCCTCGACTCCGACCAGTGGACGGCTTTGGAGACCGCATTTGGTGAACAGATCGCTGTTGCGAACAGGGATGCGAAGACCGCGGTGGTCCGCAGGCCTGGTGCGGCTGGCGGAGAGCCGCAGATAACCGGCGGCAAGCTCGGGATTATCTCGGCGGGCACCGCGGACATCCCCGCTTCAGAACAGGCGCGGGTGATAGCCGAAGAGATGGGATGCGAAGTGCTGGCTCATTATGATGTGGGGGTAGCGGGAGTACACCGGCTGGTGGAACCACTGAAGGAAATGGTTGATTCCAAAGCCGCCGCCATAGTTGTGGCTGCTGGAATGGAAGGCGCCCTGCCTTCCGTTGTCGCTGGACTGGTACCGGTTCCGGTGATCGGTCTTCCCACTTCGACCGGTTATGGGCTGGGTGGAGGTGGAGTGGCTGCGTTGATGAGCATGCTGCAGAGTTGCTGTCCGGGCCTGGTCGTAGTCAATATCGATAACGGGGTCGGAGCCGGGGCCACAGGCGCCCTTATCGCGAATCGGGCAGCACATCGGGATTGAGCCGGCTTACTCGCTTCAAGATAACTTTTTTTGCCTCCGATATAACAAACAGGCTTCAAAACATCTACGGGGGCTTTTATGATTTCGAATACTCTGGCGAACCACCTGAGAGAAAACCACGAAGAGGTCATGCGGCGCTGGCTCGATAATCTGCACGGCCATATCGCCGATGACTTCGAGCAGATGCTGAAGACGCCGATGGGCAGCGGCGTAGCCAATAAACTGCTCAACTGTGCGGTCGATTATCTCGAAGCGGAAGACTATCTCAAGGCGGATGTCCTTCATGGTGTTAGAGATATAGCCAGCGATGCTTCTTTCCGCCGAACTGCAGTCGGTTTCTGTCTGCCGGATATCGTGACGACGGCGATCGCGTTTCGCCAGGCCCTGCAGGAAACTGTGCTTGATGGCGCCGTTCATGGCAGCGTCGAGAATGAACGGGCGCTTACAGAGATCGTCATGGCTCTCAACGAGCTGGGAGATGTGCTGGTTTCAGGTGAGATCGCCGGCTATTTCGCCTATAACGATTTCCGGGAAGATGAATCAGACGAGGATGCCGCCTAACCAGCGGATTTTTTCCAACCCGTTCCATAAGTACACCACGGAAGGCTGATCAGAACAGGGTCAGCCCGTTTTCTTTCCAGACACCCATTCTCCGGAATTTTTCGAAGCGCTCTTTCTTCCTCATGCGGGGGCTCATGGTCTCAAGTTCGCGAAGCTGCTCTTCCAGGGCGTCCTTCAGAATACGAGCCGCGGCGCCGTGATCTCGATGGGCTCCTCCCCTGGGCTCCGGCAGGACTTCGTCCACGACTTCAAGGCGGGCGAGGTCTGATGAAGTCATCCCCAGAGTCTGGGCGGCCAGATGCGCTTCGCTGGAATCCTTCCAGAGGATCGCGGCACATGCTTCCGGTGTTATGACCGAATAGACTGAGTTTTCCAGCATCAATACCCGGTCTGTCAGCGCCAGCGCCAGCGCCCCGCCGCTTCCCCCTTCGCCGATGATCACAGATACAGTGGGAACATCGATCCTCGCCAGGCAGGCGAGGGTTTTGGCGATAGCCCCTCCCTGGCCGCGCTCTTCTGCGGCGATACCGGGAAAGGCTCCAGGGGTGTCTACAAGAGTGAGTACCGGGATCCCGAACTTGTCAGCCAGCTCCATCAGCCGCTGTGCCTTCCTGTATCCCTCGGGCTTAGCCATGCCGAAGTTGCGCTCGGTCCGCGATGCAAGATCCCTTCCTTTCTGATGGCCGATGACCATCAGGGTGCGTCCCTGGTATGCGGCCAGGCCACCAACGATCGCCGGATCATCGCCAAAACAGCGGTCACCGCGAAGCTCGATGAAGCCGGCAAAGATGTGCTCGATGTAATCGAGCGTATAGGGACGCTTGGGGTGACGCGCCAGTTCGACCTTGTCCCAGACAGCCTTGTCCAGATGGCGACCGCGGCCTAGCTCAACAAGCCGTTGGCTGATCTTGGTTATCTCATCTTTCAGGTGTACGCCGGGAAGGGTTGGCAAACGCTTTAATTCGGTCAAACGCTTGTGTAAGCGCCCCTCTTCGTCGTGAAGGGCTCTCCTCTTCTTCCCAAAGGGGTTGGAGGGCACAGGCTACACCCCCTTCCAGCAATCCGAGGATCTGCACAAGGCGGTCCTTGAGTTCGCTGCGTGGAACGATCATGTCTATCTGTCCGTGCCTCAGGTTGGATTCGGCGATACCAAAATCTTCGGGAAGCTTCTCCTTGATGGTCTGCTCGATCACCCGCGGCCCCGAGAAGCATAAAAGTGCTCCGGGCTCGGCGATTATGACGTCGGCGAGAGTTGCGAAGCTGGCCACGACACCGCCTGTAGTCGGATGGGTGAGGACTGAGACGAAGGGCACGGGCGTATCCGCCAGCATCTCGACGGCACAGGTTGTCTTGGCCATCTGCAGTAGCGAGAGGATGCCTTCCTGCATCCTGGCGCCTCCCGAAGCACAGACGACCACGAGCGGGTATCGGGTCTCGATGGCTTCTTCGGCTGCGCGCCAGAAGCGCTCGCCAACAACGCTGCCCATGCTGCCCCCCATGAAACCGAAATCCATGACTACCAGTACCACATCCATCTTGTTCATCCTGGCGCGCCCTGCGAGCATGGCCTCAGATAGTCCGGTATCATATTCTGCTTCTTCGATGCGGTCCGGGTAAGGACGCAGATCGAAGAATTCCAGGGGATCGGCCGACCTCAGATTGCCGGCGATCTCACTCCAGCTGCCGCTGTCCGAGAGCAGCTCGATTCGCTGGCGGGCGGTCATGCGGAAGTGATGGCCGCAATGGGGGCAGATCATGGAGTTGCGGGATAGATCCCCCGGGCTGAGGAGCTCCTTGCACCCCGGGCAGCTCTCTGTGCCGTTCTGGTTGTTTCCGCCACGGCGGCTGATGTCTACCGAGACTTTCTGAGCCAAGGTCGCCTCCGCTTAGAGCGCCCGGAAGACAAGCGTGACATTGTGGCCACCGAAGCCGAAAGAGTTGGAGGCCGCCACGCGCACCTTCTGTTCCCGGGCCTGGTTCGGCACGTAGTCCAGATCGCACTCGGGATCGGGATTTTCAAGATTTATCGTCGGCGGGATGACTCCGCGGTCGATCGCCAGGATGCTTGCTGCTGCCTCGAGCGCTCCAGAAGCTCCCAGGCAGTGGCCGATCATCGACTTAGTAGAACTTATAGCCACTTTGCCCGCGTGGTCGCCCAGGGCAGTCTTGATCACCCTGGTTTCGATCTCATCTCCTAATGGCGTCGAGGTCCCATGGGCATTGATGTAATCGATCTCAGCCGGCTCGATCTCAGCCTCCGCGAGAGCGGCGGACATGGCCCTCGCCTGATGTTTGCCCGACGGCTCGGGGGCGCTGATGTGATAAGCGTCGGAGCTCATGCCGTATCCGATTATCTCGGCATATATCCTTGCACCGCGGGACCTGGCGCGCTCGAGCTCTTCGAGCACCAGGATCGCGGAACCTTCTCCCATCACGAATCCGTCACGGTCTTTATCGAACGGACGGCTGGCTCGTTCCGGTTCATCATTCCTCTCAGAAAGAGCCCTCATTGAGGCAAAGGATGATATTCCCACGCGGGTTATCGCCGCTTCGCTGCCTCCCGCGAGCATGACGTCGGCTGCGCCGCGCCTGATGATCTCGAAAGCATCGCCGATGGCGTTGCTGGCCGCTGAGCAGGCTGTGCAGACGGTGCTTAGGGGTCCCCTCGTGCCCAAGGTGATCGAGACCTGGGCTGCGGCCATATTGGGGATCTGCATGGGAATGAAAAACGGGCTGATGCGGCCGGGGCCTTTTGTGATCAGGACTTCTGTCTCGTCCTCGAAAGTCCTGAGGCCGCCGATGCCACTTGCAACAAGGACGCCGATATTTTCCGGATCGGCGGCGATATCGAGAGTGCTGTCATCGGCCGCAAGCCTGGCGGCCGCTACTGAGAACTGTGAAAAACGGTCCATGCGCCGGGCGCTCTTTTTGTCCACATAATCGGTGGGATCGAAACCACGCACCTCGGCGGCGATCCGCACACGATAATCGCTTGAGTCAAAAAGGGTTATGGGGCCGACGCCTGACTTGCCCGCGATCAGAGCCTGCCAGTAATCCTCCAGTCCGATTCCCAAAGAGGAGACCACTCCCATCCCAGTCACGGCTACCCGTCGCGGCTGCACATTGCTTTTCATATTCCCAGCCCTCCATCCACAGGGATGACCGCCCCGGTAATGTAGCCAGCCGCCGGCGAAGCCAGGAATGCGATTACGCTGGCAATCTCTTCCGGGCTCGCCAGCCTGCCGAGAGGTGTGTTTCCCATGATCTGTTCTTTCATATTTTCAGGAAGCTCCGAAGTCATGTCGGTCACCACATAGCCGGGGGCTACGGCGTTGACCCTGACGCCCCGTGGCCCCAGTTCCCGCGCCAGGGACTTGGTCAGGCCTATAAGCCCCGCTTTAGCTGCGGCGTAGTTGGCCTGCCCGGCATTGCCGCGCCGGCCGATAACGCTGGAAACATTGATTATAGAACCACTGCGGGCTTTCATCATGCCACGAGCGACGGCCTTGCTGCAAAGAAAGGCGCCTCGCAGACTGGTGGCGATAACCGCATCGAAATCCTCGTCGCTCATCCTCATGACCAGGCCGTCACGGGTTATCCCCGCGTTGTTGACCAGGATACTGATACCGCCGAGAGCCGCTTCAGCCTTCTTGATCATCCCGGCCACCTGGCCCGAATCGGCCACATCTCCCTGGACCGGGACGCTTTTGACTCCGAGAGCTGACAATTCAGCGGCTAGCGCCTCAGCCGCCTCAGCGCTATGCTGATAATTTATGGCGATGTCCGCGCCGGCATCCGCCAGGGCTATAGCGGCTGCCTTGCCAATGCCGCGGGCGGCGCCAGTGACCAGGGCAACCTGGCCTTCGAGGTTAAGATTATTACTGGTTGCTGAGTTCATGATTTATTCTTTCCATTGCCACTTTTTTCCATGCCCATACTATAGTTCTCTGCCTGTACCTTAAAGCTCTCCCCTATGACTGCAGGGCCACGATCGCCTTCTCAAGGCTTGCGGGATCTGAAACGTTCACCGCTACTACGTCCCTGTTGATGCGCCGGATGAGCCCGCACAAGACCTTGCCATTGCCAACTTCGAGGAATCGGTCGGCGCCGTCTTCTATAAGCCGCTCGACAGTCTGGCGCCACCGCACTGGTGATACGATCTGGCGTACCAGCAGCTCGCCTAATCCTCCTGCGCTTTCGTATTCACAGCTGATGCTGGAGATGAAAGCCGGTGACGGTTCATGGAATTCCACCATGGCCAGCTTTTCCTTCATCACACCTGCCGCCGGCCGCATCATGGGGCTATGGAACGAACCACTCACGGCTAGCTGGACTGTTTTCTTTGCCCCGGCCTTCTCTGCCTGGAGCATTGCCCGCTCGACAGAAGCTTTTTCACCACTTATCACCAGCTGGCCGGGGCTGTTGTAATTCACAGGCCAGACCTCGCCGGCTTCCGAGCAGATCGATTCGACCTTTTTGTCTTCCAGGCCGAGGATGGCCGCCATGGTTCCCGGCCGCTCCACCGTGGCCTCGCTCATGGCTTTTCCGCGGCTGGCTACCAGCAGGAGTCCGTCAGTGAAGCTGAAGGCTCCCGCTGCCGCCAGGGCGCTGTATTCGCCGAGGCTGTGTCCCGTGACTATATCCGCTTTCAATTGAGTCGTTTCGGAAATCACCGCCTGTACGGCCATGCTGTTGACGAAAAGCGCCAGCTGGGCGTTCTCGGTACGTCCGAGACTCTCCACAGGACCGTCGAAGCTGAGCTTCGCCACATCCATGCCAAGCTCCTCAGCGGCGGCGGCGTAGACGGCGGCGGCGGGTTCACAGGCATCGACGAACTCTCTGCCCATTCCAACAGATTGTGATCCCTGACCGGGAAAGACGAAGACGAGCTTGCCCAAGGTTGTTCCTAGCGCCTGAGTGTCAGCCGTGACATAAGCTTTTCTGCCTCTGATTCCGCTTCGGCGACGATCTCGCTGATTATCTCGGCAGCTGGCTGGATCCTGTCTACGAGGGCCACGTCCTGACCGGCCATCATCGACCCGTCCTTGACGTTGCCTTCGCGCATGGCCTCCCGGAGTTTGCCGAGGCCATACCGTTCAATCTCCTCGACCGAACGCTTGCCTAGAAGAAAGTCGCGCTCGAGGTCGACGTAGTTGCTCGCGAGCTTGTTCTTGATGGACCTGACCGGATAACCGATAGCCCTAGCGGTCACGACGGTGGCCCTGTCGCCGGCCTTGATAAACTTCTCCTTGACCGCCTCGTGGACAGTGCACTCGGTCGCGCAGACGAAACGGGTGCCCATCTGAACGCCCTCTGCTCCGAGCGCGAATGCGGCCACCATGGTGGCGCCGTCGACGATGCCACCGGCCGCGAGGACCGGTATTTCCACCGATCGCGATATGAGTGGGGTAAGGACCATTGTGGTCGTCTCGCCTATGTGGCCGCCAGCCTCACAGCCTTCTGCGATGACGGCGTCGGCCCCATGCTGCTCTGCCCGCCTCGCCATCGCGACCGCGGCGATCACCGGCAAAACCTTGATCCCCTTTGCCTTGATGTCAGGGATTACTGTGGTGCTTTGCACTGCGCCCAGGGTCAATACTGGTGGCTTCTCTTTCATCACGACTTCGAGCTGGTCGCCGAATTCGGGATTGATCATGATCATGTTGACGCCGAAGGGACGGTCCGTGAGTTCACGGGTCCTTGCTATCTCTTCACGAAGGATCTCGGGCGGCATGGCGCCCGCGCCGATGATGCCAAGGCCGCCGCCGTTGGAAACAGCTGCCGCAAGGCTTGCATCGCTTACCCAGGACATGCCGCCCTGGATTATCGGGTGATCTATCTCAAGCAGCTCACAGACACGATTGGTCATGTTATCTCCTAGATCCTTTTGAGCTCGCCCATGCGAACCAGGCACGAGCCCCAGGACAGACCGGCTCCGAATCCAACCATCAGAACCAGCTCGCCGCCGCTGATCCTGCCGGCGGCCGCCGCCTCGTCCAGACAGAGGGGAATCGAGGCACAGGATGTATTGCCATATCGTTCCAGATTTGAGAACACACGGTCGGGTGCGATCCCAAGCTTCTTGGCGGCTGAATCGATGATGCGGATATTGGCCTGATGCGGTATGAACAGATCCACATCTTCGACCTGGCAACCTTGCCGGGAAAGGACTTCGCGACAAGAAGACGCGATTATCCTGGTGGCGAACTTGAAGACTTCGCCACCGTTCATCCGGATCGAATGCCTTCGCGCAGCGACAGTCTCTTCAGATGCCGGCTCACGGGATCCCCCGGCCGGTAGATTCAACAGATCCGCACCAGTGGGGTCGTTCCCCAGATCGAACCCGAGGATGCCTTCGTCGTCGCCAGCGGCGGCCTCGAGCAATACCGCGCCAGCCCCATCTCCAAAAAGGACAGCGGTGCCGCGGTCGGTCCAGTCTATCATCTTGGAGACGACCTCGGCACCTACGACCAGCACTTTATCGGCCTGTCCGGAAGCGATGAACGAGCTACCGGTGGCCAACGCGTAGATGAAACCTGTGCAGGCGGCGGAAAGGTCGAAGGCCGGAGTGCCGTCAGCACCGATCTTGCCCGAGATGAACGAGGCGGTCGGAGGGAAAAGCATATCTGGTGACAGGCTGGCGACTATGATCAGGTCGAGTTCTTCAGGCCTGACAGAGGCGGCTTCGAGAGCGCGTGATGCGGCAATAGCCCCCAGGTCGCTCGCGGCCTCGTTGTCGGCGGCGATTCGGCGCTCCCGGATGCCGCTGCGGGTTGAAATCCACTCATCGGAGGTGTCGAGGGTGAGCGACAGCTCGTCATTGGTCACTATGCGCTCCGGCACATGGGTGCCGACAGCGGAGATTTTTACCTTTCTGGGATTCACCTGAGGCGTCTTGCCGGCAAGGATGTCGTGGCCGCGGACCGGGTAGTGGGCAAACTCACGCCTCCCTCTCAGCGATAGCGAAAGTCAGCTCGGCCTTGCAGGCAAGCTTGCCATCTACCAGAGCCCGTGCGTCAGCCTTGCCGATGGCACCGCGCATGCGGGTCATCTCGACTTCGAGCCTCAACGTATCGCCGGGGACCACCGGCTGCTTGAAACGGACCCCGTCTATGCCCGCGAACAGCACCAGCTTGCCCTCGTTACCGGATGTGGAAAGTGCCGCTACCGCTCCGGCCTGGGCCAGTGCTTCAACAATGAGTACGCCTGGCATGATCGGCCTGCCGGGAAAATGGCCCTTGAAGTGCGGCTCTTCCAGCCTTACCGACTTGATGGCCACCACCTTCTCGCCGGGCACAAGCTCGACAACCTCGTCAAGGAAAAGGAAGGGGTCGCGGTGAGGAATGATCTTTTTTATCTGTTCACGGTTGAGCTCTGTCATGCTTAGTCTCTCCCGGGGATTTCTCGTGGTTGCTGGTGTTTTTAGTCTGACAGGCCGCCCTGGATCCGTAGCCAGGACGCAAAAAGATTATCATAAACGGGGGAGGCGTGCGTGGGGTCCTGTTTGCCGAAGTCCCGGGTGCGGAGAAATCGTGTTCCTTTGGGCGGATTAAAAAAGGGCGGGCTCCATGAGCCCGCCCGGATCGTGCTATTTCAGGCGTGAGCCAGCTGAACAGGCCTTACGGTTGAACTGGCCTTATTGCCCGTTCCTGTGTTCACCTGGATTGCTGCGGCAACATACCACGCGGGTTGCATAGAAACACAAGGCGCCTGCGCCGATCAGCCCTATCCCGAGGATCGTTGTGAACGATCCGGTCGCAGGCAGGGTGGCGCTGGAATAAGTACCTGACCCGTATGTCGCGTTTTCAGTGCCTGTCGGAGTCGACGATGGCGGCGCTCCATACACCAGCAGATCCGGATCCGCCCAGGAAGCATAGATCCCGATGTCCGGGCCTTCGGTCACACCAGCTACAGGCCAGTATGCCGGAAATATCTCCACGGTTGAGTCGTCACTTTCCTTGGTACAGGTCGTCGGCACCGTGAATGTGAATGTCCAGTTGCCGCTGCTGTCTGAAGTAGTCTCCCCCAGTATCGCCAGATACATCTCGTTGTCTCCCGAGTAAACGCCCCCCATGAATATCACCAGATTTGCGTTCGGCAGCTGCCCGCTACCTGTGAGCGTGATGGGATCGCCGAAATATGCGTCGGGCTTCGACAGGTCCACTTTGCCGACTTCATATGCATCCTGCTCCACCGAGAAGCCGTTTTCCCCGG